>JAYWCR010000170.1:0-22293 GCA_043780395.1 Sphingobacteriales bacterium
AGTATCGCTTGCTCCTAATAACGGAGAGAACGGAGTAAGTCCGTTGACCTTCCTGAATCCTTCTGATATTGAATCTATTGATATTCTGAAAGATGCTTCTGCAACTGCCATCTATGGTAGCAGAGGATCCAACGGGGTCATCATCATTACGACCAAGCGTGGAAAGAACGGAGTCGGAAAGCTTAGCTACAGTGGTTTTTACGGAATTCAGACCCAGGGCAGGAAACTGAAAATGATGAATCTGCAGCAATATGCAAATCTTGAAAACTCACTTGCCGATATTATCGGTCTGCAGAGAAGGCCTGAATTTGCCAATCCATCCCTGCTTGGAAATGGAACCAACTGGCAGTCTGCTATCTTTAAACCTGCACCGATCCAGAGTCACCAGCTTTCCTTTTCCGGCGGAAAAGATGGTACTGATTATTATATTTCAGGCGGATACCTGAAACAGGATGGTACGGTGATCGGAAATAATTTTGACCGTCTTACTTTTCGTGCAAATGTAAATTCACAGGTAAAAAGCTGGATGAGTGTTGGTGCCAATGTATCAGGCAGCCGGAGTAATTCAAATACTTCTCTGAGCAATAACAATGGTATTATCTATACTGCACTCTTAAGTGCCCCTGATCAGGCCGTACGGAATCCTGACGGATCCTTTGCCGGTCCTTCAGCCGGGCAGATTGGAGCACAGATCAACCCTGTTGCGCAGTCCCTGGTGCTTACAAATACCCTGGCACAGGATAACTATAATGCAAGTGTATATTCAGACCTTAAATTTTCGAAAGACCTGACCCTGCATTCTGAATTTGATGCAGATGTAAACTCTTCTGTTGCCAAATACTTTAATCCTGCCTATAATTACGATCCCCTGCATAATCAACCTATTGCAAGCCTGCAGGAATACCGGACCAATTCCACGTATTTAAGCTGGAAAGAATATCTGACGTATCATCATGTATTCAATCAGAAGCATAACCTGACCATTTTGGCAGCCCATGAACTGGTAAACTCGGTATACAACTCGAACTCCGGTAGTATTTCCAACTTTGTAGCAGGGAATACCCTTCAATCACTGAATCTTGGAACAGCCTCTACAGCAGGCGCAGGTGAGTATGTAGGAAATAGTGATATTCTGGAATCTGTATTTGCCCGTTCAATTTATACTTATAATGACCGATATAGTTTAACGGCTACTATGAGAGCAGACAGGTCATCTAAATTTGCCCAAGGTTATCAGTCCGGTTATTTTCCATCTGCAGCCGTATCCTGGAGACTCTCTGAAGAGCAGTTCATGTCTTCCCTGAAAGAAACTGTGAACAACCTTAAAATACGGGTAGGTTTTGGACAAACAGGAAATCAGAATATCCCTCCATACCTTTATGGTACCTTACTAAAAAGTATTCCAACAGGCCTGGGAACAGGATTTGCTGTGGCGAACGTAGGGAATAAAACCCTTAAATGGGAAACAGCTCTCTCGAAAGATCTTGGTCTTGATTTCGGCCTTTTTGGCGACAGGATCACTGGTTCTGTTGATTATTTCAATAAAAAATCCAGAAACTTTCTTTTTCAGGCCTCACTTCCTGCCTTCCTTTTGGGTGGTGTAGCTGATTACTCGGGTGCTGCAACGATTTCCCCTCCAGAATTAAATGGTGGCGGTGTAGAGAATAAGGGATACGAATTCAGTATCAATACCCGCAATATTGTTTCCAAGGATTTCTCATGGTCTACAAGCATGAATCTTAGTCATTATAAAAATAAAGTAACATCCCTGGCTCCCAATAATCCTTATATCACAGGTCAGATCACTACCAGTTTTCTGACTCTGCCTGTTACAAGAACAGTAGTTGGCGGCCCTATCGGAGAATACTACGGATATAAAGTAAAAGGAATTTTTAAAACAGATGCTCAGTTAAGAGCAGCTCCTATCCAGTTCGGTAAGCCAGTAACCACTAATACGGGCGGTACATGGCTGGGTGATATCCAGTATGCAGATGTGAACCATGATGGTAAAATAGATGCAGCAGATCAGGTAGCTCTGGGCAATCCAAATCCAAAGTTCACCTTCGGATTTACCAACAACTTTAACTATAAGGCCTTTGACCTCTCAGTAGCTGTTAACGGATCATATGGTGCCAAGCTTCTGAATGCATTAAATTACCAGATTGCCTCCCTGGGTTCTGCTTATCAGAATCAGCTGGCATCATCCGCTAATTTCTGGTCAGTTAAGAATCCTAATTCTAATATTCCAAGGCCTATCAGCGGTTCAAACTCGAACGTAAATATGTCTGACCGTTTCATTGAAGATGGCTCTTATATCAGGCTCCAGAATATCACTCTTGGCTATAATATCCCTGCCAAAATTGCAAGCCACATAAAATTAAGCCATATGCGGTTTTATGTAACAGGTCAGAATTTATATGTGTTCACCAAGTATAAAGGACTTGACCCTGAAGTAGGGGCAGCGAATCAAAATGTATTTTTAACAGGAGTTGATCAGGGAAGATATCCGATTCCACGGACAGTTTCTTTCGGTCTTAATGCTGATTTTTAACGATAACAAAGATGAGAACATATAAAAAACTAATGATTGCAACGGTTGCCGCCACGTGTGCGCTGGCTACCAGCTGTAAGAAGGACTATTTTAACCGTCCGCCAAAAAGTTCTGTTGCAGTAGGTAATTTTTATCAGAATGCCGATCAGGTAACTGCAGCTACCAATGTACTCTATGCTGCACCCTGGTTTGGATGGAATACCCATGCAGGCTGGTCCATTTCTGAGATCAGTGGCGGAAATGCCCGGTCATGGTCAAGCGATATTTCTGGATTTGGTACTTTTACAGTAAACAATCAAGACCGAGTGCTGAATGCAGCCTATAATTCACTGTATACAGTCGTTGCCCAGGCAAATGCGCTGATCAATACCCTACCCTCTGTATCTACATCCCTGGTAAAAAAAGAGGTGATCAATAACGCCATTGGTGAGGCCAGATTATTCCGAGCCCTTGCTTATTTCCACCTCGTAAGGATCTATGGACCCGTACCAATTATCGAAAATTCAGCATCCTATATTTCCAATTATCAGGTTCCCCGGAATCCGGTAGCTGATGTATATAAGTTCATTGTAAATGACCTGCTCTATGCGGAGGCTAACTGTACTGCCAAGATCAGAGGAAGCTCGTACAGAGGAAATGCCCATGTTTCAAGCGGTTCTGCTTCAGCCCTGCTTGCCAAAGTATACCTGTATATGCAGAATTATAAGGATGCCAGAACAGAGGCCGAAAAAGTAATTAACAGCGGCGAGTTTAAGCTCTATGGAACTGATATCCAGGGAAAACAGTATGGGGACCTGTTCTTAACAGCTAATAATAACAACGAAGAATCAGTCATCGCCCTGCAATGGGCTGGTGGAGCTTCTGTTGACAATAATGTATATGGCTATGGCAATTCATTTCAGGCATCTGCTGCTGCAAGCAGTCAGATCACTGGTACTGGTGATGGCTATGGTCAGGTTGCACCAACCTTTGACCTTGTTGACGAGTTTGATATGGCTGATCTGCGTCGTAAGCCAACCTATATGATCCCGGGTGATAAATATCCTGAACTGAACCAGGCTGCAGGTGGGTATACCTATGCTGCAGGTGCAAGTGAGCAGGGAACGAATACTGCAACTAAAAAATATGTAGTAGGTACACCTGCAGATAACGGTGGTATTGGTACAAATCAGTCATCTGCAAATAATACCTATATGCTGCGTTATGCCGATATGTTCCTGATCGAGGCTGAAGCCGTTATGGCAGGTGCGATGGTCAGCAATGATCCGATTGTACTGAATGCGATCAACACGATCCGAAAAAGAGCCGGTCTGGCAAATTTAACCCAGATCAAACGATTCTATACAGTTGCAAATCCTAATTATTCCAAATACGGAACAAATCCGAATGCAAACGTTCCTGTCAATATGATTAAGGATGATATTATCTCAGAGCGCAGAAGAGAATTTGCCTTTGAAGATGATTTCTTTTATGACCTGATGCGTGTCGATGGGTTTAACAATACAGACCACGTGTTAGGGATCAAATTAATGCAACAACAAGACAGAGGAACAGCAGGTAGTCAGGCACCTGTTGTACGGTATGGCAATACCTTTCTCTCTGTCACTGCCCCGATGTTACAGTTTCTGATTCCTGCCGTTGAACTAGCTGCAGATCCTAAGCTACTAGGCCCACCGGTTCCTTATGTTTTTAAATAATATTCTAAAGAAAAGAGAAATGAAAAACAGATATAAAATTATTTATGGGATGCTCTCCCTGATTATCATGGTTACGTTTTCGTGCCAGAAAAATGAGATGGCTAGTGGAGGTGCTCCAACCATTACAAGGATCCGCACGGTCGCTAAAAATGATACGGCTTATAATGTGGTTAAGCGTATCACCCTTGACTCAAGCATCACCCAGACCAAGTATACAATCGTGGCACAGGATTCTACGGTAGTTGCCGGCGGACTTGGAAATCAGTATGCGATCATCGGAACCAATATGGCCACCACCAAGACCGTATCTTTTAATGGCGTACAGGTGTATTTTAACCCTGCCCTGTTAACCGATCATAGCATCATCATAACCATTCCAGGCCTGACGTCCACTGCCGCGCAGGTGCCTTATGGTCCAAGCCAGTCCAACAAGCTGGTCGTTGTAACTGCCCATGGTACGGTCAGCTATAATTTCCCGATCAAGCAACCCGTACCGGTTATTTTAAGTTTTAACCCACAGGTAGCAAATCCAGGTGATACGATCGTCATAAAAGGCCTCGTATTCGACGGAGCAACAGCTGTTACCTTTGACAAGATCCCTGCTACCATCATTGGTACCGTAACAACATCAACGATCAGGGTAGTTGTTCCACAAGGAGTCAGTTCTAACTATATTTATGTTACCACTCCCGGTGGAACAGCCGTTTCGACAACTAATTTTGGCTTCAAGTATGTGATCTTCACAGAATCACTCACTGCTGGCTGGGGCGGTCAGGGTAGCGGAGGCTATGACGGGTATAACAGTACCAGAACCTATAATGATAAAACACAACCAGCTTCTGGCCTCTACGATATTTCTGTAGTCTTCGGTAATCAGTATGGCGCACTTCAACTAGGATACGGCGGAGCTACACCTATCAACGTGAAGGCACTTGGTTTAACAGCACTGAAATTCTCCATTTATGCGGGCAAAGGATACACAGCAGGTCAGAAAATACAAGTAGTAATTAATGGTGGATATGGGTCTGCAGCACAGGTTGTTTTGAAACCTGGTGCCTATACCGATTACGTTGTTCCCCTGAGTTCCTTAGGCAATCCAGCAGCTATTAATGAGCTTGTACTTCAAAATCTTGGAGTTACTCCACCATGTACAGTGTACATAGATAACCTTGGGTTTATTTAGTAGTGTAAATAAATAATTGAACGTAAAGCGCCGCCCTGAAGGCGGCGTTTTGCATTTTCAAAAACGAGTAACCTTACCAGATATAAAGATGAAGAAGCATTTAGTGAAGTTCCTGTATTCTGCGCTTACGATAGGTGTAGTTTGCATGGTCATCTCCTGCAAAAAGGATGCAGCAAGTACAGGTGATACTCCACCTGCTGATCCTGCACCTGTTGTTATCAAGGTCAATTCAGCCGATACAACAGGCTCTCTGGTCGGTGCAGCTGTTGCAGCAGGCGATTTTCAGAATATGGGTTTTGCCGTTACCTACGGCACCATGTCATCGAATTCGAAATATGTGGCAGTTATCAAAAGGGAAGCAAACTACGTGACCTTTGGAAATGAATTAAAATACGCATCTATTGTATCAAACGATGGAACCCTTAACTATTCAACTGCTGATAAATTTTTGGATATCTGTACCACCAATGGCTTAAGTGTTTTAGGGCATAACCTCTGCTGGTATTCACAGCAAAATGCCACTTACCTGAATGGACTGATCAATTCCCTGAATGTTCAGAACGGCATACCTGCTAATTTAATGCAGTACGGGGATTTTGAAAAAGGTTCTGGTTCTGATTTTACCGGATGGACAAATATCGTAGGAGGAACTGCTGCAGGTTCATTTTCTGCCGTCAAAAATGATAACGACGGTGGCTCCCGTGCCATGCAGGCCACAGTGACCGCACCGGGTGCCAATGCCTATGATATGCAGTCGATTGGAACGGCCTTTACGGTAACTCCGAATAAACAATATAAGGTGAGCGTGTCCATTAAGTCGTCTGTTGCAGGTACGGTGAGGCTGGTCATGCAGAATACCCTGTATCAGCAGACCGATCTTACGACCAAACCAGGCTGGGCAACCTATACATGGAACCTGACGATTGCTGAATCATCACCCATGCTGAGGTTTAATTTTCCGGCTGTGGGTGTTTATGTCATCGATAATGTAACCGTCACTGACCCCAATAGCGGATCTGTAACCAAGCCTACACCAGCCCAGGCAGCAGCCGTCATCGATACGGCCTTACATACCTATATTACAACGACCGTTCTGCGCTATAAAGGAAAAATAAAGGTCTGGGATGTGGTCAATGAGCCTATGGCTGATGGGAGCGGAGCCCTGCGCGACAGTACTAACTATAAGATCCAGCCAGCCAATGCCAACAGTCAGTTCCTTTGGGCAAATTATCTGGGAAGAAATTTTTCTTTGAAGGCCTTCCAGTATGCAAAAGCTGCAGACCCTGCTGCCATCTTATTTATCAATGAATATAACCTGGAGTATGGCTATAAACTCGATTCGTTAATTGCATATACCAATGAACTGAATAAAAAAGGAGCAAAAATCGACGGCATAGGAACCCAGATGCATATTACGTTGCAGACCTCTCACTCAAGTATCGATAACCAGCTCATTAAACTGGCCGCAACCGGTCTGTTGGTAAGGATCTCTGAACTGGACATTACCATGAATAACTCCAAAACAAGCCCGTTCGTTGCCAACCCTGACCTGCTTGCCGCTCAGGCAAGCCTGTATAAATATGTAGTTCAATCCTATCTCAAGAATGTTCCCAAAGCACAGCGTTTTGGTATCACCATCTGGGGGCTGATTGATTCTGAAAGCTGGCTGAACCGGGCCTCATCACCAGATTATCCTTTGCTGTTCAATGCAGATCTGTCAAAAAAATCAGCCTACTACAGCTTTTTGCTAGGATTGAAAGGCTTGTAGTTTTAAATAGCCTATAATTATATGTAATTACGTATGGTTATAGGCTACTTAATGTTTTTATGTGTAATTGCATATTACAGATGTATATGTATCAGGTGAGCAGGCAGCCACAGGAACTTCTAATTTCATCAAATACTGGAAGAACGGAGTAGCAGTTATTCTGTCTGATGGTACAAGCAATGCAAATTCTGATTTTGTGAATTTGGCTGTGCACCCCTAAACGCTTTTAAGGATCTGCTAATGCACAACTACAGAGTTTAAAGCCTCACCACCATCGCCTTCCCGGTATATTTTACGGTTTTATCAAAGAATGCAGAGGTATCCATTCCGGCACCATGGCTTCCTTTTACAAGAACAATATTGAAAGTATGGGCCTTCAGCATCCCCTGGAATGAACCCCTGGTGTCTGAAACAGAGAGTGTATGCGCCTTCTCATTCCAGCTTAAACTAAAAGAAGCTGATCTGCCTTTTTCATAATTGTAATTATCGTTCTCGTCTTCATAATAGTCGAATTTACCATTCGCACCTGTATAGATCCGCAGTTCGATGTTATCTGCAGGCTTTTCAGTCGCATATTCCATCACCGGGCCCATAGGCACAATAGAACCGGCCTTTACATAAAGCGGCATAATCTCAATAGGTGCATCCGCATTCAGGGTCTGGCCACCGCTATAAGTTTTGCCGGTATAGAAATCTACCCATTTTGCAGAGGCTGGCAGATAAACAGCGCGGGTAGTTTTTCCGGCTGCTGCCTTTGTGCCTGTATAAAGCTGCTCAGTCACAGGATTTACCAGAAAGGCGGGGCCAAACATGTACTGATCAGGGATATTATACACCTTCGGATCTGCTGCAAAATCAAAGGCCAGGGCACGCATCATGGTATAATTCTGGCTGGTTACTTTACCTGCCAGTGAGTAGATATAAGGAAGCAGGCGATACCTGAGCTTATCATATTTTAGTAAGATAGCCTTCGTGCTTTCATCCCAGTTATCCGAGAACAGGGCCCGCTCGCCCTTGCCATGGATCCTGAAAATAGGGCAGAAGGTGCCAAACTGAAACCAGCGGGTAAAGAGTTCCCTGTTCTCAGGTTTTGTCCATACCGGTACTGTAAAATGATAACTGTAGCCTCCGATATCAGAGGTCCAGTAGGGAATACCCGATGCACAGGCATTGATTCCCTGAGGTACCTGGATCCTGAATGATTCGAAAGAGGTATTTATATCCGACGACCACAGGGTTGCTGCATTGCGCTGTGCTCCGGCAAAAGATTGTCTTGCCAGAAAGAAGGCGCGCTTGCCCTGAATATCTTTCCTCCAGCCTTTATAGATCCCTTTGGTATGCTCGAGAGAATAACTGTTAAAATAATCAATACCCTGGCCGCTAAAGAACTTGCTCTTGCGCCGCTCATCGAGCAGGGCTCCGTTATCAGGCTCACACTGGTCAATCCACCATGCATCCCAGTCATAGCGTTTTACAAGGCTGTCACGTGCCTGCTCCCAGTAAAGATCACGTGCTGCAGGGTTATGGGCATCGTAATAGGTATCAAAGGTATGGGTCACCACATTATCCCAGGTGATACTGGTAAGGCCTCCCATCTTTTCAAGGGCATCATAATTTGGCGTTCCTTTTCCAAATACCGGCCAGATAGAGATCATGCCATGCATATTTGCCTTATGAAGCGCATCGAGCATCAGTTTTGGATGCGGATAGCGCTCGGCTTTCATGACATGCGATCCGATAGGCAATGGATCCCAGTAATACCAGTCCTGAACAATACAATCAACCGGGATATGATTATTGCGGTAGTTGTCTTTTACAGATATGATCTCTTTCTCACTCAGATACCTGTCCTGTGACTGGAACAGGCCGAAAACCCATTTTGCATACATCGGTGATTTCCCTGTTGCCTGGCGGTAGAGGTCAATGATATGATCAAAGCCAGGGCCATAGAAAAAGTAGTAATCTACCTGCTTTCCGCTTTCCGATACATAGTTGAATTTTGTATTTCCTGCTTCAGCTCCATAGAAATTTGATGCTGAATAATTATCCCACATCAGGCCATACCCCCGGGTTGACAGCAGAACAGGAATGGCTCCGGTCATATACTTGATAGCCAGTTCCTGGTTTCTGCCCTTGTAGTTCATGGACAGGGAATCTACAGGGTGGCAGCCCAGGCCAAACAGGGCCTCATCTGCGGGTGAGTTAAACCCGGTGCTTACATTATAAGTTTCAATTCCGGCTATAGTAGCTGGTTTCATTGATTTATTAGCCTTGTCTTCTGATGTGATCAGCTTGCCCTGAAGTGTATAATAAGAGATTGCATTTGTAGCTTTATTTACCATTAACCGCAGGCTGGAGGTGGTAATCACCACATTCCCATTTGCTTCCATGACCTGAAAGGTTGTTCTCAAAGCCCAGTCATTATTTACAACCAGAGATTTCTTCTCTGAAAACTTACCAAGCAGGGTATATTTTACTTCTATCAGATCGGCCTTGCAGATATTGAGCTGCATCTGTCCTTTATCAAGGAGGAAAAGAATGCCGGAAGCATCTTTCTTATAAGATCTTATGGAAGCTTCCGAAGGTTGAACGAGCAGCAAGTAACTGAACAGACATATCAACAAGCGGGAGAAATACCAGGATTTTTGAAGCATAGAGATCTTATTTAAAGGATAATACCTATTGAAATTAAATAAAAATCCTAAAAAATCGATTGTTTTCTAAATAATATTGAAAATATAGACTGATCCGGCAAGCCCTGCTGCAATCAGGGTGCTTAAAAAATTTACCATATTGTTCTTAAGCAGGCCCTTTCTTTCCAGGCTTGCACCGAGTACGGAATCTGCCAGATTACCAGCTATTCCTGCAAGCACAATACTCAGAATGGATAAACTCCATCCCAGAAACCAATAATAAGTGAATCCAATAAGTGCTGACCCTGCAATGCCAATAAGCGTTCCTTCCAGGCTGATGACTCCGTCCTGGCCGCGGAGATCTCTTCTAAAGCTGAGGATATTGTAAAAGTTCTTTCCATATAAAGTTCCCAGTTCAGAGGAAAGTGTATCCGAACTTGCCGAGGCAAGGCTGGCTGCCAGCATTATCAGATAAAGGCTGGTATGAGCTGTGTCAATGATAGCAAGAAGCCCCATAAGGCCTGCGATGCCTCCATTTGCAAGTACCTGCCCGGCAGTACGGCCTCTTTTCTGTTCAAGCCTGATATTGATCTGCTTCTTCTCCGACCTGCGGAATGAAGTAGCAGCAGTACCTGTCACAAAAAAGACAATAAGCATGGCAATGCCTGTAAATCCTGCTCCTTCAAATACCAGAATGCCAGTTACAGCAGCAGTCAGAGCTCCATAAAAACTAAGTTTTTTTAAAAGAGATGCTCCTGCAGCACCAGCAATCAGCAATAGTGAAGGCAGCATTGTAGAGACATCAAGGATCAGGAGCTTCATGGATGATCAAAATAGCGTAAAGTTATAAGTCCTGAAATTAATTTAAATAAACTGTTGAATTGACTATCTTCAATAAGCGGAGCCATGTATTTCAGAAAGAGCGCTTTACCGGGGTCGGATATCGGAAACATGCCTTGCAGTACTGAACGTTAATTAACCAAGCATAACATGAAACAAGGAATCAAAATGGCGCTGGGCATTGTGATGGCTGCAGGAGCCCTTTCATTCACGCTGCCTGAAAGAGCAGTACCTGTACATCCCTGGATAAAGCTCTTTGATGGAAAAGACCTTCAGGGATGGCATGGCTACAACAAAACAGGAACGGTCAAAAACTGGGATATTGAGAACGGCGCCCTTGTTTGTCTTGGAGCTGCAAAAGATGCTTCCGGGGGTGATATCACGACAGATAAGAAGTATGCAAATTTTGAACTTGTCTGGGAATGGAAAGTTGACAAGGGCAGTAACAGCGGGGTGATGTATCATGTGATTGAAAACCCTAAATACCATTCCCCTTACGAAACAGGGCCTGAATATCAAATCATTGATGATATAGGCTTTCCTGAAAAATTACAGGAATGGCAGCAGGCAGGAGCAGATTACGCCATGCATCCTGCAAACAGCCAGAAAAAGCTCAGGCCTGTGGGGGAGTGGAATACAAGCAGGATCATCTTCAATAAAGGGCATGTCGAGCATTGGCTGAATGGCAAAAAGATCGTTGACTTTACGGCCTGGTCTGATGACTGGAATAAGAAACGGACAGAGGGGAAATGGAAAACATATCCTGATTACGGAAAAGCTTCAACCGGCGAAATAGCCCTCCAGGATCATGGAAACAAGGCATATTTTAAGAATATCATGATCAGGGAACTATGAAAGACCAGCACCCGGTTTCCAGGCGCGACTTTATAAAAAAGACTGCGCTTGCAGCAGCTGCGTTTACCATCGTTCCCCGCTTTGTACTGGGCCGTGGCTATCTGGCGCCCAGTGACCATTTAACAAAGGGTATTATTGGTGTAGGAGGAATGGGCAGGAATCATATTCCTTACGGTGGCACTAAAGTGGTTGCCATCTGCGATGTAGACCGTACCCATCTGAACGATGTGGCCAGGCTGCTGAATAACGGCGTAAAGACCATGAGTGACTACCGCGAGCTGATCCAGCTTCCGGAAGTTGATATCGTTCATATTGCAACCCCTCCTCACTGGCATGGCATTATTGCAGCAGATGCTGCCCGGGCCGGCAAGGATATCTGGTGTGAAAAGCCGATGACCCATACCATGGGTGAAGGTAAACGCCTTGTCGAGGCTGTGCAGCAGAATGGACGCATTTTCAGGCTCAATACCTGGTTCAGGTTCGAAGATATTTTTTATGGAATGGGTACTACTGTAAAGCCCATCAAAAAACTGGTTGAATCAGGAATGCTGGGCTGGCCCCTGACCGTAACCGTTGGGCGCCATACAGGTTTTGACTGGAAATTCTACTGGGTAGGCAAGGAGAACCTAGCTCCGATGCCCGTGCCTGCCGAACTTAACTATGAGATGTGGCTGGGCCCTGCTCCGTATAAACCCTATAATCCTCACCGGGTACATCAGACCTTCAGGGGTTATTGGGATTATGATGGGGGTGGCTTAAGCGATATGGGCCAGCATTATCTCGACCCGGTCCAGTATTTTCTGGGAAAGGATCATACAAGCCCCGTCTCCGTAGAGCTTGATGCGCCCCAGCAGGATATGGATGCGGTAGGAACCTGGCGCCGGATTACGTATACCTATGCAGACGGATGCAGGATCATTCTTGATGGTGAGGGCAAAGATGAAAACGTACCTTATATCCAGGGACCCGGAGGAAAGCTATTTCCTGGTTTCAAATCAGATATTCCTGATCTGGAACGCAGACTTTCAGAATTTCCAGACCCTGAACCCCAGCAAACAGATTTTATTGATGCGGTTAAGAACCGTAAAAAGTTTGCCCTGAATGAAGAGAACGGTTACCGTTCCTGTACGATCATTAATATCGGGCTTGCAGCCCTGCGCCTGGGCAGGTCATTGAAATTCGATCCTGTTTCACAGTTATTTATTGATGATGATGGGGCGAACCGGCTCATCTATCCGCCGCTGCGTGCACCCTGGACTATATAATTCAAGAATTTCAGCCACCTGATCTGCAATGAAAAAAATCATTCTTCTTTTTACGGCCTTTCTGCTGTTCAGTCGTTTTTGTGATGCCCAGCAGCAGGCAGCAAGTTCATCTATGCATGACCGGATTGCCTCTTTGCTGACTCAGATGCCTGCCATGACAGAAGCTGCGTTAAATGCGCATGCAAATAAGATAGCCTCCCTTGGTCAGGCGGGGATCGTAGAGATGCTGAAAGAGCTTGGCCCGGAGGGCGGTGCTGAAAACACTAAACTTAAGCAGGCTATCTCAGGATTCTCATTTTATAGCAGCAGGAAAGGCGCTGAAGAATGGAGGCGCCTGGCTGTACTTTCTTATTCCAGCGCTCTTCAAACGGTAAATGATAAGGAGAATCAGGCTTTCATCATCAGTCAGTTACAGATTACAGGCAGGGATGATGCGGTACCTGCACTCAGGTCATTTCTGAAAGATGAGCGTTTATGTGACCCTGCATCCAGGGCTCTTGTGAAAATAAATTCAGCCCTGGCTATATCAGCTCTTCTGGAGGCCTTAAAGAAAACCACCGGCACCTGCCGCCTTTCAATTCTCCATGCCCTGGGCGATGTACATGCGAAGGCAGCTGTGCCTGGCATTACCCATTTACTGGGTCCTGACCCGACCCTTGATAAGATCATTCTGTATGCACTTGCCTCGATCGGCGACCGGTCATCCCTTCCGGTGCTGATGGATGCCGCTAAAAAAGCCGGTTATATCTATGATGTAACAGATGCGACGGCCTCTTGCCTGAGGTATCTTGTAAACCTTGGCAGAACAGGCAACAGAGCAGCGGCTATAAAGGCTGCACAATATATTGTTGCCAGAACAGGTGCTGTAAATCAGGTAACCACCCGTACCAATGCCTTAAAGGTGCTGGTTGACCTGCAGGGTGCCGGATCTGTACAGGCCCTGATCCTTGCTGTGCGCAACAAAGATCCTCAGTACAGGGCAGCGGCCATCAGGTTTGCTTCGGCCTATAGCCGTGAAACCTATCCGGCATGGATTGCCGAATTAAAGAAAGCACCAAGTGAAGAAAAGGTAGCGATCCTTGGCCTTCTGGCCGACCCCGGGATCCGTGCAGCATTGCCTGCCATGCTTGGGGCTATGAAGAGCAATGACCTGGCAGTAAGGCTGGCCGCCATTCATGCGGCTGGTAAAACCGGGGGAACGAAAGTGCTGGATAGCTATTTTACCCTGCTGAAAACAGGCGGAAAGGAAGAGACAGCGGCTATGGCAAATTCGATGCTCAGTATGAAAGGTGCTGACCTTACTCAACGCATCGGGCAGGTTCTACCAAAAATGCCAGCAAGTGCGCAGATCGCATTGATTGATGTGCTGGGTGCCCGTGCTGCTGCTGCCCAGCTTGATGTGGTACTCCCACTTTTAAAAAGTACTGACCAGGCAGTGCAGATGGCTTCTTATTCCTCCTTAAAGAACCTGAGCACTGAAAAAGACCTTCCGCTTCTTTTTGCCATGTTGCACGAGAATGAGAAGAAGGATGAGCGTGACCCGGTTCAGAAAGCCATCATTGCCGTACTTATAAATGCACCTGACAGATCAACGCATACTTCCATGGTACTGGGTCAGCTTGAGCAGGCATCACGAGGTAAAAAAAGCCTGTACTACCCACTTCTTGCTGCAGTCAGTGATAAAGCCTCTGTAAAGGCATTAACCGAAGCATTCAGAGAGGGCGATGGTCTGTCGAAAAAAGATGCGCTCATTGCCCTTTCCCAATCCTCAGGGCCGCTTGCCCTGAATGAGCTTTTCCGCATAAGCAAGGAAAGTACGGATACCAGTATGCAGAACCTTTCGCTAAGTGGGTATGTAGGCCTGCTTCACAGGTCAGAGCTTCCTGCTGAACAAAAGCTGCTTTTTCTGGAGAATGCCATGCAGATAGCCAGTAATACGGATCAGAAAAAATTAATACTCCAGGAAGTGGAGAATGCCAAAACATACCCCGCCCTTGTTTTCGCAGGTACCTATATTGACGACCCCCAGCTAAAAGATATTGCAGCAAATGATGTGATGACCAATGCCTTCGCCAATAAGAACTATTCCGGTGCCCGGGTACATGAACTACTTGTCAAGACCATGGGTATTCTAAAAGGTACAGAAACTGAATATCTGAAAGAGGCGATCCGGAAATATCTTTCTGAAATGCCTGCGGGCGATGGATTTATGCCTCTTTTCAATGGGAAAGACCTGACTGGCTGGAAGGGCCTTGTAGCCGACCCCATCAAGCGCAGTAAAATGGATGCCGCCACCCTTGCAGCAGCGCAGACCAAAGCCGATGTGATCATGAACAAAGGCTGGTATGTAAGCGACCGCGTTCTGAACTTCAGCGGTGAGGGAGAAAATATATGTACTGTAAAACAGTATGCTGATTTCGAACTGTATGTAGACTGGAAGATCACCAAAGACGGTGATGCCGGCATCTACCTCCGTGGGTCACCTCAGGTGCAGATCTGGGATACTTCACGCATCAATGCAGGGGCTCAGGTTGGCTCGGGAGGGCTTTACAACAATAAGACCCATGAAAGTAAGCCACTGAAACTTGCTGACAATGCCATCGGTGAATGGAATAACTTTCATATACTCATGAAGGGTGAGCGTGTGACTGTATACCTGAACGGAGTACTGGTAGTAAAAAATACGATCCTTGAAAATTACTGGGATTATTCCTTGCCCATATTCACAAAAGAACAGATCGAACTTCAGGCCCATGGTACCCATGTCTGGTACAGGAATATCTACCTGAAAGAGCTGGATGGGACGATAAAGTAGTATGAGAAGTTTATTAAATATTTCGGGTTCCTGATCATCTCTGTTCCATATGCTCTACCTGTGAATTGATTCCAGTGAACTGCTTATGGATCCGGACCCAAAAAAAAATTATTTATTTTCAAGAATATACATAGCAAATCTAAACCAATAAAATATTTTAATTCTTTATAGTTTAGTTATATAATTTTCCACGGGATTGTATACTTACTTCAAAGAATTTTTATTTAAAATTACACCTAAATCAATAAGATAAAAACCTGTTCTTCAATATGTTATTAATTAAATCAGTTAATTTATTAAGCAGTGATTATATAAATACCGCAAAAACTTATCTATTAAAAAATTAATAATACTTTTGCTAGGTGTTACATTGAGTTATGTAACTTTAATGTTACAAAATTAAGTAATTCCCTTATCTACTAGTAAAATTTATAGAGTGTCCGAGCAACTTACAGATAAAGAACTTTTGAATATCTTATGTTCTGCCGAAGGTTGCAGAGCTGTATATGTAACTGAAAAGATGATCATTCAGACTGCAAGCCCAGCCATGCTCCAATTTTGGAATAAAGACAATTCTGTTCTGGGCAAAGCACTTTCTGATATCGAAGATGAATCTGCAGGGTCTTGTCTTGAAGGTAAGGCGCACCGGTTATTACTTGAAAATATATGGAAGACAGGCAAAGAATATGAGTTAAAAAAAATAAAAAAACTATTGCTTGTAAATGAATACGAGAAGGTATATTATTTTGATGTCAGTTACAGGCCAATTAAAAATGAGGCAGGTCAGGTCTATGCCATCTTACATATGGCTGTTGATGTTACCGAACTTAATTTACTTCATTTAACTCTCTGTGAAATTGCTGAGTCTCGGCAACAGAATATGATCTCTTTGCCGGTTTCTCAAACAACTCTGGAAATTGCCTTTAAGCCGGAAACAGACAGAGAACACGGAGCTTGCAGGTTAGAACAGAGTGAGAAAAATTTACGGAGCCTTGTCAGGTCGACCCATTTTGCGCTTATGATATTAACTGGTCCTGAATGGATTGTTGAGGTCATCAACAAGCCAATGGCGACCTTGTTGAATTCACAGATTGACAAAATGGATGGCAGGCCATTGCTTGAGGTATTACCTGAGATCCGGGATCATTCATTTTCTGTGATCCTGGAAAAAGTGTTTACTTCCGGAAATTCCTGTGAGAAGAAAGAACAGCTATTTTTAATTCAGACACCTTCCGGCACTCTTACAAAATACGTCAGTTTCTATTATGACGCCATGTTCAATACAGAAGGGGAGGTTTCGGGGGTTCTGGTTTCCGCAGAAGACATGTCAGAAAATGTTCAGAACCGGCTTGTTATTGAAAAGAACTTTCTTGAGCAAACGGTCTTTACGAATGACCTGTTTAAGTCACATGAAAAGCTGGAGGCTGCAAATGCCAGACTTATTGAATTAAACCAGCATATATATTCCAGGAAAGAACACCTGCGCATATTGATGACTAATCTTGCTTCCAGTGAATCAAGATTTAAAAACATGGTTGATCAGGCGCCTATCGCAATTGCTGTGCTTACAGGCAAGAATTTAATGGTCGATTCTGCCAATAAACTTATCCTGAATATGTGGGGTAAGACAGATCAGATCATAAATATGCCTTTGGAAATAGCGGTTCCTGAACTTGAAGGCCAGCATTTTATTTCATTATTAAATGAAGTGTACAGCTCAGGTATTCCTTATACAGGGTATGATATCAGTGCATTAATTGAGATAAAGGGTGAGATCATAGAACATTACCTGAATATTATATTTGAGCCAATTAAAGATCATGGAGGAAAAACGACCTCCGTGATGGTTGTTTTTACAGATGTTACAAGCAATGTACTTGCCAGAAATGAATTCCAGAAAGACCAGGATCTTCTGCGTTATTCCATTATCGCTGCAGGTATTGGTACCTGGTCGGTAAACCTTAAAACAGGTGAGTCAAGCATTGCTACAAAGAATAAGCAGCTTTTTGGATTTATGGAAGAGGATGAGGTAAATCCTGACCAGCTTATGGAGCAGATCACTCCAGAATTTAAAGATAAAGTTCAGCATGAATTAAACAGGGTTATCGCTGAAGGAGGAATCTGTGATATTACCTATTCAGTGATCGGGTTTAATGACCAGCAGCTCCGGTGGGTACGCACTATTGCCGGGGTGGTGAATGATAAAAACGGGATGCCTACCTATACTTCCGGAATTTCCATAGAAACAACCCAGGAAAAGCAGGCAGAGGTGCGTAAGAACCAGTTTATAAGTATTGTCAGCCATGAATTGAAAACACCCCTGACTGCCATTAAAGGGTATATTCAACTGGTAACTCAGAAAGCAGATGAGATAGAAAATCCCTTTATTTCTAAAATTCTAAATAAGGCAAATAGCCGGGTCGATAAGATGACTACCATTATCAATGGATTTCTGAATGTCTCCCAGCTTGAGATCGGTAAGATCCGGCTGGTAAACCAGCCGTTTGTTGTAGAGGAACTTATCAGGGAGGTATCAGACGAGGCCAATATTTTTGGTAAGGAAAAAAGAGTGAAATTCAATCATCAGGGTTCAACAAATATTTATGCTGACCGCAACAAAATTGAACAGGTCATTACCAATCTGATCAGTAATGCAGATAAATATTCTCCCATAGGAAGCAATATTTTTATAGAATGCACCAGCAATGAACAGATGGTGACTGTAAAAGTAAAGGATAGTGGCAGGGGTATAAATCCGGAAGATCAGGACCGGATCTTTGAAAAATATTTCCGGGTAGAAAATAAGCAGAATCAGATCATTTCAGGGTTTGGTATAGGATTGTATTTGTGTAAAGAGATCATTGACAGGCATAATGGGCGGTTATGGGTTGAATCACTTCCAGATGGAGGCTCTGTATTTATTTTCAATCTGCCTTTAAACTGACCGCTGCCTTTAGAATGTTCAGGATAGGTGGCCACCGCAGTCAATTTAAATCAACAAAATAATATTTTTAAAAACGTTGAAAGCATCCATTTAGCATAAAGGCTAAATACTTAGATAATTCTTATTTCAACCTGTAAAATAGATTTAGTGTACGAAAAGTTAACAGATAAAGAACTTTTAAATATTTTATGTTCAACCAGCCTTGGGACAGCAGTATATGCAACTGAAAAATTAGTCATTCAGACTGCAAACCCGGAAATGCTTAAATTTTGGGATAAAGATAGTTCAGTTCTTGAGAAATCGCTGCTTGATATTTTTGAGGCTTCTGAGGGGGGGTATGTAGAAAGTAAGGCGCATCGGTTATTTCTTGAAAACGTCTGGAAAACTGGTAAAGACTATAATTTCAAAAAAGTAGAAAAGATTTTAGAAGTAAACGGGCATCAGAAGGTCCAGTATTTTGATGTCAGCTATAAACCGTTTATAGATACAAGGGGAAAGGTTTATGCTGTTTTACATACGGCCCTCGATGTGACCGAATTATATTTACTGCAGTTAACGACCGAAGAAACTGCCGGCTCCCCGCAACAGAATTTACTTTCCCTGCATGAGCTTGGTGAAAGAAAATTTAAACGTATGGTGAACCAGGCTCCTGTCGGTATTAGTATACTTAGAGGAAAAGAGTTCATTATTGAATGTGCAAACAAACTAATGTTTGAATTGCTGGATAAATCTGATGAAATCATTGAACTTCCTATCCAGTCAGCCTTGCCTGGAATTTATGATCAGGGATTTATTCATCTTTTAACTGAGGTTTATTCTACAGGGGTCTCCTATACAGGTCATGAAGCCAAGGTGCAACTTGATTTCGAAGGTAAATTGCGTGAGTATTACCTTGATTTTATTTTTGAGCCTTTCAAGAACAATGATGGAGCGACCACCTCCATCATGGTAGTGGTTACAGATGTCACATGCTATGTACTGGCCAGAATTAAATTTCAAAAGGATCAGGAATTTTTACGTTTTTCTGTTATGGCTGCAGGTATCGGAACCTGGTCCCTGGATCTGAAAACAGAGGTGGCAACAGTTTCATTAAAAGGAAAAGAACTTTTCGGATTTCTGGAAGAAGATCAGGTAGGCCCTGAACAGATCATGAGCCAGGTTACTCCTGAATTTAAAGAAAAAGTTTTTCTGGAATTAAATAAGGTGATGGCTGAAGGAGGTATCTGCGATATTACCTACTCGATCCTTGGATTCCATGATCAGAAACTGAGGTGGATCCGAACGATAGCCGGGGTTATCAATGATGAAAATGGAATGCCCTCGTACAAGGCAGGTATTTCTATAGAAACAACCCAGCAAAAGCAGGATGAACTCCGTAAAAACCAGTTTATAAGTATTGTAAGTCATGAATTGAAAACCCCGCTTACGGCCATCAAGGGATATATTGAGCTGATAAAACACCAGTCCGACAAGCTTGGGAATTCATTTATTTCCAAAACCTTAGTTAAAACGAATAGCCGGGTTGATAAAATGACAACCATCATCAATGGCTTTTTAAATGTATCACAGCTTGAGATCGGTAAAATTCAGTTGGTGAACCAGACATTCATTCTGGAAGAACTTATCCGGGAAGTTTCTGACGAAGCTAATATGTTCAGAAATGAGAAAAGGGTAAAATTTCGCAGAGAAGGGTCAACACCAGTCATCGCAGACCGTGATAAAATTGAACAGGTCATTACCAACCTGATCAGCAATGCCGATAAATATTCAGCCGCAGGAAGCAATATTTTTGTCGAATGCCTTCATGATGAAGATAGGGTGACTATCAGGGTAAAGGATAATGGGAAAGGGATCCATCCGGAAAATCATACCAGGATTTTTGAGAAGTACTTCCGGGTCGAAAGCCAGGAGAATAAATTGATTTCTGGGTTTGGAATCGGGTTATATCTGTGTAAAGAGATCATAGATCGGCATAATGGGCAATTATGGGTGGAATCACTTCCAGATAAAGGATCCGAATTTATTTTCTATCTGCCCTTAAACTGATCAATGTTCACTGCTTTCGCCCTCGATTTAAAAGCCATGATCCTTCACGACCTTCTGACTTCCTCAGAATATTGTATAGGTGTTGCAAGACTTACCTGAGCAAAATCTGCGGATACAGTTGAGGTGACCAATCCGTATTCTTTCCTAACTAGCACGTGACCTTCTTTATAATACATAATTGTAATTTAATACAATAGGAAAGACCTTGCTTCTCTATTGTATTAAATGCGGCATCATTATCCCTGTTAGTTTTTGGAGGGCATTTTGAGATTTCTTCCTGTCCTGAATCCTTATTCCAGATTTCCTTTGCCTGAATTTTCAGGTTATTCACTGAACCCATAATTTCCTTGATGATGAGTAAAAGCTTACTAAAGAATTCAGGATCTGTTTTTATTCTTTTCTTTCTCCTGTTTTTAAATTTTACTGCATTCTCGCAGACAATTACCCCTGTAACCGGGGTTGTATCCGATAAACAGGGCCCTGTGCCGGGAGTCAGTGTGACCGTAAAAGGAACTACTGCCGGTGCCCTGACCGATGTAAATGGAAAGTATAGCCTGAACGGGGCAGATGCTAAAAGTATTCTTGTCTTCTCCTTCATCGGGTATGCTGTTCAGGAAATACCTCTGAATGGCAGGGCTGTGATCAATGTGCAACTTCTGGAGAAGTCGAGCCAGCTTTCAGAGCTTGTTGTGATCGGCTATCAGTCGGTGGCTAAAAAAGACCTGACCGGGGCGGTTTCTGTAGTAAGCCCTACGGAGACCAACAGGGTGACCGCTGCCGGTTTGCCTGAAGCCTTACAGGGTTTGTCGCCAGGTGTTTCTGTGCGCACAAGTGGTGCACCGGGCCAGCAGGCTGAGATTGAGATCCGTGGTATTGCCAGTTTTATCACTGCAGCTCCCCTGTACGTCATAGACGGCATGATCGCCGATGCAAATCCAACGATCAATAATGACGATATCGCCTCCATTCAGATCCTTAAAGATGCTTCTGCATCTGCTATTTATGGCTCAAGGGCAGCCAATGGGGTAATTATAATTACCACAAAGAAAGGGCGTGCAGGCCCTCCAAAACTCTCCTTCTCGGCAAAATATGGAATTCAGCAGATACCCAAACGCTGGTCTGTGATGAACAGTACCCAGTATGCTAACCTGAAAAAACAGGCATATATGAATTCGGGCCTCCCCATTCCTGCAAGTATTGGATCAGCATTTAATGCCGCCATCAATACCAACTGGCAGGGGCTTGAAGAGCGTACCGGTAGTGATGAGGATTACAATATTGCCTTATCGGGAGGCTCAGAATATACAAAATACCTGATCTCAGGAAGTTTCTATAACAATAAAGGGGTTTTGCAGGCAAATTCCTTCAACCGTACCAGCCTGCGCATCAATACAGAAACTAAAAAGGGTATCATCACCATAGGTGAGAATGCTGTATTCACCAATTCCAATGCAAAGAATCCAAACAGGGGAAATCCCTTTTTCGATTCCCCGCAATCTCTGCCCACAGTGCCTGTGAGGAGCCCTGCCTTTGTAAATACAGCCGGTAACTTTAACCCTCAGGGTTATAGTCTTGGTACGAATGATACAGGTTCAAACCCTGATGTAAGCTATGCCAATAATATGGTAGCCATTAATGACCTGAGTCAGGGAACCAGCAGTTATGGGAAGCTGGTGGGCAATGGATTTATTGATAT
>JAYWCR010000171.1:0-3404 GCA_043780395.1 Sphingobacteriales bacterium
GGCATTCTGGCTATAGCCATTGCGGTGAAAATGTCCGGTATTTGCTGAATCGGTCTTGTTATCGGTGGCTTCAGGGATTCCATCGGTCTGAAAATGTCCAAAGGAAGCTGTATAGGAAAGGGCTTTTACGATGCGTCCGCTGAGCTCAAGGCCTGTTCTTTTTGCACCCATGCTTCCTGCTGTAAGAGTGGCTCCTATATTCAGCGCTTTTTTACCGGGGAGTTTACTGATCAGGTTGATGACCCCTGCCACTGCATCTGAACCGTATAAGGTAGACTGGCCACCTTTTAAAATTTCAATCCTTTCGATCTGTTCCAGGTTCAGAAGCCGCAGGTCAAAAACACCCTGTCCATCCGAGGGGTCAGTCAGGGGAACGCCGTCAAGGAGCACCAGGGTATAGCCTGCCCCTGCCCCTCTTAGAGATAGACTTTTATCTTTGCCGGGGTTACTGTTTGAGCCGATCACAATGATCCCGGCCTGCTCATTTAAGAGTTCAGAAAGGGTTTTACCCCTGCTCCGCTCTATTTCAACGGCGGTGATAACCCTCACCACTTTTCCTGTCTGGGAGATCTTTTTAGGGAATTTGGTGGCCGTGACCACCACTTCCTCAAGATTCTTTACCCTTGCCGAATCCTGGGCAGTAGCAGTTAACTGTTGAAGAATAAAACCTGTGAAAAAAATACCTGTAAGGGCGGTTCTTCGGGCCAGGGATGAATAAGGATAGGTTTGGTAAAATGTACTCATTCTATTGTGTTCAGATAAATGCGCACAACAAACAGAAGAGAATAGCAGACAGGAGGTATACCAGGGCATACTTCTTATCCAAGCTTCAGGTCCCGAAAGCTATGAATTTAATTAGTACAGGCAGGTCTTCTGACTTACTCCCTTTGGTCGTCTTCCCGGTTTTTATTCCAGTGACCTTATTGACCTCAGTTTACAGAGCTTACAGCAGCGGGACTGTTGCGGATTTACACCGTATTCCCTTTTAATTCCGGGTGTGAATCCAGAAACCATCGTACAGTTTAAAGGTAATCTAAATTTCCTAACTGGAAAACCAGGAATTCAGGGCTTCTTAAAAGCCTCTAATTCCATTTTCTTAACAATAAAATTACCAATATGTTCTCCGCATATTCTTCCCTGAACAATGGCTGGCATAAAATGAATGCCTCCATAGATCCTGCTCATGGATGCTTCGGAAGCTGCCTGCTCAAAGGAAGTAAATCTGCGGAGTGGCAGGCCATAGGCAAGTTCACTGCTGTCGGTGAATGAGAAATCAGGACCATAAAGCCGGGTAAGGAGCAGACTTGCCGTACCTGAGATAATGCTGTGGCCGCTGATATATTCCGGAAAAGGAGGGGTCTGAAGCAGGGGCTTCCATGCCGGATCAATATAAAGATTGATATAGGTCTCAGGCCTTATCTGCTGGCTCCGGTATTTTTCATCCCAGCACGAGATAAAAGAGTCAAAGATGCCTACAGATACCAGGGCCTGGGCAAGACATGTTCTTTCAAGACTGCTATTTGCTTTCCCGGCAGCTATCAGACTGATCAGCTGCCAGTGCGCCCCGGGTGAAATCTTCTTGCTTGCAAACATGGCATGTCCGTTCAGGATCAGGGCGAAAGGATTGCAGTCCCAGAAATTAGCGATCTCATTCTGTTCAGCTGTTAAACTCAGACCTGTCTTATACACGTTTAGGGCTTCGTTATAAAAGGAGCTTCCTTTTTTTGTACTGAACTTACCCGGAACTTCAGGCTTGAATTCCCCTGCCGAATCAATCAGCAGCGGCCTGATAAAGCGCCAGTTGGGTTCATTTCCATCCTGATAGGCAGGAGGTGTAGGTTGCCATTTTCCAGGGTCATGACTCAGGGTATACTTTGGGTAGGACCTGGTTCTGGCATACATATCCTTTTTTATCCATGCCCTGAGCGTGCTGGTCATCGTATCTGCATAGGCCGCAGAATTTTGCAATACATCTTCTGGTATTCCGGCCGAGCGGTAATAGAGGATCAGGGAATCACGGTAGTTTTGCAATTTTATGCCGGTAAAGACCAGTTTTCGGGCTGTACCCAAATAGGCAAGGTTACTTGCAATGGCAAAATCATAGTGAAGCCCTTTTACAGGTTTGGGCAGGCTGGACAGGCCGGTTAACTTTCCTGCGAAACTAAAAGATCCGGGATGCTCATTGCGGATCACTTCATAGGCTGCAATGGCCGGATAGGTATAGATGCGCGAAGCCACTGTAGGGCCGAATACATCATGCACGATCACTGCGGTCAGTCTTTTTACGCAGGTATGATAGATCTCTGTGCTATGGGTCAGTTTTTTTAGCTCTACAGCAGATCTATGCTGACATGAAAGCAGCATGACAAGCGGCATCAGGGCCAGGCGAATACTTGGGCTTGTTCTCATTAATACGTAAAGCTTTCCATTGTATCATTATTACGGCCGGCAATGACTAATGCGCCTTTCCTTGTCTGGAATGTCTTTAAAGACCGGATCTGACCCTTTAATGAAATTCCTGAATTATGCGCAGTTGCGGCTTTGAACCCACCTTTCCCATCGCCCAGAAAGAGCTGTCCATAACTAGCGTCATAACGCCCGTATTCAGGTTTCAGCCCATAGAAGTTTCCTCCCAGCAAGAGATCCATATGGCCATCATGGTTAAAGTCAGCAGTGGTAATGCCGAATACCGGTGAGAACTGCGCCTCTACCGGCAGGGCCTGCTGTCTGAACTTTCCCTTTCCCCGGTTTATGAAAACCATACTGCTGAGCATTCCTGCTTTCAGCACCTGGGCATTTGCCATCTGCTGGCTGGTAAAAAGTTCACTGATCCCCTTGCCTGCATAGTCAGAAAATTTCTGGAACCGCTCGTTTATAGATGGGATCTGCTGGGCAAGGTCTGATTTGGTAGCAAATGGAACACTTTTGCCGTTTCTGTAAACAGTCATGATCGGGTCCAGAGAGCCATTGCCATCAAAATCATTCAGATAAAGATTCAGGGGCTGGGCATCGGAGCCTCTGAGCTTGGAATTCAGACCAAGGTTTCCTGCAACCAGGTCTTCCCTGCCATCTCCGTTCAGGTCTGCAGAAATAACCGTATTCCAGAGACCTTCGGTATGCTCAAAACCTGGAACAATGATTTCAGTCAGCCGGCTGTTGCGGATGCTGAAGGCTTTCAGGGGCATCCATTCACCTGCGGTGATAAGTTCTGGTTTGCCATCCCCATCAATATCAGCAAGCGTAGCACTGCAGACCATGCCAAGCTTTTTTAATTCAGGCGCGCCTTTGGCAGTGATATCCTTAAAATGTCCTTTATTATCACCTTCCAGCAGGTAACTGTCGGGTGCAAGGCCATATCCACCCGGAATGCAGCGCGAGCCGATAAACAGAAGTGGCAGGCCCTG
>JAYWCR010000172.1:0-5439 GCA_043780395.1 Sphingobacteriales bacterium
TTATGGACAGCGAAGGTAATATTGTCTCGAATACCCAGCAGATTACGGTGACCGGCTCAGATATCCAGAACAGTAACAGTCAGGGACAAAACGAACAAGGCCTGAGAATAAAAAGCCGGGACCTGATCACTGCCGCAACCTTGCAGTCTGCAGCTGGAGTAACAGCTGAAAATTCACTGAAGATTTATCCGAATCCGGTTACCACCGCCGCTACAATTGAACTGTCAACTCCAGAAACTGGAACCGTGCTGATTCAGCTGTTTGACTTGAACGGCCGCCTGATTACCCAGCAGCATATGTTAAAAACTTCAGCCTTTTATTCAGGCAGGTACGACATGACCGCTGTAAGTGCTGGCGTTTATATTGTTCAGGTTAGCATGAACAGTTTTCAGCAGTCTTTAAAGATCATTAAGAACTGACTATAGCCATAATCCGGAGTTGTTAAGGTGATCTCATCAGACGCTCACGATATAATCTGCAAAATGCAGTTATATCGTGAGCGTTTTTTGGTTTTCTTAATTCCCTAGATTTAAACAATATGTGCTGTTATCAGCGTTATATGATGAATTTATTACCTTTGATTAATTGATGTGCCTGCTTTTTAGGGTTTCTTATCGATCAAATGACGGTATTCACCGATTGATAGAACCAGGTTAGCGAAACGTAGCAGATTCAGTTGATAAATGAGATATACTTGTATCTGAACAATCTCTGACTAGAATGAAAGCGCTTGAACAAGTACTCGAGGATGCCAGTATGTCAACTCCCAGGAAGGCCAGGTTCACAGAACTATTTCCAGTCAGTGCTCATTATGATCTATCTATGGGTAAAATTCTTATTATTGATGACAGCAAGCCAATCAGAAGGCTTCTCGAATATATCTTAACCAGGGAAAACTATGAAGTTGTCAGCGCACAAGATGGTTTTGAAGCAATTTTCTGGTTGTCAGAGGGTAACAGGCCTGATTTGATTATTTCAGATATCGAAATGCCTAATTTTACAGGTGAGGAAGTTATTTCTAACCTAAATAACAGCGGGCTTTTCAGCGACCTTCCTGTTATTATTCTAACCGGCGTTGAATCAGAGGAAATCAGAGAAAACTTTTTATCGCGCGGTGTTGTTGGATACCTCACAAAGCCATTCGATCCGGCTAATCTTGTCAGGCTTGTCAAAGAAGCCATTTCTACTTCAAAAGCCAAGATTTGAATTCACTAAATCCCCCTGAGAATGTTTTTATACATAGGCCTTGAATCATATCAGCAAAGCTTCGAACTTAATAAAGTAGTTGCCCACGAGGCGATCTATTTTACCGAGCTGGATGACGCCAAGCGCTATATTTACAAAAGCGTACTGAGTAATGATACGTTGCCTGCAGCAATAGTCTGCGACGCCACTTTTTCCAAAACAGACCTCATTAAGTTTATCCTGCGAATTAACTTCAGCCCGGCGGTCGCTGTAATTCCCCTTATCTTATTTTCGGTAAATCTTAGCGATCAGGAGAAGATAATTCTTGGCAAAATGCGGGGGGTTGATGATGTCTATAACCAGACAGGAATCTGCGAAAAGCTAGCCGAACGCATCAAGTTTTTAAAGCTGTTCAAGGTAAGGAAAAATAACTATCTTCCTCGTAAAGAAGAAATGGAAGAGGTTTTTCCTGAATCTCTGGTAGACAGCTTTCTCAAACGTTTCCTTGATATTACCGTTTCTGCTTTTCTGTTGTTGTTGCTGAGTCCTATCCTGTTACTGATTGCAATCGTGATCAAGCTGGAGTCTAAAGGGCCGGTCTTGTACAGTTCACTCAGAGCTGGTTCCAATTACCGGATCTTTAAATTTTACAAGTTCCGTTCTATGTTCGTTGATGCCGATACCCGCCTGGCTGATCTGAAAACCGCCAATGAATATAAAGCAGATGGAACGAATACTCCAAAGTTCTTTAAATTTCAAAATGACCCCCGTATTACCCGGCTGGGCACCTTACTTCGCAACACAAGCCTGGACGAAATTCCCCAGTTATTTAATGTGCTGATAGGTGATATGTCACTTGTTGGGAACCGTCCTCTACCGCTTTATGAAGCTGTTTCTCTCACACAGGATCAATGGGCAGCCCGTTTTTTAGCACCTGCCGGTATGACTGGTTTGTGGCAGATCACCAAACGTGGTAAGAAAGAAATGTCTGTACAGGAGCGTATGGACCTGGACCTTACTTACGCCAACAAAAACTCGTTAATAAAAGATATGTGGATTTTATTTAAAACCCCCCGCGCAATGCTTCAGAAGGAAAATGTCTAATATGTCAATTTAAGAGGAATGTTTAAGGATTGCGATATTGTGATTTTAAGTCTGATCAAATGGGATGGCCCCGTTTCATCTAGCCCGTATGCACTTGCAAAAGAATTTGCCAGAAACAACCGGGTATTTTATATAAACCATCCATACAGCATTAAGGACGTAGTTAAACTGGAAAAAAACCGTAACTGGATTAATAAATTTTCTATGTTCTCAAATTCGTATCAGCAGCCCCAGTCGGGTCTGCCAAAATTACATACAGTCACACCCTGTCTTACTATTCCTATAAATTTTCTCCCTGAGGGACTGTTCTATGAAACACTCAGTCAGATTAATGATGCCCTTGTATTTGCTCTGATCAGACGCCTGATAGCTGACTTCAGGATCAAAAAATTTGTCTTCATCAACGCTTTTGACTCATTTTATGCCCGCAGGTTTCCGCTCAATATCCTGCAGCCAGTCAAAAAGATTTATCATTCCCTGGACGATATTTCAGAGGTAAGGTATACGGCATTGCACGGAATCAGGCTGGAGCGCGAGATGGCTGTCAATTACGATCTGGTACTAACTAGTTCTGCAGTGCTGAAGTCAAAACTTTCAGCCTATGCCAGTGAGATTTATATGTTACCCAATGGGGCTGACACGAGTCTATTTAACAAAGCCCAGATCATGGATTATCCATGTCCCGAAGAATTGGTTCCCTATCAGGACAGACCAATAATTGGTTATACCGGTAGTCTTGAATACCGTACTGATCTGGAGTTACTCAACGCAATTGCCGACGGTAACCCGGACAAGCTTATCTGTATTGTTGGGCCGGTATATAGTGAAGAGGCGGTAAGCTCCGGCTTCTTCGAACGCTTAAATGTTCTGTATTGTGGAAGCAAGCAACTGGAGCAGCTTCCGGCCTATCTGAAGTATATGAGCTGTATGATCATTCCATTCAAATGCAATAAGCTAACCAGCAGTATATATCCTCTTAAGATCAACGAGTACCTGGCCGCTGGAAAGCCGGTTGTCAGTACAGGTTTCTCAGCGGAAATTCTATCCTTCAGCGATATTATAAGTATTGCTACTGATGCTATCAGTTTCAATATCCTGATTGACCTCGCAATTCAGAGCGACAGTCCTGAACTAATAAGCCTGCGCATGACGAGGGCATCGAAAAATAGCTGGCAGACACGGGTTTCTGAGTTCTGGAAGATTCTTGGTGAAGACGAAACAGAAGAGGTGCTTAATTCTTATACCCGTATCAACTGATTTGCTATTGCTGGTCGCCTGACCTGTTGCCACCATCGATTTTGTTTCCAAAATAGAAATTCAGCGAAAACCTTAAGGTATTTGACAAAGGATTCTGTTTATCCGAGATTAGATACGAGAAATCAAGATTAAACACATTGAATTTAACGCCTGCACCCAAGGTAAGGTAACGCCGGTTACCCTTGTTTGGATTCTCATAGAAATAGCCCGAGCGTAAAAAGAACTGGTGATTATAGTTGTACTCCAGACCCAGGGCATAGCTTAACTCCTGCAGCTCTTCTTTGAACCCACCCGGTGCATCGTAGAAAGATTGAAAAATACCGGCTGGAACAGATACGTTAGGATCTTTACCCCTGACTATATTACCGTTTACATCACGAATGGGGTTCGTCGGTACCAGCAATTTATTTACATCCAGATTAACTGCAAATGAACTTGATTCGTCAAGGTGAAAATCTGTTCCTGCACCAAAACGCAGATTAGTGGGCAGAAACGATTTCGTGCCTGTTCCATAGTCCATTTTCGTACCGATATTAGAAATATTAATACCATAGGTTGTTGTATTATTTGTACCGAAAAGTGTTCCGTCTTTCTTATAGTAGACGGCAATATCAGCAGCACCGGCGTTGCCTGGCATGAGCTGGTTATCACCGCTGGATTGTCCGATATTTGAGTGAATAAAGCGCCCTGCAACGGCTATAGAAAAGTTTTCTGTCAGTTTTCTGATATAGGCCAGGTCGAGTGAAAATTCATTGGGATTAACCTGACCATATGTATTACCCTGCTGATCGGTATAAATTATATCGCCGTAAGAAAAATACCTGAAAGATGCTGCAATAGTCTGATTCTGATCCAGCTTCTTATACCCGCTTACATAACCCAGATTTATATCATTTGTCAGTCTTCTTAGCCATGGCGTATACGAAATGCCAATTGCATTGTCGGACGGGGCAAAAGCGTATTTTGCCGGATTCCAATGCATTGAATTGACATCACCTGAAGAGGCCACTCCATTATCGCCCATTCCACCACCCCGTGCGTCAGGGGCAATCAGTAAAAAAGGAGCGGCAGTTGTCAGTGCTGAACTGCCGTTTGTATTAATGGCAGTGGTGGTGGTCTGGGCAAAAACAGATCCGCAATACAGCAAAATTCCGCTGCTCAGGGCAAGAAATTTTGGGCTCAGAAGTAGTAGTCTCATAAATTTAAAGCTGGGCCGTTTGAGTCAGGTTGCAGGCTAACTTTCAGGCTGATTAGTATTTAAGCCGGTATGTCTAATTTTTAAAGACCCTATAGTTCGGATCTGTCGCAATGCTTAACAATTCCATATCCCCTTTAGAATCTCCGTACGCGTAAATGCGGGTATATGTTGCAATATCGGTAATTTCGTTAATACGCCTGACTTTTTCAGGACCATAACAGTTTTCTCCTGAAAGTTTTCCAGTAACGATATCATTAATCACTTCAAGTCTTGTTGCAAGGTATTCGATACCGACTTTTTCGCACCAGGCTGACAGCCAGTTTTCGCAGGACGCAGAAACAAGAATGATCCGGTGATTCTGCAACTGATGTTCCCTGATCTTTTGCATGGCCCCGTTCCGGACAATAGATTCAAGCCGTATAATGCCGAACGTATCGCAGGCCAGTTGGAAGGCATTTACATCCATTCCGCCAAAAAAATGCCGCAGCACACGTTCCTTTGCTGTCGTGTTGGAGAGCCGGCCTGCCTTATACATCAGCAGGGTAGGAGCCAGCCTTAACAGACCCTTTATATAAGATATATCACCTTTGATAAAGCGTATTATGGCGGAAAGCGAATCTTTACGGGTAATTGTACCGTCAAAATCAAACAGGGCCAGGACCATATTTTTCATCGTTACAGTGACAGCTTCTAAA
>JAYWCR010000173.1:0-3303 GCA_043780395.1 Sphingobacteriales bacterium
GCCACCTTCGTTCTTCCAGGTAATATCAACCACACGCAGGCCATTTACATGTCCGTTTCCATCACTGGTGAATTCTTTGGTAAGAATAGCCCAGTTACGGTCGCATCCTTCTTCATGTGATGACGAAGTTCTTAGAATCATTGGCCATAGAGGCCATGGATTTTTCACATCGCGTGATACCGGAGGTTTCAGCAAGAGTTCTACCTGTGTCACAGAGTTTGCCTTATGCCTGTTAGATGTACCTACACAGTCTGAACCAGTATCACCACCACCGATCACCACTACATTCTTCCCGGTTGCAATTACTTCATTTTCAAAGCCTGATTCACCGCTTACCCTGCGGTTATTCTGCTCCAGAAATTCTATGGCAAAATGCACTCCTTTAAACTCACGCCCCGGGATCGGGAGATCCCTTGGAATAGTTGCACCACCTGACAGCACTACCGCATCAAATTCATCAAGTACTGCTTTTGCAGACACGTTTCTTCCTACAAAAGCATTGTTGATAAACACGATCCCTTCTTCTTCCATTAAAGCAATGCGCCTGTCAAGCACAGATTTTTCCAGCTTGAAATCAGGAATTCCATACCGTAACAGACCGCCTGATTTATCTGAACGTTCATAGACAGTGACAAAATGCCCGGCTTTATTGAGTTGAACGGCGGCGGCCATTCCAGCCGGACCGGATCCAATCACTGCTACTTTTTTACCTGTACGCAGGGAAGGCTGAACAGCCTTTATATAGCCTCTTTCAAAAGCCACTTCAATAATAGATTTTTCTATATGCTCAATAGCTACCGGAGGCTGGATGATTCCAAGTACACAGGATGCCTCACAGGGAGCCGGACAGATGCGTCCTGTAAACTCCGGAAAGTTATTCGTGGAAGAAAGAATTTCATAGGCTTCTTTCCAGTCTTCCTTGTATACAGCATCATTAAATTCAGGAATTATATTTCCCAGCGGACAACCATGATGGCAGAATGGAATTCCGCAATCCATACATCTTGCAGCCTGAACTTTTGTCTTCTCCTCCGGGTATGGCTGGTAAATTTCTTTATAATCTTCAAGCCTGAGTTTTAAATCTCTTGATGCGGGCAATTCCCGCTTAAATTCCTTAAATCCTGTAATTTTTCCCATCCCTGTTTAGCTGATAAAAGTGCCCTTCTTTAATTTCTCATTCTGTAACAGCAATGCTCTTTTATATTCTACAGGCATCACTTTTACGAAACTGCCTGAAAGAATATCCCAGGTGCGCAACATAGTGGCAGCAAGTGTACTTGAAGTATATGCAATATGTTTTTTCAGCAGCTCCATAATAAACAGCTCATCTGCCGCATCAAGAGGCTCCAGTTCAACCATCTCCTGATTGCAAACTGCAGAGAACGTACGTGATTCGTCGAACACATAAGCTATACCCCCGCTCATGCCTGCAGCAAAGTTTCGTCCTGTCTTTCCAAGTACGAGCACCCGGCCACCAGTCATATATTCACAACCATGGTCACCAAGCCCTTCTACTACGGCTGTGGCACCGGAATTTCGTACACAGAACCGCTCACCGGCTATACCCCTGATATACACTTCACCCGAAGTCGCGCCATAAAGCAATACATTTCCTGCAATTATATTTTCTTCGGCTTTAGACCCTGATTCAAGGTGTGGATATACAGCTATTCTTGCCCCTGAAAGTCCTTTTCCCAGGTAATCATTGGCTTCACCTTCGAGTTCCATGCTGATTCCACGGGCTGCAAATGCGCCAAAGCTCTGACCTGCAGATCCCTTGAACTTAAGCCTGATGGTATCATCAGGCAGCCCTTCTTTTTTATACCGGGTAGAGATTTCATAAGAGAGCATGGTGCCGGTAGCTCTGTCAGTATTGGAGATTAAAAAAGACGCAGAAACAGGAATTTTATTCTCAAGAGCAGATTCAGACAGCCGGATAATCTCCCTGTCAAGAATAGCATCCAGTTTATGATCCTGTTCCTTGATCTTTATGAAAGAGTCATTGGTTTCTTCTTTGAAAAGGATAGCGCCAAGCTCCAGGCCGGCATGCTTCCAATGTTTCTTACGGTTAGATGTTTTAAGGATCTGTGCCTGACCAACCATCTCATTGACGGTTTTGAAGCCGAGGCTTGCCATCACCTCACGCAGGTCAGCTGCCAGGAAAGTAAAAAAATTGATCACCTGTTCAGGCGTTCCAGTAAAGTTCTTTCTCAGGCCCTCGTCTTGTGTCGCAATGCCTACAGGACAGGTATTCAAATGACATTTGCGCATCATGATGCAGCCACTGGCCACAAGGGCGGCGGTAGCCACTCCCCATTCTTCAGCACCCAGCAACGTAGCAATTGCCAGATCACGGCCTGTACGTAGCTGACCATCTACCTGAACTGTGATCCTGTCACGCAGTTTATTCTTTACAAGCGTCTGATGTGTCTCAGCAAGACCCATTTCCCAGGGAAGACCAGCATGCTTGATGGAGCTTATCGGTGAAGCACCTGTACCACCGTCAAATCCGGAAATAAGCACAAGGTCGGCCTTTGCCTTGGCTACACCAGCGGCAATTGTTCCTACTCCTGCTTCGGAAACAAGCTTTACACTTACCCTGGCCTTGCGGTTAGAGTTCTTCAGGTCGAAGATAAGCTGGGCCAGGTCTTCAATAGAATATATATCATGATGGGGAGGTGGAGAGATCAGCCCAACTCCTGGAGTTGAATGCCTTACCCGGGCAATCCAGTCATCTACCTTATCACCCGGAAGCTGCCCCCCTTCGCCCGGTTTAGCACCCTGGGCCATTTTTATCTGCAGTTCCTCTGCATTTGCCAGATAATAACTGGTCACTCCAAACCGGGCAGAGGCGATCTGCTTGATGGCCGAACGCTCCCAGTCTCCATTTTTCTTTTTCTCAAACCTGATGTCATCTTCACCCCCTTCGCCACTATTGCTCCTGGCCCCTATCCGGTTCATGGCAATGGCCAGGTTCGTATGTGCTTCATGAGAAATTGATCCGAACGACATGGCTCCTGTCACAAAGCGTTTGAGTATGCTTTCTACAGGTTCAACTTCTTCCAGTAAAACAGGTTCTCTGTCATAGGTAAAATCAAGCAGGTTACGAAGGTTCACTACCTTGTCCTGCAGGCGGTTCATCTTCTCGGTATATTTTTTAAACATCCCGTAATCGCCACCGGCAGTGGAATATTGAAGCAGGTGAATCGACTCAGGATTGAACATATGCTCTTCACCCCGACGGCGCCATTGATAAACGCCCCCATCTTCCATTCTGATTTCCTGACCTTCTTTTTCAGGAAA
>JAYWCR010000174.1:0-10260 GCA_043780395.1 Sphingobacteriales bacterium
GTGCGCATATGGTCAACGAGTTCAATGACTTCAGTACTATATCCTTTGATCGTAGCAGATAGGCTCCGGAAATCAAAGGGCAATACATCGGCATCAGCCATACGCAGTGCTGCATGCCCGGCAGTGGAAGCAAGTGCTACCCCATAGGCAAACTGAGGGTCTTTAAACCTGCGGTAATCATCGAATGAATCATAGATTGAATGGTACTCCCCACCTGCATCCTCACCCGAAAAAGCGAGGTTTAACGAGGGTACACCTAAATGCTGGAGGAAAGATGAAAAATCCGAGCCTGAGCCCAGGGCACCAAGCTTTGCCACCTTGCGGTCCATGATCTCTTTTTTTGATTTTATACTGGAGGCTTTGACAATGTCGAATGCTTTCTTTCTTTCAGCCACAGAGACGTTTGTTTCCGGATCAATGACTGTAGCACTGACCTCAGCCATAAAACCTTCAAGGGCATGGGAGCCTTCGGCTTCCAGCAGACCACGGCCATTTCCATCTGAATTGATATAAACTACTGCTTTTTGCTGCAGATAAGCTGCATGGTCTTCAGCCCATTCTGTTGAACCGATCAATCCGGGCTCCTCTCCGTCCCAGGCACAATACACAAGGGTTCTTTTAGGCTTCCAGCCTGTTTTGAGAAGTTCACCAAGTGCTTTGGCTTCCTCATCCATTGCAGCCTGGCCACTGATTGGGTCACCTGCTCCGTTTACCCATGCGTCGTGATGATTTCCGCGGATCACAAGCTCGTCGGGAAATTCAGCGCCTCTGATCGTTCCGATCACATCATAGGCAGGTACCTGGTTCCAGTTAAATTCCATTTTCAGATGTACAGGTGTAGTTCCAGGTCCGATATGGTAGGTAAAAGGAAGGTTTCCCCTCCAGCTTTCCGGGGCTACAGGGCCTTCCAGCACTTCCAGCAGGGGCTGGGCATCATGATAACTGATTGGAAGTACAGGAATTTTAAGAATGGTAAGCGCATCCTTGCGATCAAGTCGTTTAGCATCTTTGGTAGAACCAATGCCAGGAGTAAGCGGATCACCCGGATAGAGGACCATGTCCATGACAGAACCCCGCTGTACGCCGAATTCGTTTTTAAAGGCTCCTTTTGGATACACATCTCCTGCCTTATACCCATCGTCTGCAGGGTCAGAATAGATGATACAACCAATAGCCCCATGTTCCTGGGCAACTTTTGGTTTTATTCCGCGCCAGGCATGTCCATACCGGGCAATGACGATCTTTCCTTTTACGCTTATTCCAAGTGAATCCAGAGTCACATAATCTGCGGGAAGTCCGTAATTCACATACACAAGTCCAGCTTTTACATCGCCATCCCCGCTCCATGCATTGTAGGTAGGCAGCTGACCTGCCTGACCGCTGGTAGCATCTTCAGTCAGGGCTGGCTCCTGCAGGAGAGCTTTATATGGCTTTGATCCATCCATCTCAAGAACACGTGTTCTGGGCGTGGGAAAAAGCACAGAATAGGTAACTATATGCGCATCAAGGCCATAACTTTTAAATTTTTTAAGAATGGTCTCAGCAACTATTTTACCGCCTGCAGAACCCAGGTTATGAGGTAAAGAAGAGAGTTGTTTTATAGTTTCACCAATATGTGGTGCACTCAGTGATCTGTCAAAGGCGGCTTCAGTTTTCAGCTCTCTGGCAGTAGAATTTTCAGTAAAGCCCAGGAGGGTCTTTTGCTGGGCATGGAGATAGGGCGTGATCACAGCCATCGCAATACCAAGGGTAATTATTTTTTTCAAGGACGTGTTTTTTTAGGTGCTTCAATATAAGCATTATGGATTTAATGCTTATGTACACTAAAAAACAGGTTGCTGTCAGCAGTTCTGATTTACAAGGGCAGAGGTGATCTTTTTTGCCCTGTTCTCTATGACCTGGTCAAACTCGATTGCCGGCATACTTTCAGCATTCAGCGGAACATCAGCATCCGTATTGAAAGGAAAGAATTTCAGGTCAAAGTTCCATTCACCTGACAATTTATCGAAGAGCTCTACTTCATCATTTTTAAGGTCCTGGTAGTTTACCATAAAATAGTTTTCAGAAGAAAGTGTCAGGGTCAGATCGAGCAGGTTCTGGTAATAACGGCACCAGGTATCGAGGTAAATATTCTGAAGGGATGAAATACGGATCATCTTCTCCCTGTAATGCAGGTATCCTCTTGCCTGACTAAGAAGGTCAAGATCAGCATACCATTTTTTCAGGTCAGCTTTCTGCCTTTGAATGAGAGACCTGACCACCATCGAATAATCCTTGAAGATGATCAGGTACCTGGCCTGGGGGATAAGCCTTGAATATTGATCTGCAAGCAAGCAGGTTCGCGGATCTTTCCACCCCCACTGCTCATGCATGGAGTTCTTGAATTTCAGAAGGTATTCCATTTTACGTTCCTGATAAGGATCTACCCAGATATTTGCAGGCAGAAACAATCCCATCCGGTCGACCTGGTTGGCCCTGAATACCTCTTCATGCAAGGTGATGAAGTCAAGATCTTCCACCTTTCCCTGTTCATCCACGCCAGCGCGTTCAAAGCGGTCGCCCATATGAACTCCGCATTTTTGAAGCCAGCTGGTAATCTTTGATGTACCCGACCGGTACATTCCCAGACATATTAATACTTTATTCACAAGTTTCAATACTTAAACCTTATTTAATAAATTGTGTCGGGGCAAAATCATTAAAATCAAAAGAAATGCCGGAAAGTAAAAGTCATAGGTATTTTATATATCCACCGATTTACATAGTTCTGATAATTACGTATTTGGTCAAATTCAGCTATCTTAGAAACTTAATACTTTAAGTATAGAATTAAACATTAATTATAGATTATATTATCATTCCATATTTATACTTTTAAAACAAAACCGCATAAATGAAAATTTTTATTTTTTGTCTTTTAATTTCCCAAAGTGTTCTAGCACAGACTAAAAAGGAGAGAAAACCAATAGCTCAGGAATTCTCAATCAGCAATTTTAAGTCAGAATCGGGGATTATTTTACCTGTTGCTCATATTAAATATGGAACTTATGGCCATTTAAATGTGGCCCATGACAATGCGATTCTGCTTCCTTCTCATTATATGGCAGATCACCATGGCTATGAATGGCTGATAGGGCCTGGTAAAGCACTGGATACTACAAAATTTTTCCTGGTGGCCACCGAATTATTTGGGAATGGCCGTTCGTCCTCACCAAGCAATACACCTGAACCATTTCATGGCCCAAGGTTTCCGGTCATGAATATCCGTGATAATGTGCAGGCAGTACATAGCCTTCTGACTGAAAAACTAAAGATCACCCACCTGAAGGCTATCATAGGTTTTTCAATGGGCGCAGAGCAGGCTTTCCAGTGGGCTGTCAGTTATCCTGATTTTGCAGACCGCATAGCAGCCACTTCAGGCACCGCAAAAGCTTATGGCCATGGAATCGTCAGGCTGGAAGGTCAGATTGCAGCGATCCAGGCGGATGCAGCTTTCAAGGATGGAAACTATACCACACAGCCTGTTAAAGGACTGCAGGCTTTTTCAGTAGTCTGGACAGCATGGCTCTATTCTCAGGAATGGTGGAGGAAGGAGCTCTGGCGTACAGGGGCTGCACCGGGAGTTACCTTTGAGAAAGTTTTGAATGATTACCGTACCAACTTCATACCCGGAGCGGATGCAAATGACCTGATTCTGCAGATGCGCACCTGGGAACATCATGATGTTGGAGCAACCCCAGGTTTTAATGGAAATGTAGAGCATGCACTTGCTTCCATAAAAGTGCCATTTTTATATATGCCTTCTGAAACGGATATGTATTTTCCCATTACTGATGCCACCTATGAGCAGGCTTTCATTCCTAAAGTACAGTTCAGCCCCATTCATTCACTCTGGGGGCATACTGCCGGGGCTGCCAGCAATGCCGCAGATTCTATATTCCTGAACCAGACAATCGGGAAATTCATAAACTAAAATACGTTAAACAAAAAAAGAGGATAACCAGCGGGCGCCGTTTATCCTCTTTTTTTACATTAAAATTATTTTGTTGCGCTCACGCTTCCGATCACAGTTTCTGCAAAACGTTCCATCTCTTCAAGTTGCGGACTACACTGAAGCAGGAAAAAATCGACACCCACTTTTTCAAATTCTCCGATCCTGTCCTGTACCTGGGCGGGTGTGCCGGTGAGGCCTGAACGAAGCCCCCTGTTGGATACTGAATAATCAGTAAGCGATACTTTTTGTTCAAGCTGGGTACCATCAAGCCATTGCTGATAGTTCTTATAGCCCGAAGAGCCTTCCTGCACATTGGTGATGCGCTCAAGTTCATGCTTGACTTCATGCTCCGAATTGCGGATAATGCTATAGGCAGCCACACCAAATTTCATGGGCGGCAAACCCTTTTTATCGCGGCGTTCTGAAAGATCTTTGATCCTGTTTCCTATCAGCTCAGGCGTATCGCCGTGCATGACATAGCCATCACATTTTGAAGAGATCATGTCCTTGGCCGATTCTGATTCTCCGCCCGCATAGACCATTGGCCTTGGCGTGGAAACTGGCTTTGGCTGGCAGATATTATCTTTTACCTGATAGTATTTGCCATTAAAGCTAAAATGGTCTTGCTTCCAGATATTATCAACCACTTCAAGCCATTCTGATGAACGGGCATAACGGTCGTCATGCTGTTCGAAATTCACCCCGAATTTTTCAGATTCTGTTTTCCACCATGAGGAAACCAGGTTAAGTGAAATACGGCCATTGCTGATATGGTCAATATTAGCGGCTTGCTTGGCCAGCAGGGCAGGGTTATGAAAAGTAGGCCTGACAGCCACCATCAGTTCCTGGGTTTTGGTGACAGCTGCAAGTGCTGCCGCCGTTGACCAGGCGTCAAGGGAAGGTGCTTCTTCGCCCTTGATATCATTCAGGTTTAACTCAGCGATTAATGCTAGATCAAAACCTATTTCTTCTGAACGGATTGCCAGACGTTTTACATAGTCCCAGGTTGGGCTCATCTGCTCATCTTCCACGTTCCTCAGCCATCCGCCAAAAACAGGTAACCAGTATCCGTATCTCATAAGGTTGCAGGAATAGAATGTTGTGAAGAAAATTCTGCTAGCTGTGCTTCCAGATAGTCGGCAAGTTTATCATGGGGGTTAAAACCAATGACATTTACCGCATCTGCTACAAAGTTTGAAAGGGCGTTGATATCATAATAGAGTACTTCACCATCCCTGTCATCGATAATATATTCTATACCACCCACATCGATCTTCGTATGCTCCATAATGGTTTCAATTTCACTGATGATCTTTGCCGATGGGGTGAACCCCTCTACCCGCAGACCATTCTTAGGAGCCTCTACCGCACATGCATTTCTGACGAGCTCAGTACCGGCTGTAGTCTGGCAGATATCTGCCGGGCATAGATTAAAACTATCACCGGTCAGGTAAACCCTGATTCCGTACAGGAATTTACCACCAAGGGTCTCTACACGGGTAATATATCCGCCGCGGGCCGGAATGAATTCCTGAACAAGGGCGGTATGGTCAATGCCAAAGTCAATCTGTCCGTTCCGGATGGCATCCTGTACTTCTGCAAGTGAATCAAATTTCTCGATTCCTGCACCGCTTCCTCCAATATTTGCCTTTATTACAATCGGGAAACGCAGACCCTGTATGGCCTCCATGATCTGTGAAGTATGGTTCACTACCCTTGATTTCGGATACTTCAACCCCAGTTGCTGGAGAAGTAATAATTGCAGGGCCTTTGAAGTTTCATAGGTAAAGGCCTGATAACCGTTCAGCACCCTGATCCCGTGATTTTCTAAAAATTTCAGGTAGTTGGGTGTATAGAACGTACCCTGAATGCCATCACGAAGGTAGGCCGACGGACTCATTCGGTTAAAGTAGAGGTCAAACTCTGGCCGGGCACCATCAATGGTGAACTGATGGCGCGTAGGGTTAACAGTTGAATAGGAGATATCTCTTTTTTCCAATTCAGCAAACAGTGGCTTGAACCAGTCTGGATGCTCATGAGAAATGACTATAGGCTTCATGCAGTATATATGAACTTTAAAAAGTTAAATATAGCTTAATTTAAAGGCTGAGACCCTGATCCAAGGTAAAGAAACTCTATTAAACTATAAAACCAATAGACTTAGGGTGCTATTGGTTCTAGTTTAGTGATTTTCATAGGATCAGACCTCAGCAAGAGGCTATTGAAGTTTGTTCAGGGCGTCCTGATCTTTTAATGCCTGAATATTATTTTCGTCACTATAGGTCTCAGTCTGGTCAGCAAAATACTGCTTGATCCCTGCAATCGTATCCAGGTTATCTGAAACCCGCTGATGCATATCAGGCAGGTCTTTATCAAGCCTTTTATCACCCAGCTCCATATTGTCTGTTTCAATCTTACCCAGTTTGACAAGAATTGCCTGCTGTGTATTTTTCAGATCATCCAGCTCATGGACGATCTTTTCCATTAATCCGAATTTCTTTAACTTATCCATGCCTTAGTATTTTTAATTATAGATTATTGAATATAACCTAATTTTTAATAATATGTTGTCAGGAGAAAGCTTAAATTAATTCAGAAGAAGGGTAGTATAGGCCCTTGCCTTCAGTTCAAAGGATAATTTTCCATTTTCTACCTGCACATTGCTCTGCCTGAGCGAATGGGTTCTGTCTGTGTAAAAGATTTTCGCTGAATGCACAGACAGGGGAATACCGGCCAGCACAGCCGGACGGGCTGCTCCGTTATTCACCATATGCACTGTGTAGATACCCGTACCAGTATTTCCAAGTGCAGCCACTGTGACCGAGGGCTGATCAGAGCTCAGGGGCATTGCAAACAGATTTTTGGGGGTAGAGGCCAGTTGTTTCATATTCCAGAAGCGCTGTGTAGGGAGCAGGGGGCCATCTTCTCCAAAAATTCCTGCACCCGACAGGGGTGAATAATCAGCAGTCAGCTGCCATTGCAGGATAGATTCTGGCTGGCAGACAGAAAGCAGACGTATATAAAGACTGATTTCCTGCAGGGCATATGCCTGTTCCTTAAAAATTTCAGGATATCCCCAGGCCTGGGCATCAATACTTCCTTCTGCCACAATTAAAGGTACTCCCAGTCTATACGCTGCATCGGCCCATTTCTGAAGTGTGGCCTGCTCCCATCCACGCCATGAATGAAAAGAGACTGCCCCTATAAAAGGCCGGGCAGCCGGGTCATTCAGGGCCTCATTGATAAATGCAATGGAATAGGCATCGGAGTTATCGCCAAGCAGGAGCTTTGTTTTCAGGCCCCTGGATATAAAATAGGCCCCCAGGCCTTTGATCAGGGCATTATGCTCTGCCCCGGTCTGGCGGATGTTTATTCCCAGATCAGACTCATTGAATGAAAAGAACTCGACTTCAGTTCCGTAACTTTCATGGAGATACTGAATATAATCGGCAATGGATTTGTACAGCGCGGTCATATGCTGAGTATTCAGTGCATTGCCCCAGATGCCTCCGGGTAAATGAGGAGCCGCTTTACCTGAAATAGCCCATGCCGGTGCTGACCAGACGCTTAAAATTACAGGAATATGCATCTGTGCCAGATGCTGGGCCATTTCCATGGCATGACGCACCCGGGGGTCTATACGCCCTGAGCCTGCCTCCCTCAGGGGGTCTGTCTCTTTTTCAGGCTGCCAGTACTCCAGAGGCATTTCTACCCTGCCTCTGGCTACACGTAGATTCTGCAGGCAATAGTCGATCACCTGAGGGTCAGTTTTAGGATTCTGCAACCTGAAATTACCGCCAAAACCCATAAATGGGCGGCCCTGCACAGCCTGAAGCTGCATGTTCACCCGATCCCGGTCAATTGCCCCTGATATATGAATGGTGAACTTACTTGAAACTTTCTGCTGGCCGTTCAGATTTCCCAGTATAAGGGGTATAAATAGCCTGTAGCTTTTAGAGTCCGCTGATGTTTTTCTTAAAAAGATGCGGGTAGGCTCGTCGAAGTTCAGTGTTAATAAACGCTGGGGATCTGCAAATTTAAGCGTTATGGAGCTCACAGGCACTGATCCCTGATCCGTATGGGCATCAATACTTGCCTGGTTCTTAAGTTTGCCATTCAAAAGCCGTACACTGCCTCCGCTATACTGGGTTTCAGGCAGGTCAATGCTGAAGAACACGCCTTTGATAATTTGCTTTTTCAATGCAGTCAGTTCAACCCTGACATGGCAGTCCATTCCACGGTCTTCCACTTCCTCTATGACTGCAATGCTGTCTAACTGCGTAAATACAGTCTGGCGGTTCCCTGCTCGTTTATATACTGGAGTCTGCTTTTCCTTGCCCGTAGTATTCAGCAGCGACCAGTCAGTGTTGATCACCCTGATACTTGACTCGAAAGGCATCAGTTGCCCCTGTTCTGCAAAACCTAGAATATTACCCCAGGGGGCGAGCTCTGTTTGTGCAGCACTCTGCATTGCAAAAAAAATAATGAACAGAAAGAATGGCAGAAATGCTCTCAGTGTGTTGTTTTCAGTACGTAAAGGATGCCCGTTAAAATTCCGGTCTTTCGCATAGAATAAGGTGGAAACTGCATTGATCTTCATTATATTCAGTTTATTCTCGTGTAGAGTAAGGTGTATTCTTTGGGAGAATAAATAATCCAGGCATTGGATAACTCCAGTAATCTAAGAAAAATCTTCCTTGACAAGAGTATATTTTAACTAGTTAAAATGTTACAAAACATCAAAATTAAAAGATTGTTTGGTAAAAATTCAATTACGGTTTAGCTTGGGTTTATTTCCCATACAGATGGTGCATGCATCACCATCTGCATGGACCGGCATTCCCCTTCTCAGGCACATTGAGACATTTTCCTGCCCCAGGAAGCCGCAGATATCCCAATTAATAAAAAGAGAAAATAAAAAATACTTTGATCGCATAAGATTACGTTGCCTTAGTAGCAAGTAAAAGACCTATACTTAAGAGACTTAATTTATTTCTCTGGTTAAATTAAAATCTGAATTACATAATTATTTTACCTTTAAACTAGCAATAGACGAAGACCCCGAAAGGAGGTCATCAAGGCTTTCCCTGATTGGGTCTTTGAATCCATCCAAACAGGAAACAATAAGCAGTTTAATTCTTATTCAAAAAATGGTATGAGTAAACCATTCAGTTCATTTTAAGAATTTGATAAGGAAAAAATGCAGAATTCAAATTGTTTTACCTGAAGTCTAAATTTGTTACAACTACAAGTTACTCATTAACAAGATCTTATAAATGAGCACATGGCAGAATTTTGCGGACTAACCTTTAAAATGTGAATGGCCCGATTATTAGATGGTATAGCGAAGTCAGATTTTCAACAAATAACAGACTTTACAAACCGAACTTATAAACTCATAAAATGCTAGCCAGCTCAGAAATAAGACCAGAATTTACCCATAATTCTAGACCAATGACTAAATCTTTTGACCTGACCACATATGCTGACTCTATGAGTGACGCTGCACAGGCCATTAACCTGAGGGTATTCAATCAGCTTTCGAGCTCAAATTATGACCGCCTTCATGACCTGTCAAATGTAGCCAAAGACCTTTTCATCCAAAGCAAAACCCTCTATGACCTCGAAACGATCCAATTGACCAAGGATGCATCCAATTCAATGACAGCCCTGGCTGCAGCTGCAGAAGATGTGGAGAATACAATAAAGACTTCCAGAACCCTGCAAATAGCCATCGATCTTGCTTCTGAAATGGTTTTACTAGCAGAAGCTATCAGTTCAGGCGATTCTGAACTTGTTACATCCCGGGCTACAGACGTGTTCGGCTTTATTAAACAGGGCTGATTAGCGATATCCTGCAGCCTGTAACCTGAAAAGCTCCGCATACCTTCCGTTTTCAGCAAGCAGCTCTGCATGACTGCCAATTTCTTTGAGTTCCCCTTTTTCGAGCACCAGGATCCGGTCAGCCATTCTTACGGTTGAGAACCGGTGGGAGATCAGCACTGCTGATTTACCCCTGGTAAGTTCTGAGAACCGCTGGAACACTTCATTTTCTGCCCTGGCATCCAGCGCCGATGTAGGCTCGTCCAGGATCAGCACCTGTGAATTTTTCATATAAGCCCTGGCCAGGGCTATCTTCTGCCATTCGCCACCAGAAAGTTCTACACCCTGTAAAAAGCGCCTGCCCAGCATCTGGTCATACTTATCAGGAAGCCTTTCAGCAAGGCTGTCTGCAAGGCTTAACTTTGAGGCCGAAACGATCAGTT
>JAYWCR010000175.1:0-8868 GCA_043780395.1 Sphingobacteriales bacterium
CCTACTCCATTGTTATCGGCAAGGCCTCCAATGATGGCCGTATTTCCGTCTGCAGTGATGGCCACGGAACTGGCCTGTTCAGACTGCCCGGTATTATCATTTGCCACCAGCTTCATCCCATCCTGAGTCCAGGATGTACCGGACCTGCTGAATATCCAGGATGCGCCGATATTGAAACTATCGGCCCTGCCACCCACGATCAGCCGCGAACCATCACCATTCAGCGCTACTGACCATCCCTGCTCTATATTGGTTCCTGAATATCCATTTCCGATCAGTTTCTGACCCTGCTGCATCCAGATGCCGTCATTCAATGAGAAGATCCAGGCTGCACCCATCCCTGCATTGTCATTGAACCCACCCAGAACTGCTATGGCCCCATCCGCACTCAGCGCGACAGATTTCCCCTGTAAGGACGATCCAACCCCTGCGCTTCCTGAAAGCTTTGCTCCGTTCTGGCTCCATATACCATTCTTTCTATTATAGATCCAGGCCGCCCCCTGGGCATTGTGATCGTACCCCCCTCCAATGAGTGCTGTATTGCCATCTGCACTGATAGACACCGCCTGACCCATCCATGCATTCCCATTCATATCAGCGCCCGTCAGTTTAGAACCCTGCTGGATCCAGCTTTGCCCTGAGCGGGTAAAAACCCATGCTGCACCTGTTCCAGCGTTATCTTTAAAGCCACCGACCAGCACAGTAGTACCATCTGCATTGATAGATACTGCATTCCCCTGTCTTGAATTCCCAACAGCTCCGCTACCCACCAGTTTAGTTCCCTGCTGTGACCAGATGCCTGCAACCCGTGTATAGATAAAAGCTGCCCCAAGGCCACCATGATCCCCGGGCCCCCCGGCAATCATGGTATTTCCATCTGCACTTACTGCCACAGAGCTTCCCTCTGCAGCCTGCACATTGTCAGCTGCCGTAAGTTTTGATCCCTGAGCGCTGAAAGGCAGGTGCTTTGACGAAACTGAAAAGTCAGCCAGGCCTGATGAGGGCTGCCCGTTTAAGAGCACAGGACCTGATACTGCTCCAGGCATGACCATACCAACCAGTACAGTTCCTGAATTTGAAACAATGATGGCAGCCTGCCCTCCTATGGTAAGGGTTTTAACAAGTAACAGGTCGGCACCCTGCACATAAACCAGTGTGCCTGCAGTTCCTGAGGCCGGGCTGAATGAATTTATTTTTGGAAAAATATGTGTAACTTTTATAAAATTATACCGTACAACTGTATAACCACTGCCATGTACTGATCCTGACGATGCCAGTGAGGTAGCTTTTGCCTTGGCTTTGTAACAGAATAAAATAGTAGAAATAAGTAAAAAAGAACTTATACTTTTGATGAAGTAGTGGGTAAATAAAAAACTCATATACAAAATTTCTAAGAGGTTAATCAGTTAAAGGCTTCCCTTTTATTTCCTGATAGCATCAAATCTATTCCATATATTACAATGCTTTAAAAATTGCATTCTTGGAAATTCCTATTTTGTAACAATCATTTTACTTTTTTTCTTTGAGTTGTAGAAATGTCAATATTTTTGTTTAATCTTTTTAATTATTAGTTAAACAAGATCATTATAATCTTTCCTGTAAGCTTAATTGTAGCGCTATTGATACTTTATTCTCCTTAAATAATTTATTTGCCTGATTGATACTTCTTCAACTCTGAATCAATCTGGTTTTGTATATGGGCGCCCATTCCTTATATTTGTTAAGTGTATATTATCAAAGTAAAAGGAATTGCAAAAATTCCTGATTATATCCAGCTCAGGGATGAAGAATTTACTTTGCTGGCCTATTTCAGGGTCGACAGGCCGGAAAAAGCCCTTGAAAAATGTGGCCTGACCAGCCATTCCGATTATATTAATGGGATTGTGAAAGACCTGCCCTTTGGGAAAATCGTTAAACTTGAATTTTAATGGATGATCAGTTAGTAATTAGCCTGGAGAACGTAGATGTGTTCCAGCAAGACCACCTTGTATTGTCAAAGGTGAACCTGCATATAAAAAGAGGTGAATTTGTATACCTGATCGGGGAAACAGGTAGCGGTAAAAGCAGCCTGTTAAAAACACTTTACGGAGATGTACATATCAACCATGGACAGGGCAATGTAGCCGGCTATAACCTGAACACAATCCGTAAACGTCAGATCCCTTTTCTGCGGCGGAAAATAGGTATAGTATTCCAGGATTTTCAGTTACTCACAGACCGCAGCATTGAACAGAATCTACTTTTTGTATTGAAGGCTACCGGCTGGAAAGAAAAACCAGTGATGCAGGCCCGGATGCTGGAAGTGCTGGATATGGTAGGCATGCGTTCCAAGTTCCATAAAATGCCTTACGAACTTTCAGGAGGTGAACAGCAGCGGATGGTCATTGCCCGGGCATTGCTGAACCATCCAGAAATAATTCTGGCCGATGAGCCTACAGGGAACCTTGACCCAGACCGCTCTGTAGAAATTATGAATACCCTGATAAATATCAGCAAACTGGGTACTGCAGTACTGATGGCTACACATAACTATGGGATCATCAATAAATTCCCTACCCGGGTTGTGCGCTGCGAAAAAGGAAAGGTACTTGAAAACGATGCCCAGATTATTTAACAGTCTCCATATCAGGCGGCTCTTTCTATATGCTGAATGAAAAGGCCTGAGATTGCCTTGTAAGAGATCAGCCCCCCTATCAATTAAACTAGTACCTGACAGCTTGTCGGTTAATCGGCACTGGCAATACATTTGATATTAAGAAGAAAATCAGATTATGCGTAATTTTGCGGATATGTTACGGAATAAGAAGAAAACGATGGATAATACAGAAGAACAAGCGAATAAAGCAGCTCAGCACGATCAGAATGCAAAAGCTGGCAATGTGAATGAATCAACTGACCTTAAGGATCTTATAAAAGAGCTTTCTCTCGAAGAACTCGAGAACCCTGAATTGTTTGAAGCAGGCGCTGAAGGCGCTGCCGAAAGTACAGAATCTGAAGAAGAGGCAGAAAAATTATTAAGCCCGGAACAAAAGCTTCAGAAACAAGTAGAACGACTGACAGGCCAACTGACAGAATCGAATGACAAGTATCTGCGTATGGTGGCCGAATTTGATAATTTCAGAAAAAGAACAAGCAAGGAACGGATGGACCTCTTTAAAACTGCGGGTAAAGATGTGCTTGTATCCATTATTCCGGTGATGGACGATTTTGAGCGGGCAGAAAAAGCCCTTGCAAAGGCAACTGATGTGCAGTCAGTAAAAGACGGTCTTGCGATCGTTGCAGGTAAATTAAAAGGCATTTTAAGCCAGCAGGGACTGAAAGAAATGAAATCAATCGGCGAAGCCTTTGATACAGACAGGCATGAGGCGATTACCAATGTACCGGCCCCAAGCCCTGACATGAAGGGTAAAGTGCTTGATGAGGTTGAAAAAGGATATTTTCTGAATGATAAGGTCATCCGGTTTGCAAAAGTAATTATAGGAGAATAACATGGCTGGGAAAAAAGATTATTACGACATACTGGGAGTCAGCAGGTCAGCAGAGGCAGATGAGATTAAAAAATCATACCGGAAACTGGCCATCAAATTCCATCCGGATAAAAACCCGAATGATAAAGGTGCTGAAGACCAGTTTAAGGAGGCTGCAGAAGCCTACGATGTACTGAGCAATCCTGAGAAACGCAGAAAGTATGACCAGTTCGGTCATCAGGGTGCAGGTGCATCCAGCGGTTTCCATGGCGGAAATATGAATATGGAAGATATTTTCAGCCAGTTTGGAGATATTTTTGGCGGTGGCGGCGGAAGTCCTTTTGGAGATGCCTTCGGAGGTCGCTCCCAGGGTGGTCGCAGGGTAACCAAGGGAACAAATCTGCGCATCAAGGTAAGGCTCACCCTGGAAGAGATTTCAGAGGGGGTTGAAAAGACGGTAAAGATCAATAAAGAGATCAGCTGCAAAACCTGTGGTGGCAATGGAGCAAAAGACCGCTCGTCATTCTCTACCTGCCAGACCTGTCAGGGTCAGGGTGCGGTCAGAAGAGTGACCAATACCATTCTGGGACAGATGCAGACAACTACTGCCTGCCCTACCTGTAATGGTGAGGGTACGATCATAACCAATAAATGCACCGCCTGCCATGGTGAAGGCATAACAAGGGGTGAAGAAACGATCAGCATAAATATCCCTGCCGGTGTTTCAGAAGGCATGCAACTCTCTATGAGTGGTAAAGGAAATGCAGCCCCCCGTGGTGGCATTCCTGGTGACCTGATCATTTTGATTGAAGAGATCGAACATGAATCGCTTAAGCGCGATGGAAATAATATCAGCTTTGATCTGTATTTGAGCTTTATTGATGCAACCCTTGGTACTACTGTAGAGGTACCTACCATTGAAGGCAAGGCAAAGATCAAGATTGAACCAGGTACCCAGGCTGGAAAGATCTTAAGGCTTAAGGGAAAAGGAATAAAGGAAGTAAACTCATACAGCCGTGGCGATGAACTGATCCATATTAATATCTGGACTCCAAAAACATTGACCCGTGAAGAAAAAGCAATGCTTGAAAAATTACAGGAATCTGAAAATTTCAAGCCCAATCCCGGAAAACATGACAAGGGATTCTTTGAACGCATGAAGGAATACTTCGAGTGACCCTCTTATACAGGCATGAGTCTTCCTCCCGGAATGAAACTCATGCCTGTTTTATTAAATAGATTTCCTGTAAAGAACATATTATACTGAGAAGAATCAAGTAAGTTTTGCTATACTCGTAGTATAGTTAACGCCAAGCCTTCCCTATGCTCAGTATCCAGAATATTGTAAAGCGGTATGAAAGCCATACTGCTTTGGACAGCGTAAGCATGGAAATTCCTGATGGATGTATCTTTGGTCTGCTTGGCCCGAATGGGGCAGGTAAGACTTCGCTGATCCGCATTATCAACCAGATCACAGCACCCGACAGCGGAACGATCCTTATGAACGGAGAATCGCTGCACCGTACCCATATCAATAAGATCGGCTACCTGCCGGAAGAAAGAGGCCTTTATAAGAAAATGGAAGTTGGGGAGCAGGTACTTTACCTGGCAAGGCTGAAAGGCCTGTCACGCAATGATGCTATAGAAAGGGCCCGGCGCTGGTTCATCAAGTTTGACCTGCAGCCCTGGTGGGATAAAAAGGTTGAAGACCTGAGCAAGGGCATGCAGCAGAAAGTACAGTTCATTACGACTGTCATTCATGAGCCTGACCTGCTGATCCTGGATGAACCTTTCTCGGGGTTTGATCCTATCAATGCAGAGATTGTCAGGGAAGAGATCATCAGTTTTTTCAAGCAGGGCAAGTCGGTCATTTTCAGTACTCACCGCCTGGAACGGATCGAAGAATTTGTAACCCATATCGCCCTGCTGAATAATTCACGCAAAATTCTGAATGGAAGCACCCGCGAACTGATCAATACGTTCAGGAATCATACCTACCAGGTCGATTATACAGGACCGCTCAGCGATGATCTGACCCCAGGTTTTCACTGCATGCGCAGATCAAGCCTGGACGGAATTGATTCAGCCGTGTTCAATGTGCCGGAAGGAAATGTAAATGACCTGCTGGCCTTACTCTTGCCCTGCGTTCAGATCCATGGGATCAGGGAACTTGTGCCTACCATAAGTGATATCTTTATTTCAAGTGTAAAAGAGGCAGAACTTCATAATCATAGCGCAGCATGAATAAGATCGCACTCATTATTTCAAGAGAATACCTGACCCGGGTAAAAAAACGCTCTTTTATTGTGCTCACCTTTCTGGTTCCTGTACTGATTGCCTCCATGTACGGGCTCATCGGATATATTCTGATCAACCAGAATGAACTGAGTAATGCCAAGAAAGTAAATGTAGTGGACGAGAGTGGTCAGTTCAAAAACCAGTTCCAGAATACCAAAACACTTCTCTTCTATTATAGTGACAGAAACCTTGCAGAAGCTAAATCAGGTTTTAAAAGCAGCGGATATGACTACATTCTGCATATCCCGCCTTTTTCAGAAAATGGCCCTCAGGGGATAGAGCTGATCGCTGAAAAACAGGCAAATATCAGCACCATCTCTACCCTTTCAGAAAAGGTAGAAGACATTCTGCGTACCCGTAAAATGCTTGCTTTAGGTATTGACACGGCCAAGCTTAACCATGTAAAAAGTTCTGTATCCATTGACAGCCGTCTATTGACTGATAGCGGAGAGCGGAGCAGCAATAGTTATGCTGCCTATGGGGTTGGCTTTCTGTTCGCTGCCCTGACCTATTTCTTTATTTTTCTGTACGGGGCCCAGGTCATGCGGGGTGTCATCGAGGAGAAGACCAGCAGGGTCATAGAGGTGATCATCTCTTCTGTGCGGCCTTTTGAGCTGATGATGGGAAAGATCATTGGTATTGCCCTGGTCGGTATCACCCAGTTCCTGCTCTGGGTAGTTCTTTCCCTGACGGTAAGTACGGTGATCAGTCATAGCCTGAACATTCCAGTCACCCAGCCGGCGGCTTCGCCGGCCATGCAGTATGCTGCAGGGTCAGCCACCACCCATATTCAGGCTGCGGGTTCGAAACCAGCGCCAACTACTTCTGAAGCAGGGGAAGGCCCTCTTGCCACCATCATGAACGCCCTGCATACGATAAATTTTCTGTTTATGCTGGGCTGTTTCCTGTTTTACTTTATCAGCGGATACCTGCTATACGGAGCGCTGTTTGCCGCAGTGGGCTCAGCCGTGGACAGTGAAACAGAGACCCAGCAGTTCATGCTTCCCATTACCCTGCCCCTTGTCTTTGCCTTTGTGATCTCGGTAAATTATATTGTCAATTTCCCTGATGCCCCTTTATCGGTCTGGCTCTCGATCATCCCTTTCTTTGCCCCTATTGCCATGATGGTTCGGCTGCCGTTTAACCCGCCCCTCTGGCAGGTAGGTCTATCCATGGCCCTTATGGTCATCGGCTTTATCTGCACCGTCTGGATTGCAGCCCGCATCTATAGGGTGGGGATTCTTATGTATGGCAAAAAAGCAAGCTTTAAGGAAATGCGCAAATGGCTGTTCTACAGGGAATGATTACATAAACGCCTGTAATTCTTTATACAGCCTTTCCGTGGGCAGCCCGACCACATTGGTATAGGAACCATTGATGCGGCTGATGGCACGGGCGCCTATCCAATCCTGAATTCCATAAGCACCTGCCTTATCATAAGGGCTGAAATTGCGGATATAGTAAAGAATTTCCTGGTCATTGAGTTCCGAAAAGTAAACTTCTGTTGACTCTGAAAAGCTCTTTACCAGAAAGTTTGAACAGATATGAACGCCTGTCACCACTGTATGCATCTTGCCGGATAGCTTCTGCAGAATTTCTACGGCATGGGCCTCATCGCGGGGTTTGCCCAGCACCTCCCCTTCACAGATTACCACCGTATCGGCCGTAATCAGTACCTGGCCAGCTGCAAGGTCATCAAAGGCAGCCGCCTTCTTCTCTGCCAGAAAAACAGGCACCTCCTCAGCAACCATTCCGGGGTCATAGGTTTCTTCGACTTCTCTGACCAGCACAGTAAACCTGAAACCCAGCATGGAAAGAAGTTCTTTTCGTCTTGGGGAGCCGGAACCAAGAAGGATATTGATATTTTGAGAAAGTGACATAGGCAATGATAGTAATTAATACAATACCACGGCCTTTAAAGGGGATAACAACGATTCGCACACTGCAGATAGCTGATCTTAAAGCTAGAAAGGGTACTTTCGAAAGAATATATATATACCTGTAAATACTTTTTACCTATGAAGAAAAATTCAGTCATGGTCTGGTCCATGGTTATTGCCCTTGGGGGCTTTTTATTCGGCTTTGATACAGCCGTAATTTCAGGGGCTGAAAAGTCTATCCAGGAATTCTGGCACCTGAATGTTTTCGAACATGGTCTTACCATTTCTATTGCATTGATAGGTACTGTCATCGGATCCCTGCTTGGGTCCAGGCCTTCAGATAAATTCGGCCGCAAGAACACGCTTTATTTTGTTGCCCTTGCTTACCTCATTTCTTCCCTGGGTACAGCCTTCTCTGGCCAGTGGATCATGTTTATGGCCTTCAGGTTTCTGGGTGGCCTGGGTGTAGGTGCATCTTCAGTTACGGCGCCTATCTATATCTCAGAGATCGCCCCTGCCGACCGAAGAGGGAAACTGGTTGGTCTGTTCCAGTTCAATATTGTACTGGGAATTCTGATCGCTTATTTATCGAATTATATCATTGGTTCCTTTTCAACCTCTTCATGGCGTTTAATGCTGGGTGTACAGGCTGCTCCCTCCCTGCTCTTCCTGGTATTGCTTAAATACATTCCTGAAAGTCCAAGATGGCTGGTCCTCAAAAAAGGAGCAAAGGAAGAAGCCCTGAGGATCTTAAGGATCATCAACCCACTCAACTGCGACCAGGAACTGAAGGCTATCCAGAATTCAGAGCATGATAGCAAGGGTCAGAAGCATAAGGAGGAATCAGTATTTTCAGGAAGATATAATAAACCAGTGATGCTGGCCATGCTCTTTGCCTTTTTCAACCAGGTTTCAGGCATCAATGCCATCATTTATTATGCACCACGCATCTTTCAGATGGCAGGCCTCGGAGCCCAGAGTTCTCTGCTGTCAACTATTGGCCTGGGGCTGGTAAATTTTACCTTTACCCTGCTTGCCATCAATATCATTGATAAGGTAGGGCGCCGCCTGGTGATGCTGATTGGCTCCGTGGGGCTCATCGTATCCCTTCTCCTGGTTTCCTATACTTTCTATTCAGGTCAGATGGGGGGCATTGCAATTCCGGTATATATCATGCTGTTCATTGCCTTCTTTGCCTTTTCACAGGGTGCAGTGATCTGGGT
>JAYWCR010000176.1:0-13535 GCA_043780395.1 Sphingobacteriales bacterium
ATATCACCTCCAAAAACGATGTTAATGCCCCCTGTGTCATGACCGGCTTTTATGAACTGATCCACAACTCCCAGCAAATAATCAGGCCATAATTTACCAGAGGGGATCAGCAGATCTGCATGGCTGACAAACTCTTCTTTATAATCAAGTGAATAGATATGGATCTCCTTGTCAGTGCGTTTACCGGCAGACATGTAAATATACTTGTTAATGGCAGCCGGCATTACCAGGCCAAGATTATAATCGGTATGCTCACCAATCAGATTCACACGGCCCGGAGACCTGACATTTAAGGGTTCAGCACCATAGAGTTCTTGAAACTTGGCAGCTACGGTTTCAGGGATATTTATCATAATTTTCAATCTGCGCGAAGATACTATCCTGAAAAGAATTATTTAGGGTCCCGGCAAAATATGAGATGGAGCAAACAAAAAAACCCCGCTTTAAGGGCGGGGTTTTTTGTGGTGATACCTGGATTTGAACCAGGGACACAAGGATTTTCAGTCCTTTGCTCTACCAACTGAGCTATATCACCATTTCCAATTGGGATTGCAAAGATGGAATAAAATTTCGATTCAGCAAATAGTTTTTCAGGAAATTTATAATATTTAAAAAGAGTAAAATTTTAGCCGGCCCGGATTTTGACATAAGCACCTTATTATCCAATATATACCTTTTTAGCCCCGCATTTGCTGAACCTATTTCTACGTTCATTGTTTATAATTTTATATAATCTGAATTATCTTGCACCTGTTAACCCATATATAATGGTACAAACCCTTTTTATACTTATTCTCATTGCAGCGCTGTTCCTGTTCAGTAAAAACATTATCAGGATCCGTAAAAACATAGATCTGGGAAGGGATAAGGATATTCATGACCAGCCGGTAAAAAGACTTGAAACCATGCTTCGGGTGGCCTTTGCCCAGGGAAAGCTGCTGGTAAGGCCGGTACCCGGTGTACTTCATTTTCTGGTATATGCTGGTTTTATTCTGATCAATATAGAAGTGCTTGAAATTCTTATTGACGGGGTTACAGGAAGCCACCGGATTTTCGCTCCTTACCTGGGCGGTTTCTATAATTTTCTGATCGGAAGCTTTGAAATTCTTGCCTTGCTTGTCTGGGCAGCTTGTATAATTTTTCTGATCAGACGCAATGTGATGCGGCTAAAACGTTTTTCAGGAGTTGAAATGAAGCCCTGGCCCAGAGAAGATGCCAATATCATTCTGATGGTAGAAGTACTGCTGATGTCAGCATTTCTGCTCATGAATGCAGCTGACCAGCGCCTGCAGGCTCTGGGTTATTCTCATTATATCCATGCAGGTTCATTTCCGGTAAGTGCCTGGTTTGCGGGTTTGCTGCCTGCCAAAGCGGCCAGCCTTGAGCTGATCGAGCGGGGCTGCTGGTGGTTTCATATCATAGGCATCCTTGCCTTTTTAAATTACCTGCCTTATTCAAAGCATTTACATATTATTTTTGCCTTTCCCAATACCTGGTTCTCCAACCTGAACCCAAAAGGACAGTTCAATAATATGGAGAGCGTGCATAATGAAGTGCGTGCTATGCTTGATCCAGCATTTACACCCCCTGTTCAGGCTATTACAGGAAAGTTTGGTGCAAAGGATATTGCAGACCTGAGCTGGAAAAATGTACTTGATTCTTATTCTTGTACTGAATGTGGACGCTGTACGTCTGAGTGCCCGGCCAATATGACGGGCAAGCTGCTTTCACCCCGCAAGATCATGATGGATACGCGCGACCGCGCTACAGAACTCGGTGCCGGCATAGAGAAGAATGGAGCGGGCTATACAGACGGCAAGTCATTACTTGGTGATTACATCAGTGCTGAAGAGTTATGGGCCTGTACCAGCTGCAATGCCTGCACTGAAGCATGCCCTGTCAATATTGACCCACTGGCAATTATCATTGAGCTACGGAGGTATCTGGTCATGGAAGAATCAAAAGCCCCGGCAAGCCTTACCTCCATGTTCAGCAATATTGAAAACAATGGTGCCCCCTGGCAGTTTTCGCCATTAGACAGGTTAAACTGGGCGAAACAGGATTCTTAATCACAACAATACCGTATGAACACTGAACTTTCAATTAGAACCATGGCCGAGATGGCTGCCGCCTCAGAAGAACCAGAAATTTTGTTCTGGGTAGGCTGTGCCGGTAGTTTTGACGAACGCGCTCAGCGAATTACCCGGGCTCTGGCTGGTATTCTGCAGCATGCAGGAATTAAATTTGCTGTTCTGGGTACAGAAGAAAGCTGTACAGGTGACCCGGCTAAAAGAGCAGGCAATGAGTTCCTGTTCCAGATGCAAGCCATTACTGCCATACAGACGATGAATATGTACAATGTGCGCAAAATTGTCACAGCCTGCCCGCATTGTTTTAATACCATAAAAAATGAATACCCTGAACTGGGTGGTAAATACGAAGTAATTCACCATACCCAGCTTATTAAAGAGCTGATCGATGCAGGGAAGCTGAAAGCAGCCGGTGGCGAAAGCTTTAAGGGCAAGCGCATCACCTTTCATGACTCCTGTTACCTGGGTCGTGCCAATGGCATCTATGAAGCCCCGCGACAGGTACTCGAAAGCCTGGATGCAGACCTTGTTGAAATGAAGCGGAGCCGGGCCCATGGCCTTTGCTGCGGAGCAGGTGGTGCCCAGATGTTCAAGGAGCCTGAAAAAGGAACCCGTGATATCAATATTGAGCGGGTTGAAGAAGCGCTGAGCCTGAAGCCGCAGGTGATAGCTGCCTCATGTCCTTTCTGCATGACCATGCTCCGCGATGGAGTGAAGCATTTTGACAAGGAGCAGGAAGTTGAAGTACTTGACATTGCCGAACTTACTGCAAGGGCCAATGGAATCTGACGAATAAAGCAGATATTTACTCTATAAAAACATTATTATGGCAGATTTAACCGCAATGGACAGCCATTCAAGGGTTTGGGTATACCAGAGCAACCGTGAGTTTACAGATACCGAGGCCTTAAATATTCAGAGCCAGCTGCATTCATTTACCAGCGTATGGGCAGCCCATGGCTCAGCACTTGCAGCAGGGGCGGAATTGCGTTTTAACCGCTTTATTATACTTGCCGTAGATGAAGCTCAGGCCGGGGCAAGTGGATGCTCGATCGATTCTTCTGTAAGGTTTATCAAAGAGCTTGAAGAAGCTTATAAGGTAAATCTGATGGACAGAATGATCTTTGCTATACTCGAGGATCAAAAAGTAAAGACCTTTACCAGGCCGGCCTTTGAAGATGCGATTGAAAAGGGTCGTGTTGATTCAGGTACGATCGTGTTTAACAACCTTGTCAAAAATAAGGAGGAACTGGATACAGCCTGGAAAACACCGCTTAAAGATAGCTGGCATGCAGCCTTTTTTTCAGGTAACCTTTTTAAGGCCGGAAAACAGGGAAAATAAAAAAGCCGCCCTGTTCAGGCGGCCTTCCAAAATATTCTGAGAATGCTTATTCAGCAATAACTTCAAAAGGAATTTTCACCTTAACTTCTTTATGAAGGTTAAGGTTTGCATTGTAGGTACCAAGAAACTTTACATCGCCTTCAAACGTAATTTTACGTCTGTCAACTTCAAAGCCCAGCTTCTTGATCGCCTCAGCAATCTGCAATGCGTTTACCGCACCGAAGATCTTACCGGTCTCCCCAGCTGCCTTTGCTCCGATCTTCAGGGTAATATCCTTCAGACCGTCTGCAATGATCTCTGCATCTTTCTTAAGCTTGTCTTGCTTGAACTGAATTTGCTTCAGGTTTTCAGCAAGCACTTTGCGGTTTGATTCATTTGCAATGACTGCAAAACCCTTAGGAATAAGAAAGTTTCTGCCAAATCCAGCTTTAACTTTTAGAATTTCATCTTTTTCGCCCAGATGAATTACGTCTTGTTTTAATATGATGTCCATAATTCGTTCAGGTTTATTTCAATGAATCAGTTACATAAGGCAACAGGGCAAGGTGACGTGCACGCTTTACAGCCTGGGCAACTTTACGCTGATATTTAAGAGAAGTACCAGTTAAACGGCGAGGAAGAACCTTACCCTGATCATTCACAAACTTCAGCAGAAAACCTGCATCCTTATAATCAATGTACTTAATACCGTTTTTCTTAAAGCGGCAATACTTTTTGCGTGTTTCCTCTACCTTTGGTGGAGTTACGTATGAAATTTGTTCAGCCATTATAAAGAGTCCTCCTCAGTTTTAACTTCCTTAGCGGTCGTGTTTTTTGGTGCAAGTGTTCCTTTACGCTTACGCTCATTATAACTAATGGCGTATTTTTCAAGTGAGATCGTTAAAAAACGCAGAATACGTTCTTCACGTTTGTAGTCGATCTCAAGTTTGGCAATCAGTTCACCCGGAGCTCTGAATTCGGTTAAATGGTAATAGCCTGTTGTTTTCTTAGCGATCGGATAAGCAAGTTTTCTCAGACCCCAATTGTCCTCATGGACAATCTCGGCTCCGCCGTCAATAAGAATTTTCCTGAATTTTGCAATTACTTCTTTGGAAACTTCTTCTGACAGCAACGGGGTAAGAATGATCGTGGTTTCGTACTGATTCATTATTAAACGTTTCTGTTAAATAAATTGATGTATTCACTATATAAATAGCGGGATGCAAATATAGAAAATTTAAATTGCTTATTTATTTCAGTTATTTGTATTTACCATGGTAATATCAAATAAATTAGACCTGCGCCTGATCTTTTCCTTAACCTGGAAAAGAATGCTGGGCCTGCTAGTCATTTCAAGTTTTGTTGTAATAGCCAGGCGCATGGGCGTAGATGAGCTCGAAGTCGATACTCTGCCGGCAAGCGTTTTGGGCGTTGCCCTTTCCATATTACTGGGTTTCAAGATAAATTCGGCTTATACCCGCTGGTGGGATGCCCGTAAACTTCTGGGTTCCATTACCAATGACTGCAGGAATTTCGCCCGCCAGCTATTCACCTTCTGCGCTGGGGAAGAAGTGGTGGTAAACCGTATGATCAGGCGTCAGATAGGTTATTCCTATGCCCTGAAGAACAGCCTGCGCAAACAGGCAGGCAGTGAAGAGCTGGCATTATTTCTCTCTCCGCAAGAGCTGGACCAGCTCACAGCCCAGCGCAATCAGGCTTCAGCCATTCTGCAAATGCAGGCTCAGGACCTGACTTATCTATATGATAAAGAAACTATAAATTCAGTGCAACAGGTGCAGCTTGATTCTACCCTTTGCAGACTTGCAGATTCTCAGGGGGGCTGCGAGCGTATCAAGAATACGGGTTTCCCGAATTCGTTCACCTTTCACTTGAATCTGTTCATACTCATCTATTCCTACCTTCTTCCATTTATCTTCATTAAAAACTCGGACTGGCATACTATTCCTGCTGCTGTTTTTATCGGATATGTATTCCTTTCTCTGAGCACAATTGCCCAGAACATTGAAGATCCTTTTGAAAACACGTGGTACGACATACCCATGAATGCGATCTGCCGCACAATTGAGGTAAACCTGAGTCAGCAGCTGGGAGAAAAGAACCCTGAGCCATTTCTCCAGCCTGTAGACGGATTCCTGCATTGATCGGATCAGGGCTCTTGGCGCGTCGCCATGAAATGCTTAAATTAGTGCCGTGAGTAATTTTGTAGTTTCAGCCCGCAAGTACCGCCCCGATCATTTCAACTCAGTCGTGGGTCAGTCGCATATTACCCGTACCCTTAAAACGGCCATTAAAAACAACCAGCTGGCTCAGGCCTTTTTGTTTTGCGGCCCCAGAGGAGTGGGAAAAACCTCCTGTGCCCGAATTCTTGCAAAGACCATTAACTGTACGAATATTGGTGAAGACTTTGAAGCCTGTGATGTATGTGAATCATGTGTCTCATTCCGCAACGGCACCTCTTTCAATATTCACGAACTGGATGCGGCTTCCAACAATTCTGTCGAAGATATCCGTGCCCTTGTTGAGCAGGTCCGCTATGCGCCCCAGGCAGGAAAATACAAGATCTATATCATTGATGAGGTACATATGCTTTCATCAAGCGCTTTCAATGCATTCCTGAAAACCCTTGAAGAGCCACCTTCCTATGCCATTTTTATTCTTGCCACTACAGAAAAGCAGAAGATCATTCCAACGATCCTTTCACGTTGCCAGATCTTTGAATTCCACCGCATTCAGGTAAAGGATATTGCCTCCCACCTTGCTTATATAGCAGGTTCAGAAAATATAGTTTTCGAACCAGAGGCCCTTCATATCATTGCCCAGAAAGCCGACGGAGCCCTGCGCGATGCTCTTTCCTCATTCGACCAGCTCTCTATTTTTACAGATGGAAAGATCACTTATAAGGAAGTCATTGAAAATCTGAATATTCTTGATTATGATTATTATTTCAAGGTAACGGCAGCCCTTCTTGCTCAGGAAATTCCGCAGGTACTGCTGATCTTCGATGAGATCCTGAGGAACGGCTTTAACGGCAATGACTTCATGAATGGCTTGTGCAGCCATTTCCGTGACCTGCTGGTATCCAGAGATCCTTCTACGGTCAAACTTCTTGAAGTAACCGAGCAAACCCGTGCCCGGTATATTGAGCAGACAGGCCAGGCATCGCTTTCATTTTTGTTAAGCGCCCTTGCCATTGGCAACCAATGTGAAATTAACTACCGCACAAGCAAGAACCCGCGCCTGCAGGTAGAACTTGCCCTGATAAAGATTTGTCATATAGAAGCGGCCTTCAGGCTAAAGGATAATCCTGACAGTGTCAGCGAAAAAAAAAACTCCAGACCTGAAGCCCCTGCCCTAGCAGTTCCTGTTCCCCTGCCCCTCCATTTACATTCTGCAGAATCAAGGAAGATGCCTTTGCCGGCTGGTTCGAGCCAGTCAGACCCTGCGCCCTTAAAACCAGTCATCACCCCGCCCCTTGAAGGCCTTGTCATCACCCCGCCCCTGGGAGGCCCTGTACAGATTCCTGCACCTGAGCTTATTCCGGCCCGTGAAATTGCACCTTCTGTCATAAGCGCTGATGCCGTGGAACCGGTACCACCTGCCATACTTACGGTAAAGAATAAAGCGATTCCTGTTAAATTCAAGATTCCAAGTGCGGCAGAAATGCTTAAAAAGCTGGATCCTAAAATTGTGGAAGAAGCCGCCCTGCTGGCAGCAGAGGAAGAGGATGAGCGGCCTGTAAGTCTTGAGGAACTGATCAATCATTGGAAAGCATATTGCTTTAAACCCGAGATCGCCGCAAAGATCAATGTCTTTACCATCCTTACAGCTTATGATCCTGAGCTCGAGAACGGACGGTTCATTCAGGTGAAGGTAGAAACCTCCTTTCAGCGTGATATTCTCTCCCCTGAAATACCAGACCTGTTAAAATTCCTCAGGGAGATGTTCATGCACCGTTCTCTGTATATTTCTATCCGCATCATGGAGGTAGTGGAAGATAAAAAACAGGGAATGTATTCTGCCCTTGACAAGTTTAATTACCTGGCTGAAAAAAATCCGGTGCTCAATGATTTCAAGGCAAGACTAGACCTTGAAATTGAGCGATAAGTATATATTTACTAAAAAATTAACCTATGCCATTTACAAAAATTAAAGTAACAAATCCAGTTGTAGAGCTGGATGGTGATGAAATGACCCGTATCATCTGGTCCTTTATTAAAGAAAAGCTGATTTTTCCGTATCTGGACCTGGATATCAAGTATTATGACCTTGGAATGGAATACCGTGATGAAACAAATGATCAGGTTACTGTGGATGCCGCAAATGCTATAAAGAAATATCATGTAGGTATAAAATGTGCCACCATTACCCCTGACGAGGCGCGGGTGAAAGAATTTAACCTGAAGCAGATGTGGAGATCACCCAATGGCACAATCCGGAACATTCTGGATGGTACTGTTTTCAGAGAGCCTATCGTGATCTCAAACGTTCCGCGTCTGGTACCAAACTGGACTGCCCCGATCTGTATCGGCCGTCATGCTTTTGGTGACCAGTACCGTGCTACAGATTTTGTCACTAAAGGAAAGGGTAAACTGAATATCAGCTTCACCCCTGAAGACGGCAGTGCAGTACAATCATTTGAAGTCTATAATTTTGACGGCGATGGAGTTGCCCTGGCCATGTACAATACCGATGAGTCGATCAAAGGCTTTGCACGCGCATGCTTCAACCAGGCCATTATAAAAAAATGGCCCCTGTACCTTTCCACAAAGAATACAATTCTGAAGAAATACGATGGTCGTTTTAAAGATATTTTCGAAGAGATCTACCTCGAAGAGTTCAGAGCCCAGATGGAAGAACTTGGTATTACCTATGAACACCGCCTGATCGATGATATGGTTGCCTCAGCCTTGAAATGGCATGGAAATTTTGTCTGGGCGTGTAAGAACTATGACGGGGATGTACAGTCAGATACAGTAGCGCAGGGTTTTGGCTCTCTGGGCCTTATGACCTCTGTACTGGTCACACCTGACGGACATACCATGGAGGCAGAAGCCGCACACGGAACAGTGACCCGTCACTTCCGCGACCATCAGGCAGGCAGGCCTACGTCCACCAATCCGATTGCATCGATCTATGCCTGGACAAGAGGTCTTGAATTCAGAGGAAAGCTTGATCAGAACAATGACCTTATCAACTTCTGCCATGCCCTTGAACAGGTTTGCATTGAAACTGTGGAAGCCGGCAAAATGACAAAGGATCTTGCCGTAAATATTCATGGAAACAAAGTAAAACATGGCGATCACTATCTGTACACGGAAGAATTTCTGGATGCGATCGACCAGGCGCTTAAAGTAAAGCTTAACTTGCATTCTATAGAATAACAAAATCGTATGGGTCAGCGACCCTATGCATTACCTTTTCAGAATGGCTGCCCCCGGGCAGCCATTTTAGTTTATACAGACCCTGACAGGATTATTTCAAAATAAATTTGGTTGATAAGAATAAATTTCCAAAATTTGATATACGAAATAGTTCGTAAAATAAACTCCTGATTATGAGCACTACTGAGTTAAAGCCAACAGAGAGCGAACTGGAAATATTGCAGATCATCTGGCAGAAAAAGGAAGCTACGGTAAGGCAAGTCCATGACCTGCTCGCCCAAAAGAAGAACGTAGGCTATACTACTACCCTCAAACTTATGCAGATCATGTTTGAGAAGGGCCTTCTTGCACGAAATACTGACTCGAGGTCGCATTTGTATGAAGCTGTAGTAAGCCAGGAAAAAACCCAGAAACTTTTACTTAACAAAGTCATAGATACAATTTTCCAGGGGTCAAGTTTTGATCTTGTGATGCAGGCTCTCGGAAACAAGAAAACAAGCAAAAAAGAACTTGAACATATTAAGAAATACCTGAAGCAACTGGAAAAAAAATAAGGCTATGGAAATGATCGGATCGTCAATTTGGTTAAAGCCCCTGGGCTGGGCTTTATTTCATTCTATCTGGCAGGGTGCTGCCATCTATCTGCTATGCAGGCTATGTTATTTATTTCTACAGCGCCGGAACCAGGCAAGGTATCTGCTTGCATGCTCAGGCTTAAGCATGGTGTTCATCCTTTTTGCCTGTACCTTTGTGAAGCTGGCAGTCCGGCATTTAAACCCTGCCAACGCTGGGCAGCTCTTTTCTTCAGACTCAGGTATGCCGGAAGTCTCTGGTGGCGGAGGGGCAGGCATGAATGCTTCCCTAGCAGGGGCGCAGTTCATAGCAGGTTTTGAAAATACTCTTCCCTATCTTGTACCCCTTTACCTGGTGCTTCTGGTTTTTCTCTCAGCCAGAATACTCAGAAGTTTTTACAACCTGAAAAACCTTACAGATCAGAGCCGGCTGGCAATACCAGGCAAAGAACTGCTTGAAATATTTAAGACCACCACAAAGATTCTGGGCATCCGCAGGCCTGTTCAGCTCTATTATTCATCTGCAATTCAGTCACCCCTTACGCTGGGTCAGTTCAGGCCCATCATATTAATTCCCCTGGCATTCTTAAGCCATCTGAGTATTGAACAGGTGGAAGCTGTACTTTACCATGAACTTTTTCATATAAAACGCAATGATTACCTGTTCAACCTTCTGCAGGTAGCCCTGGAGACCCTGTTCTTTTTTAACCCTTTCAGCACGCTCCTTTCATCAATGATCCGGGCAGAACGTGAACATTGCTGTGATGAAAGTGTTCTGAAGGCTGGAATAAATGCCTTTTCATATGCCAGTGCACTGGTCTGTCTCGAAGAGAACCGTCAGGCAGGCTATAAACTTACCCTTGGAATCCGTTCAGGTTCAGGTCAGCTTTTGACCCGCATCAGGCGGATCACGGGCAATCCGGCACCTGCAGCAGGCTCTCTGTATCTGCTCGTACTGATGGCAACACTGTTCGGCGGCATAGTGTCTTTTGCTTTTATCGCCCGTACCTCCCATAGCCAGCAACAGTATTCGGGTCACCCGTATGCTGTTGAAACCAGTGACACCCTCAGACCACCGGCCATGCCAACGCCTGCTCCATTGACTCCGTCAGAGCCCCGGGTGGCGCCGCTAATTGCACCCCCTCCGGCAAAACCGGCAGCTTCTTTAAAACGGGCAGCGCCGGCACCACCGAGACCTGCACGCTTCCCTGAGAAATTAAAAAAACATCCGGCTCCACCCAGGCCTCCAAAGATCAGCGCTGTACCTGGAGATGTACCCGGAAATGCACATGAGACCTTGAGTGGTCCCCTTAGCATGGAGTTCAAAGACCCGGATGGTTCTAAAAAAACAATTACGATCAATGCGGATACCCTGATCTCCCCCGATGGGGAAATTAAGATCTCCGGAATGCTGAATGCCGCACAGTTGAAAAACATTGAGAAAAAGGCATTTGAACAGGCCCGGATCTCATTGGATAAGGCAAAAAGAGATTTTTCAGCCCGGTATGCTGATTTTAAATTTCAGGATAAATTAAAACTTGACCTGAAAATACCTGACATCATACTGAATGAAGAGATGGTGAAGAAAATGAACGCCCGGCTTGGTGAAAGTATCGCTTCCCTGAACATTCAGAAATTAAAATTGCAGCAGGAAGTTGCAGTGCTTCAGGAACTGAAAAAGAAAATTTATAAAGAACAGCATCCGGGTAAATAACCGGCCCTTCTTAAAGCTAAACCTCTACATCGCGCCAGATATCCCAGAACTCAAGTTTGGGAAGGGGGGCAATGATTTCAATTGGTTCCTTTTTTACAGGATGCATAAAGCGCAGCCGCCGGGCATGCAGTCCTATGAACTTCTCTTTATAGCCACGGGGATAGCCGTATTTATTATCTCCGCAAATGGGGCACCCAAGGCTTGAAATCTGCACCCTGATCTGATGCGAGCGGCCTGTGATAGGATTTACTTCAAGCAGAAAGAAACCATTGTCTGCACCTTTAAGTTTATAGCTGAGTTCGGCACGCTGGCTGCCGTCGACTTCATGATCATAACCCTTCACCACATTACTGTCCCGGTCTTTAAGCAACCAGTGCACAAGGCGGTCTTCATGTTTTTTGGGTTCTACACGGGTAACTGCCCAATAGGTCTTCTGAACCTCCCGCTCCTTGAACTGCAGGTTCATGCGGTCCAGGGCTTTACTGGTGCGCGCAAAAAGGATCACCCCGCTAACAGGGCGGTCAAGGCGGTGAATAACCCCGACAAAGGCTTTACCAGGCTTGTTGTACTTGGCGGCCAGGTATTCCTGAACCATTTCATCCATTGGTTTATCGCCTCCCTTATCAACCTGAACGATCATTCCAGGCTGTTTATTGATAGCAATAATATGGTTATCCTCGTATAGGATCTCGAGGTCGGTAAGTAGATCTGTTTTCAATATTGTTCTTTTTCGTTTGGAAAATTCTGGCCCTTTACATCGGTGATATAAGATTTTACAGCCGCATTCATCTCCTCATACAGATTCAAATACTGACGCAGAAACCGGGGTCTGAACCCTTTATTCATGCCCATCATATCATGGATCACCAAAATCTGGCCGTCTACCTCTGCACCTGCACCAATTCCGATAGTAGGGATCTGCAGACTTGCAGTGACCTTGCTGCCCAGACTGGCAGGAATTTTTTCCAGTACAATACCAAAGCAGCCTGTGTTTTCGAGCATTTTAGCATCAGACATCAGTTTCTCAGCTTCTGCATTTTCCTGTGCCCTTACCGCATAGGTACCGAATTTATAGATTGACTGTGGGGTAAGACCAAGATGGCCCATCACAGGGATGCCTGCCGACAGGATGCGGTCAACAGATTCCCTGATCTCTATGCCGCCTTCAAGTTTTACTGCATGTGCACCCGATTCTTTCATGATGCGGATAGCCGAGTGTAGTGCCTCTTTTGAATTCCCCTGGTAAGAACCAAAAGGAAGGTCTACAACAACAAGGGCCCGTTTTACTGCACGCACTACCGATGAGGCATGGTAGATCATCTGATCAAGGGTTATGGGCAGCGTTGTTTCATGACCTGCCATGACATTGGAAGCAGAATCACCAACCAGAACAAGATCAATACCTGCCTCATCAACGATCCTTGCCATCGAATAATCGTACGAGGTAAGCGCTGAGATTTTTTCACCCCGTTCCTTCATTTCCAGAAGTGTCTGAGTTGTAATGCGTTTGATTTCTTTGTTTACCGACATAAGGTGATCCTAAGGAAAAACGAATGTAGAGGATTTTAGGTTTATTTTTATACCTTTATCTGGTGTAATTCGAGGCTCCTTGATGCACTTATTTTCTGCAAAGACAGCGTTCCCGCTGCCGGGGATATGGTTTTTTCTTTAAGTTTTAAATTATCTTTTTTAAATGACCCAAATTTCAAGCATTCCTGCGGTACTGATTTTAGAAGACGGAACGATTTTCCATGGAAAGTCTGCTGGCAAAATAGGAACCACCCTAGGTGAAATATGTTTTAACACGGGGATGACCGGCTATCAGGAAATTTTTACTGACCCCTCCTATTTTGGCCAGATCATGGTCACCACCAATGTTCATATCGGAAACTATGGAACCCATAGCGGTGAAAACGAATCTGCTGATATTAAGATAGCAGGCCTTGTCTGCAAGAATTTCAGCACTGTTTTCTCAAGGAAAATGGCTTCTCAATCTTTACAATCTTATTACCTCGATCAGAACCTGGTTGCCATTTCAGATATTGATACCCGTTCACTGGTAAAATACATCCGGGATAAAGGTGCCATGAATGCCATCATCAGTTCCGAGAAGATCTCCGTAGAAGAGCTTCAGGAGCGGCTGAAACTTGCCCCTTCCATGGATGGGCTTGAGCTTTCATCAGAAGTGTGCACCACGGAACCTTATTTTGCAGGAAACCCTGAAGCAGCGCTGAAAGTAGCAGTACTGGACCTTGGTGTGAAGAAAAGCATTCTGAATAATTTCACCCAGCGTGATGTATATATAAAGGTGTTCCCTGCCAGAACAAGCTTTTCAGAAATGCAGGCCTGGCAGCCCGATGGATATTTTATTTCCAATGGCCCCGGTGATCCTTCAGCCATGCCTTATGCCGTTCAAACGGTAAAGGAAGTGCTGGA
>JAYWCR010000177.1:0-24744 GCA_043780395.1 Sphingobacteriales bacterium
TATCCAGTGCCCCTTTCAGGCATCGTAAAACTCGCACATATCAATAACTCCCTTCATTTTGACTATTCATCTACCCTTTTCGAGCAGCGGAATAATGTAGAATTCAGTTATCAGCTCATGGGATTCGATCGTAAATGGTCGGGCTGGAGTGCTAAAAGTGAAAAGGAATTTACCAACCTGAATTCAGGTACCTATACGTTTATGGTTAAATCCCGAACAAACCTTGGGAATGAGTCTGCTCCGTTAAGTTATAGCTTTGAAATAGAGCCTGCATGGTACCAGAGCGGGTGGGCGTATGCCGGTTATTTTCTTTTGCTGGGTACTGCTGTATTCAGTATTTTCAAGCGTCAGCAGCTCAGACATAAGAAAATTGAACTGCAACTGATCTATCTTCATCAGCTGGAGCTCGATCAGCAGGATAAGAAAATAGTGTCTTTAAAAAACGACCAGCTGGAGGCAGATGTCAGCTTTAAAAACAAGGAGCTGGCCACAACGACCATGCACCTGATGCAGCGCGGTAAACTGATGTCAAGAATCCGGGATGGGCTTACCTTTATAAAAGAGTCTGATGAAAAAAACCGTGACCATGAACTGGCAAAGCTATTAAAACTTATTCACGAATCGGAGCGGAATGATTCAGACTGGGATCATTTTGCCATTCATTTTGACCAGATCCATACCGATTTTCTGGCTACCTTAAAAAGCAAGTTTCCGGGCCTGAGTCCTACAGACCTTAAAATATGTGCCTACCTGAAAATGAATCTCGTGTCAAAAGAGATTGCGCAGTTAATGAATGTGACAATTGGTGCTGTAGAAGTAAGCAGGTATCGCCTGCGAAAGAAACTTAACCTGCCGCCCAACGTGAACCTGTTCGATTACCTGATCCAGGCTACCAGTAAAACCCTCTTAAATACGACAGACCAGGTTATTCAACCTGAGCCCGTTTCGTCCTGAAATACCGAAGCCAGCCTTTAAAGGCTGGCTTCATGCATTCACAGGTATCTAAAAGAGCTAGAATGAATACCTCACGCCAAACTGCATCTGCCATCTGGAAAGGAATGGATCTACCTGCCATGGAGTAGCAGGTGAGCTCCAGGTATACTGGGGAATTCCATTGATCACTGCAGGGAAGGCCGCTGTACCCTTTGCCGCAGCAAGGCCGATACTTGCAGTAGAATTGTAAGTATTGTTTACATAAAACACCTTGCCCAGGTTCTTATCAATCAGGTTTGCCAGATTGATGACATCATAGGTAAGGGTAATGGTATTCTTTTTGGATGCGCCTACATGAATATCATGTGACAGGCGGAAGTCAAGCTGGTTGTTCCATGGGGTACGGCCGGTATTACGTTCCGTAAAATTTCCTCTTCTTGAGTTCAGGTAAGAATTGCTGTTCACATACTGGTCAAAGGCAGCTGCCATGGCTGGGTTTGCAGCAAAGAAACTGGCAGTCTCTGTAAGCTTTGGAATATAGGCAAGAGAAACCTGCTGGCCACTGTTATCTACAGTCGAGCCTACAAAGCCATAACTGAAAGGTGAACCTGACTGACCCGAATAGAACAGGTTTAAATTCGTCGTATTGCTTTCATTCCAATGCAGGGCATACCCGATAGTAAGCACAATACGCTGGCGCACATCAAAGTTTGAATTTGCAAGACCCGGGCTGTTTGGATTCAACGCCTGGTTCAGCTGCCAGTTTGACTCCATGGAGTTACGGATGCCATTAGTGACATCTTTTGATTGACCATAGGTATAGGCAACATTCCAGTTCAGACCACCATTACCGGAAGGAGATTTGCCTACCTGGGCAGTTAAACTATAGCGGTATCCCTGATTTGTATTACTCAACAGGTAGTTTGATGTAAAGCCTGTATTGTTAGACCCTTTAGAGCCAGAAACAAAAATCGGCTGCTGGTGGCGGGTATCATAGGCATAGTAGGAAGCGCTGTCTTTGATATTCACATTTCTGAAAACAAGGTCATTGATTGTTTTGGTATAGATGCCTTCTACAGAGAATTTATAACCGTCAGCAGTTGTATAATCTACAGCCAGACTTGATCTCCATACCTTGGGCATTTTGAAGTGATTGTCGATCATATCAACCTCTGTCTTTGCAGATGACGCTTTTGGCTGGTTTGCAATAAAGCCACCTATGCCATTTGCTGAAGGATGGCCGGCCAGAGGGTCACCTACAGGCCTGGTAGTGCCTGCGTATTTCTGGTCAAAGAAACCATAGGTGTTTCCATTATTATAAAACGCGTAACCCATCCATGCAAAAGGAATTCTTCCGGTAAACAGGCCTGAACCACCACGGATGATCAGACTCTTATCACCATTCACATCATAGTTGAAACCTAAACGGGGTGAGATCTGCACCTGGCCCATATACTTGTTCAGAATATTGCGGGGTTGGGTATAGGAATAGGTAGTACCGTAATTGGCATCGGCCGGAGTCGAAGTTGTTTTGCTGCTCAGCGGCTGTTTGTTGGGCACATCGGCCATATCAAAACGCAGACCAAGGGTCAATTTAAAGCGGTCAGATACCTGGTATTCATCCTGACCATAAAGACTGAACATATTTACCTTGAACTGGGCTGAAGGATTGGCTTCAATATAATCACGTGAATCATTCGTATAATTATATGCACCCCTTGCACGGTTCAATAAACTCAGCAGTGAACCTGTTCCGGCACCGATACCGCCAAGGGCAGCAGGGTCCGTAGCTCCTTTACCTACAAGGCTGTTGTAGGCAAGGCGTCCGTTCCATGAGTTTACAAAATCATAGGTAATATTATAAAGCTCATTATGCGTACCTACAGTGATCGTATGACGGCCTTTATAAAAAGTAAGGTTATCAGTAAATTCAAATGTTTTCTGCTTCATATTGAAAATCGCGCCTTCACGGTCTGTACCTATAAAAATGGTAGTACCTGGCTTTGCGCCAACGATCTCCATCTGGGGAAGGGATACATCGGATGTAGGATTTCTGAAATCATGCACTGCAGAATATCCAACCACCAGACTATTGCTCAGGCTATTATTAAAGCGGGTCTTTAATTCAGCTACTGTAGAGCTCTGATTGTTTACCTGCTGGTAGTCAATACTTCCAAATCTGAAGTTGGCAGCATCGCGCTCCAGGTTCGTTGCCTGTGAAGTAATTGTATTATTGCGCAGCACCAGCTGGGTACGGGGGCTTATGTTCCAGTCAAGGCGGTTAAAAAATTTATTTGACCGCGAATAGATATTGTAAGCACCGTAAGAACCAGGGTTAATACCGATCTTCTTCAAGGTATCTGTCAGCACCTGGGCTATCTGCGGAGTAATGACATTAGGGTCATTGGATGCATTGAGCAGAATAGGATCCTGCCTGCGGGCAAATTCTTCATTACTGAAAAAGAAAAGCTTATTTTTTATGATCGGAAAACCAAGCCTGACTCCAAGGGTATAATCATGGAAGGCAGATGGCTCTTTGGATGTCGCATTGTTTACTGCATCATGTGCTCCAGTAATAGAGGCATTGCGGCCAAAAGCATACACAGAACCTGTTACATCATTTGTACCGCTGCGGGTCACTGCATTGACACTACCACCGGTGAAGTTTCCAATCTTTACATCATACGGAGCCAGGTAAACCTGGATATCCTGAATGGCGTCAAGAGAGATCGGCGTGGAACGGGTACTGCTTCCAGGCTGGCCTGAAGTACCTGACTGGCCACCCAGGGAAGGGCTGAAGCCGATGGCATCATTATTAATGGCACCATCGATGGTCACATTGTTATACCTGAAATTTGTACCACCGAAAGAATTATCCTTACTGCCCTGGGGCGTAAGACGGGTGAAATCCTGAAGGCTTCGGCCAATAGTAGGAAGATTGCGTACCTGGCTGCCCGAAATATTGGTTCCTGCACCTGTACGGTTAGCTTTTGCACCTGACCTGGAAGCCTTGATGACCACCTCTGAAAGTTGTTTTGTATTATCGGTCAGTACGAAATTCACGTTTGAAAGAGATCCGAGGCTGATGGCTACATTTTCGCGTTTGAGGGTAGTCATTCCAATGGCAGAGATCGTTATCTTGTAAGGTCCGCCGATGCGCATGCCCGGAAGGTTGTAGCGGCCGTCAGAACCAGATGCTGTAGCATAATGGGTTCCGGAAGGAATATGAATTGCCTCAACAGTTGCTCCAGGCATTGGCTGCCCGGTAGCATCAAGTATTTTCCCTGTCAGACCACCATTGGTTTCCTGCGAATAAGACCGGAAGCCAACAAGAAGCCCCATACAGACCATAACTAAAAGTAATACTCTTTTCATAATACGTAATTTTGTTTACTGGAACAAAATTACCGTTCAGTCATTAACGGGTGTTTAACATAAGGTTACTATAAGGTTAACAAGTATTCATTTATTTAAAATTCTATTCACATTAAATTAACATAAAGAGCGCTGAATTAACATAGGAAATGGCGTTTCCTGCATGCTGCACCCTTTTTAAGGTTCAAAAGCTATACAATCAATAGGTTATGCCCAGTTTTACAAAAATGAAGTGCAGGAGCCACAGAGGTCCTATCAGCAGAAATTTCAGGTCTTCCATGAATGAAGGCTTCTTTCCTTCAATCTTATGGCCGATGAACTGCCCTGTCCAGGCCAGTATAAAAATGAACAGATAGGCGATGACCGGATTAATATGTCTGTACAGGAGCAGACCATTCAGCATAACTATTAAATAATTCATACCGGCGTATACAAGGATCATTGCATAGGCAAGAGAATGAGAAAGCGTGTACCAGTAGTAAATGACAATAGCCATTAAAAGGGAAGTCCAGTTAAAAGACCCATTAAAACTAAGTAGCTTTGGCATAGGTATACTCCATACCATACCCAGAATGCTATACATGATAAGGGGTACACAAAACCAATGGATCAGTTTATTGACAGGGTTCAGATGATGTGCTGCATACCCGTTAAAATAGATGTCGAGTTGATTGCGGGGCGTCATAATTTTTTATTTCTTTACAAAATATGGATTATTAGCAGGGTTCATTCGAACCCATTATTAAAATAATCATGACCTTACAATTTCTTAACAATTGTTTAATATTTTTGTGTCGCTAAATTAATACGTTCACATCTCATCTTATGGGTTTTAATCTTTTCCATTATTTCACGCCGAAAGACAAAAAGTTCTTCCCTCTTTTTGAAAAGCTTTCCATGAATCTCATCACTATGTCTACTACCCTGAATGCATTGTTAGATGCCCAGGGTGGTGAACAAAGAACAGCACTGGTAAATGAAATTGAGCAGCTCGAGCAGGTATCGGACGACCTGACCCGTGATACGCTGAGGGAACTCGGCCTGAATTTCATCACGCCTTTTGACAGGGAAGACATTCATAACCTGGTGACCCATATTGCCGATGCGGCTGGTTTCATACATAATACGGCAAAGAAAATCGCGATCTATAAGGTAAAGACCATTACTCCGGAAATGATCAGGCTTGGTGACCTTATTCAGAAGGGAGCCGAAGAAATTAATACAGCCATTAAAGAACTTCAGGATGTACGCAGTCATAAACTGATGGCAGAATCGATAATAAAGATCAATAACCTTGAATCAGAAGCAGACCTGATCTACGACCTGGCCCTGAACAAATTATTTGAAGAAGAACAGGATCCGATCCAGCTCATCAAATATAAAGACCTGCTCACCCTGCTTGAAATTGCTACCGATAAGTGTGAGGATGTTGCCAATGTGCTTGAAACCATCATGATTAAAAACGCCTGATCCATTCCAAGAACACTCCATGGCATTACTTATACTTATTATTGTATTATCCCTGATCTTTGATTTTATCAATGGTTTTCATGATGCGGCAAATTCAATTGCTACCATTGTCTCCACTAAAGTGCTTAGTCCGGTCCAGGCTGTTATCTGGGCTGCCGCCTTCAATTTTGCAGCCTTTTTCATTTTTAAAGAGCATGGGGTTGCAAATACTGTAGCCAGTACTGTCTTTGCACAGTACATTACCCTGCCTATCGTACTTTCAGGAATCCTTGCATCCATCACCTGGAATTTACTGACCTGGTGGTATGGAATACCATCAAGTTCATCGCATACGCTGATTGGAGGCTTTGCCGGGGCAGCTATCGGTCATGCCGGTCTGCATTCCATTAATATGATGGTCATCTTAAAAACGATCATTTTCATTGTGGCAGCACCAGTCATCGGTATGGCCATTGCCATTGTGGTTACCCTGATCATTGTTAATCTTTTCAAGAACACAAGACGTTCGAACTCAGAAAGCTGGTTCAAACGTCTCCAGCTCGTATCATCCGCTGCCCTTAGCCTTGGACATGGAGGCTCAGATGCCCAGAAAGTAATGGGTATTATTACGGTCGCCCTGATTGCTACACACCATATTACAAAACTATCAGAAATGCCTACCTGGGTTCCCCTGGCATGCTATACGGCCATTTCATGTGGTACCCTTACAGGGGGCTGGAAGATTGTGAAAACCATGGGAACCAAGATCACCAAGGTAACGCCTCTGGAAGGGGTAGCAGCAGAAACTGCAGGTGCCATTACCCTGTTCATTACCACTCATTTCAAGATCCCTGTAAGTACTACACATACCATTGCAGGTTCTATTATTGGTGTAGGCCTTACAAAAAGGATCTCTGCCGTGCGCTGGGGAGTGACGATCAGCCTGCTCTGGGCATGGGTACTGACCATTCCTGTAAGCGCCCTGATTGCCATGATTATTATGAAGGTAATTGACTTCATGCCTCTTTAAATAAATCTAAAAGCATAAAGGATATCCCCTGCTGGAGGAAGAAGATCCATGCAAGGAAGAGAAGCATGTTGAACCCTGCTTCTCTTCCTTAACCTGAAATAAGAAAGCCATCATACCAGCACACTGTGCTTATATGATGGCTTTTTATATGAAGGCAGCTGTTGACCAGTGCCCCTTCAGGAACGTTTAAGAACTAATTCTTTTTAAACGGGATCTTCAGAATAGCAAGGAACTTCTTCTCTGGCATACCTTCAAAATGGGTATCAATTCCATAGATAATATCATCTCCATCCATTTCACGGTAGGTGCCAAATATACGGTCCCAGATACTGAGTACATCGCCGTAATTGCTGTCGGTCTGTGGACGCACATAATGATGATGCACGCGGTGAAGATCAGGAGTAATGAAAAGAAGCCCGTAGATCTTCTGAATTTCACTTGGAAACGAAACTTTTGAATGTGCCATCAGGTTAGAAACGGTCTGAAAGGTCTGACGGATGATCAGGGTACCTAAAGACGCACCTGAAATGAACACCCAGAGCATGGAAAAACAAACGCGGATAAAAGTTTCTACCGGATGCTCACGAACAGTGGTTGACACATCAAAATCGTGATCACTATGGTGTACAAGATGAAACTTCCAGAATAACTTTACTTTATGCATCACCACATGGTAGCAGTATTCAAAAAAGTCAAGCATAATAAAAGAGCTTATGAAAAACACCCAGGGATTTGCATGGTGTGGAATCAGGTATACTAGACCAAACTGGTGCACACTGCCCCAATGTGCGATCTGAAGTACAAAGGTAGTCAGGGATAACTGAATGGTTAGGGCCGTAAAAATAAACATCGCATTTATACGGGTATGCTTCCATTTACTGATAGGCGTTTCAAGGCAAACCAGAATTTCACCTGACCATAAAAGAATGATGACAAAAGCGTAGAGTAAAACTTCAATTAGACTGGCGTGCTGAAGGAAATATAACTTGAAAAGATGCATTAAAAGTTGGGGCTTTTAAATTAATTGATTCATATCGATTTTATTTTCAGAATATCCCTGCCAGGAGTTGAAAATAAAAACTATATGAAGGTTATACGAAGAAGTCGATATAATGTTTCCATTATATGAACTCTTACCGCAAAAAACGGTTAATAGAACCAGTTCAAAGGTACACTAATGTTTAAAAGAAAAAGCCCTGTTTGCAAAATAGCAGACAGGGCTTTCCATCATTAAAAGAAGCTGAACCTATTTTGCATAGGAAACTGAACGTGTTTCACGGATCACAGTCACCTTTACCTGACCAGGATAGGTCATCTCTGTCTGGATTCTGTTAGAGATATCAAAGGCCAGAACTTCGGCCTGTTTATCAGTGATCTTTTCGCTCTCCACAATGACCCGCAGCTCCCGGCCTGCCTGAATGGCAAAGGTCTTCTCTACGCCGGGATAGGATAAAGCAAGGGCTTCAAGATCTTTAAGGCGTTTAATATAGCTCTCCACCACTTCCCTGCGTGCACCTGGCCGCGCACCTGAAATTGCATCACAGGCCTGTACAATGGGTGAGATAAGGCTGGTCATCTCAATTTCATCATGGTGAGCACCAATGGCATTACAAACCTCAGGATGTTCTTTATAACGGATGGCCAGTTCCATACCCAGCAAGGCATGCGGAGTTTCAGGCTGGTCATCTGGTACCTTTCCAATATCATGGAGCAGTCCTGCCCTGCGGGCAAGTTTTGCATTCAAGCCCAGCTCGGCTGCCATGGTGGCACAGAAATTAGCTACCTCGCGGCTATGCTGCAGAAGGTTCTGACCATATGAAGACCTGTAACGCATTCTTCCCACCATCCGAATAAGTTCAGGATGAAGCCCATGAATACCCAGGTCAATGACCGTGCGCTCTCCTATCTCAATAATTTCATCTTCGAGCTGCTTGCGGGTCTTGGCCACAATTTCCTCAATTCTTGCAGGATGTATTCTTCCGTCCGTGATCAGCCGGTGCAGGGAAAGACGGGCAATTTCACGCCTCACCGGATCAAATCCGGAAAGGATGATGGCCTCCGGGGTATCATCCACGATGATCTCTACGCCTGTGGCTGCTTCAAGTGCACGGATATTTCGGCCTTCACGACCAATGATACGACCCTTGATCTCGTCATTTTCAATATTAAAGATGGAGACTGAATTTTCTATGGCATTTTCAGTGGCCGTACGCTGAATGGTCTGGATCACGATCTTTTTTGATTCCTTGACTGCGATCAGCTTAGCCTCTTCAATAGCATCCTTTACAGACGACATGGCCAGGGTCTTTGCTTCTTCTTTCAGGGCGTCAACCAGTTCAGCTTTTGCTGCATCCACTGAAAGGCCTGCAATGGTCTCAAGTTTTGAAAGATGCTGGTTTTTAATTTCTTCGATCTCTACCTTTTTATTTTCTACCAGTTCAAGCTGCTTGGTTAAATTTGTCTTGGTTGTATCCAGCTCCAGTTCTTTTCTTGAATTATTTTCAATTTTCTGGCTTAAAGACTGTTCCTTCTGCTTTAATGAATTTTCACGCTGACCAGCCTGCTGATTCTTTTGCTGGATCTCCTGGTCGTGCTCTGATTTAAGCTGCAGGAATTTTTCCTTGGCCTCAAGAAGTTTGTCTTTCTTCATGATATCTGCCTTTGACTCAGCATCCCTGAGAATGTTCTTTGCCTTTTCTTCTGCCTGTTGCTCCTGCGCCTTGAATACAAGGTTAAGCAGGTAGCGGCCAATGACGGTTCCTGCCATTATCCCCGCTATAAGAAAGATTATATTTGTTATCATATGATGGTTATATATATAAATTATTGGTTATCAGACATATAAAAAAGCCGTTGTCAAATTACAATAGCTTGAACAGATACATATATTTTCTGTGAAACTATTGAAATTCAACAACGGCTAAATTTCCAAGCACTTATTGCTTTAGTAAATAGTCGGCAAGCATTCTATCAATTTCCAACGCCTTTTCTGATATTCCATCATCTTCGAGTAAAACCTTTTTATCGAATTTGAGAGCCTCTGTCGCATAGTGCAGAACCGCCATGGAGAGCAGATCCTGCTTATCCTTAACCGCATAATTCTCCTGAAAAGTTTTTATCCGTTCATTAATATTCTTTGCTGCTTTCCTTACCAGTTCCTCCTCTTCCATCTCAATCTTAAGCGGATAGAGTCGGTCTGCAATATTTATTTTAATGGAGATTTCTCCCATCAGAGCTGTTTCACTATTATGTTACTTGTTCAGTAACGTTATACATTTATCTATTTCCTGCACAAATTCGTTAATTTTCTGCTTAATGTCAAGGGATTTTTCATCCTGGCCCGCTACCGACCTGGCCATTAAGAGGGTGCTGATCTTTTCATCAGATTTTTTCCCCTTATCTTCAAGCATTTCTAGTTCCAGGCGCAGATCATTGTTTTGCTGACCCAGCAGTTCATTCTGTTCCTTCAGGGCTTCGCATAATTCGATCAGGTTTTCAGTTTTAATCCGGATCTGATCGAGCGTGCCGTTCAGCGTTCCACTCATGGCTATTCTATTTATTTACGTACCTGGGCACCTGATTTATCTGTAAGCTGCTTCCCGATCTTCTTCATTGCGGATTCAATCTCCTCATCGGTCAGTGTATGGTCGGTACTTTCAAGCATAAAACTCAATGCATATGATTTTTTATCTTTTTGGATCTTATCGCCAGCGTACACATCAAATACAGAAATATGTTTCAAGATAGAAATTCCGCATTGCAATGCAAGCGTCCGGAGCGTATCAAATTCCACGTCTCTGTCAACCAGAAGCGAAAGATCACGGCGCACTGCAGGGAAGCGGGGAACCGGGGTAGCCAGTAAAGGCTGGGTATGCCTTATTTTAAGCAGTTCGTCCCATTGAATGGTCATATACCAGACATCTGTTTCAATTCCAAACTCCTTCAACAGCAAGGAATTAACCCTGCCTGCCGTAGCAATATTTCTCTTTTTCACATTCCAGCCCAGGGCTTCATCCAGCCAGGTAATATCGTTCCGGACTGTTGTTGAAGCCTGTACATTGAGCCGGGTCAGCAGTGAGTCGACAATTCCCTTCATATGGTAGAAGTTCAGCGGTTCATTCTTTCCGAGCCAGGAATCTGAAAGCTGTGCCCCTGTCATAAAAATTGCCAGGTGATTCTGCTCTTCATAACGGCCTGAAAATTTATGATAGCTTTTGCCGAACTCAAAGAACTTCAAATTATTGATTCTGCGGTTCAGGTTATAGGAAACAGCTTTAAGCCCTGAAAAAAGCAAGCTCTGGCGCAATACATCAAGGTCTGAGCTAAGGGGGTTCAATACATGCACTACCTGGGCAACAAGTTCCGGTCCGTCCAGCTCCAGGTAAACTGAAGCACTCAGCGAATTGGTCATGATCTCGTTAAACCCAGTTGCACATAGCCAGTCGGCAGTCGACTCTCTGATGCGTTCAGGATCAGCTGCAAGGGTAAAAGGAAGACTCGAACGCAGTTGTACAGGTGTTGGAATTGCATTGAACCCATAGATGCGCAGTATTTCTTCGATGATATCGGCCTCACGCGTCACATCAGTTTTAAAAGCAGGAATGCTCAGGTCCCAGTTTTCATCTGATAAAATATCTGTATGCCCGGGCAAGTTACCAGACACATGTCTGAGAATGCCTATACCAAGGCCCTTAAGGATCGTATCGACCTGGACCGTGGGAATATGAAGCCCCAGTAATGAATCAAGCCTTGACCTTGCGAGATGCACCTGAGCCTTTACTACCGGCCGGGGGTACACATCCTGCAGGGAAGAAGTTACCTGACCGCCTGCAAGTTCAAGCACCAGCTGACAGGCGAGTTCAAGGGCTGCCAGTGTCTGGTCTACATCCGTACCCCGTTCATATCTGAAGGATGCATCCGTTTTCAGGCCATGACGCCGGGCTGTTTTACGGACGCTGACCGCATTAAAGCAGGCGCTCTCCAAAAAGATCTCTGTGGTATCGCTGCGTATGCCTGAATTCAGGCCACCAAAAACGCCGGCAATTCCCAAAGGCCCTTCAGCGTCAGCAATCATCAGGTCGGATTCATGGATACAGCGGGTAATGCCGTCAAGTGTAATGAATGGAGTAGAACCGGCAATATTGGCGGCCTTGATGACCCCTCCTTTTATCTGCCTGAGGTCATAGGCATGCATGGGTTGCCCCATATCATGGCAAATGTAATTGGTAATGTCTACAATATTGTTTACAGGCCTTAAACCGATAGCACGGAGGTTATTCTGCAACCATACCGGGCTTTCTTTCACCTGAACGCCACTGATACAAAGTCCGCTGAAGCGAATGCAGTCATCCGCATTTTCAATAACTACCTTTACCCTGTCGTGATCACCGCTAAAGGAATGAATCAGTGTAAGATCCCCGGGTTTGTCAAAATCCCCGTCAAACCAGGTTGCAGCTTTCAGGTTCATAGGTGCTTCCACATGGGCAGACGGGTCATTTGAATCGTCTTTATGGGCTGCAATGAAGGCAAGAATATCACGTGCAACCCCTTTATGGCTCAGGGCATCGGAACGGTTAGGGGTAATCCCGATCTCGAAAACAAGGTCGGTCTTTGAAGAGAACAGAGCCACAAGCGACTGGCCGGCAACTGCCTCAGCCGGAAGTACAAGAATACCAGCATGATCCGGCCCAAGGCCTATCTCATCTTCAGCACAGATCATTCCCTCTGACCACTCTCCTCTAATTTTAGACTTTTTAATTAAAAAGGGACTTCCTGTCAAGGGATGAACCGTAGCTCCTACCGGAGCGATCACTACTTTTTGGCCTGCAGCTACATTTGATGCTCCGCATACTATTTGGAGCAGCTGGTCATTCCCCAGGTTGATCCTTGTAATATTTAACCGGTCGGCATCAGGATGTTTCTTCACATCCATCACTTCCCCGACCAGCAGCCCTTCAAGGGCTCCGGGAATTTCTGACCAGGTTTCCAGACTTTCGACCTCAAGGCCTGTACTGGTTAATATCTCTGAAAGGTGATTCGGGGTAATGGATGTTTTCAGAAATTTCTGAAGCCAGTTATATGAGATCTTCATTCTATGTGTTGAATTGCTAAAGGCGGGTCAAATTCCCTGAGGCAGCGAAAGTACATAAAAGACGGCTAAAGGGAAAGCCAGCCTTCATCAGCAAAACTGAGATACCCCCTGTCTGTATAAATAAGGTGATCCAGCACCTGCATATCCAGCAGACGTGCGCCTGAACTCAGCTTTTTGGTCAGGTCAATATCCGCTGAACTGGGCTTCAGATTTCCTGAGGGGTGGTTATGACAGAGGATAATAGAGCTTACCTTATGATCAATCGCTGATTTAAAGATGAGTTTGGGGTCGGCCACTGTTCCCGAAATACCGCCCATACTGAGTTTCTGGGTTACCACTACTTTATTTGCCCTGTTCAGCAAAATGATCCAGAATTCTTCATGGCAGAGATCTGAAAGAAAGGGTGTCATGAGCCGGTAAAGATCCTGACTGCATGAAATAACTGGCTGCCCGGGAACAGAATTATCCTTTTTACGCCGGCCCAGTTCAAGTGCAGCAATAAGCCTTGTTGCCTTTGTAATACCAATCCCCTCAAATGCCATGAGTTCATGTACAGAAAGGCGGGCAAGTAAATGGATCTGGTTATTAACCATAGCCAGTATTTCACGCGAGATCTCGAGGGCAGATTTGCCGGGAATTCCGGTATGGATCACCAGGGCAAGCAATTCAGCATCGCTCAGATTATGCCGCCCCCTTAAAACCAGTTTTTCCCTTGGCCGGTCATCTTCAGCCCACGATTTAATACAATGACGGCTCTGTTCATTCATATATTAAATATATATATTTTTGTTTATATATAATTAATAAAAAAAGGTTTTTGGAAACCTTTTAAATTTTGTTCTCTGCGCAGACCTAAACCAGGCTGTTTACCAGACGGGTCAGTTTTGACTTGTTGTTGGCAGCTTTGTTCTTATGAATAACATTTCTCTTAGCCAGTTTATCAAGCATTGCAGTCACCTTTGGAAGTAATTCCATTGCTTCCTTTTTCTCAAGAGTTCCTCTTAACTTCTTGATGGCATTACGGGTAGTTTTTGCCTGGTATCTGTTACGCAAGCGCTTTGCTGCATTTGAACGTATTCTCTTTATCGAAGATTTGTGATTTGCCATTTTTTACTTTTAAAAGTTTGCAAATATACTTTAAAGCCTGAGATTTCAAAAGATAAAATTGCACCTTCTTCATTCTTCGCCCCTGGCGTAGAGCAGAGGCAGTTTCAGAGCGAAATTAAATTTCATAGAATTCCAGCGGAAGCTGATCCGGATCTTCAAAGAAGGTAAACCTGCGGCCGGTAAGCTCATCTGTACGGACGGTCTCTGTGGCTATCCCTTGTTTATTCAGGTGACCGATGGCCTTGTCAAGATCAGGCACTGCAAAGGCAAGATGCCGCAAGCCCCGGGCTTCGGGGCGGGATACTCTTGGAGGGGTATCAGGAAAAGAGAACAGTTCAATCACATAGGTCCCATGGAGAGAAAGATCAAGTTTCCATGAACTGCGTTCAGCCCTGAAGGTCTCACAGATAATTTCAAGGCCCAGAATCCGGGTATAGAAATCTTTGGACGCGGCATAATCTGAAACTATTATAGCAATATGATGAACTCCTTTTAACTCAAGCATAACGCAATTATACCTGTTCACAAACAAAAAAGGCAGCACATTTCTGTACCGCCTTGTTAGTTTCTTTCAGGAACATGTATAAAATACCTGTACGCGATCTTAAAGGCTTTTAAGCCAGCTTACCAGTTCGTCACGGCCTTTGCCTGTTTTTTGCTGAAGCCTGCCCAGCAGTTCATCATCCTTGCCTTCTTCGTGCTTCAGGTCGTCATCTGTGAGTTCAGCATAAGCCTGTTTCACCTTACCTTTAAGTTCATTCCATTTACCTGTTAACTGCAGATCAGCCATGAGTATAAGTTTTAGTTTCCTTAAACGACAGAAAAGCTTTCTCTTAGTTGAACAGAAGGTGTAATATTTTGAACACCGATCAGCTATAGCTGTTCAGCATCACAGGCATGACAAGCATCAGTACGTTCTCATCAGCATCCATTTCCTGAGGAATGATCAGACCCGCACGGTTCGGAGTTGAGAGTTCCATCTTTACCTCTGTGGAATCAAGATTTGAAAGCATCTCGATCAGGAACCTGGCATTAAAGCCTATTTCCATATCTTCTCCTTCATACTGACAGCCTAAACGCTCAAAAGCTTCATTGGAGAAGTCAATATCCTCGGCCGAAATATTCAGTTCATTTCCTGAAATTCTCAGGCCCACCTGATGTGTGGTTTTGTTGGCAAAGATGGCCACTCTTTTCAGGGAGTTCAGAAATCCCTGACGCTCCACGATCAGGTGGTTGGGGTTTATTTTAGGGATCACTGCTTCATAATCCGGATACCGTTCATCGATCAGGCGGCAGATCAGGCGCATATTGTTAAACTTAAAAAAAGCACTTGAGGTATCATAATTCACACTTACCTCGGTATTTTCTGCAGGGAGTGAATTTTTCAGCAGGTTCAACGCTTTCTTTGGAATAATAAAAGATGCAGGGCTGGAAGCAAAGGCATCACTTCTGCGGTAGCGCACAAGCTTATGGGCGTCTGTTGCAACAAAGGTAATATGCTCAGGATCGAGCTGTACATACACACCGGTCATGGCAGGTCTGAGTTCATCATTGCTTACTGCAAAAACAGTCTTGGCAATGGCCTCAAGCAATATGGATGAATGAATGCTGAATGAATTCTGATGGTCAATAGCCGGGATCTTTGGAAAATCCTCCCCGTTCTCTCCTGACAATTTATATTTCCCGTCCCCTGCACTGATCTCAATGGCAAAGGTCTGGTTATCGATCGTAAAGATCACAGGCTGCTCAGGAAGATTTTTCAGGGTATCAAGCAGGATCTTTGAAGGAATGGCTATTCTTCCGTCTTCCTTTGATTCCACGGTCAAAGAGGTGGTCATTGAGGTTTGCAGATCTGTCGCCGAAAGGGTAAGGTTCCCTTCTGTGATCTCGAAAAGGAAGTTTTCAAGAATTGGCAGTACGGCTGCATTGCTTAATGCGCCACTTATAGCCTGTAATTGTTTTAGCAGGGAAGATGTAGATACTATGAATTTCATAGGAGTAGTTATTCGGCTTGTTATTTTTTAAGAGGCTAAGGTACACTAATCAGCCATAAGTTCACCAGCTTCCTTTAAAGCGCCACTTTCTGATCAGACTAATCAGAATACCTGATAACCAGATCAGTAACAGCGGAAGCAGGGTATTGAGACCCTGCCACCAGGTTTTTTCATTCATGATTTTTTCTTTATCAAGCAGCCTGATCCTGACCTGCTTGCTGCGCAGACTGATCAATGGAGCCTCCCCTGCCAGGTAATCGCTTACATTTAATAAAAAAGTTTTATTTCCAAAAAGCTGACGGGTATACTTGTCATAACCGAGCGGGTAGATAGAATGTTCAAGTGTATTGACCTGATTTTTTATGATATCGCCGTCCGATACCACCAGAATGGCTGAGTTCAGCCCCTGACCCAGAAAAGGCATGCTCTTATCCGCACTGTCAATACTTCTGTTTATAAAGACCGACCTGAACCTGCCTTCAAGCAATACAGAAACTGCCTTTCTGCCTTCGTTGTACGGGTGCTGGTCATGATTCTCATTGATCTCATTCAAGGTAATATATACCGGAGCTCCGGCAAGCCGGGTATGTTCAGAGGAGCTCAATAAAATGGTTTTGCGGATACCCCGGCTTGCGATCGTATCCATACTGTTTGCAAATTCAAGGCGTACAGGATCCAGATTTCTTACAAGGGGATGTGCAGAGGCGGGCATGACCACCGGATAATACACCCAGGGAGCCAGTTTCTGCTGCGAACTGGTTTCTGTAGTTCCATTGAGTACAGGTATAGGAGCGCATTCAAGATCCTTGACAAGGTTATAATTTATGCGGATCCCATATTTGAAGAGCATATCATCAAGGTTCAGGTTTTCGGGAAAACCAAGGGTACTGCCATTTTTTCCCATACTGTCAAGGTCGGCATGAAGATTATCGATCAGGAGCAATAATTTACCGCCCCGCATCAGGTACTGGTCTAGTTTATATTTATCACTTTCACTGAAATGAAGCTGGGGTTTTACCATGACCAGCATTTTCAGCCTTAATAAAGAATCTATGGTTGTGGCATGAAGAGGCACTCTGGCAACGCGGTAAGATGACTGGAGCTCGTGAATGATATCGGCCAGTTCAGGGCCGCTGTATTCCCCGTTCCCTTCAAGAAAACCAATGCCAGGGGTACGCGTTCTGGTCACTTTATGAATGGAATTGACCAGCTGAAATTCCAGATTTTCAATGGAGTTATTGATCATCTCTTCATTGGAAGCCGATCCGGCAAGCTGGTTCTGATTCTGGAGCAGACTGGCCGGAACTGCGCGCCTGCCTCCGGCAACCCAGGCCCAGGCGAATACCAGTTTCTGCGTATTGCCCTTAGCCGTTTTCATTTCTAAATTCAGGGGCTGCATGCCTTTCTTTACCATGTCCTCTACTGCCTGGTCATTTTTGGATGCATCCTCAGTTGCTACAGGATTGATCACCTCTACCGTCAGCTTTCCATGGCTATAGGCTGCGCACTCAGCAAGCAACTCTTCAGTAGCGATCTTCAGCCGCTTAAAACCCGGAGGCATCTCCCCATCCAGGTACAGCGTAATTTTAACAGGTACACTCAGAGAGTCAAGAATTCTCCGGGTAACAGGTGACAGGCTGAACCTTTTTTCAGAACTCAGGTCAAAACGCGTAAACCGGTACGATGCTGCAAAATTCACCAGCACCAGCGCGGTCATAAAAAGAAAGCCCCTGGTCAGGGATCTTCTGAAAAAGGGGATTGTTGTTTTTACCATCTTCTGCTTTCCAGGCTTAATTTAGTCAGGTACAAAAAAACAAGGCTCAGGGATATAAAATAGATCAGGTCACGCGTATCCAGAACGCCACGACTTATAGACTGGTAATGCGCATTTATCCCAAGGTGCATGATCCATGTATCCATACCAGCCAGCGACCCCAGCCTGCTCAGGGAATCAAAACCACTGAAAAAGAAAAAGCTCAGCAATACAGCCAGCATAAAAGAGATCACCTGGTTTGAACTGAGAGAAGAACAAAATAACCCAATGGAAGCAAATCCGGCACCCAGTAAAAGCAGGCCCAGATATGAACCCATTACGGCTCCTCCATCCAGATTTCCTGCAGGATTACCCAGGGCATAGATACTTGCTGCATAGACCAGCGTAGGCAAGAGGGCAAAAAGGATATGCAGGCATACGGCAAAATATTTCCCCAGAATGATCTGCCATTCAGTAAGAGGCCTGGTCATTAAGAGCTCATAAGTTCCGGAACGTATCTCCTCTGCAAATACCCGCATAGTGATGGCAGGAACCAGGAACATAAAGATCCAGGGGGCCGTATCAAAGAAGGGCTGAAGGCTTGCATAGCCGAAATCCAGAATACCCGATTCGGGGTAGATCCACAGCACAAGACCACAGGCGGTCAGAAAAACCGAAATACTTATATATCCGGCAAGGGAGTTCAGGCCTCCTGAGATTTCTCTTCTGAGAATGGTCAGCATCGGATTATTCTTTGGGATTTGTCAGAAATTGAAATACAGATTCAAGGCTGGATGAATCTTTCTGAAGGCCGAGCAGCCTGTTCTCATTCTTCACAGCCAGTTCAAAGAGCTGCTCACGGATCAAGGCGGAGGGTTCAGCACGAAGGCTGAAGATGCGCTCAGACCGGGCCTGAACATTCAGAACGCCTTTCAGCTGACCCAGCTCCAGCAGCCCAACAGGCCGTTCGAATTCCACCGTATAGACCTCAGCCTCTCCATGCAGGCTCAGCAATTCTTTAACAGGGGCGTTTGCCACCACCTTTCCATGATTCAGGATCAGTACCCGGTCGCAGACAGCTTCAACCTCCTGCATGATATGGGTAGAGAGGATCAATGTTTTCTCCCTGCCAAGATCCCTAATAAGCTGGCGGATCTCAGTAAGCTGGTTGGGATCAAGACCGGTGGTAGGTTCATCAAGGATCAGTACCTGGGGATCATGGATGATGGCCTGGGCCAGCCCTACCCGCTGCCTGTAACCTTTGCTGAGCTGGCCGATCTTCTTTTTACGCTCATGCATCAGGCCCGTTAATTCCATCGCTTTTTCAACCGCTTTATTTTTTTCCCGGAGCTGGTAAATGGAGGCTGCATAATGGAGATACTCGGCTATATACAGCTCAGGGTAAAGTGCATTATTCTCGGGAAGATAACCTATACACCGTTTTGCCTCCACTGGTTGGGTGGCCATATTGAAACCGGCAATGCGCACCATGCCATGATCAGCCGGAAGAAAACCGGTAAGCATCTTCATCGTGGTTGATTTTCCTGCGCCATTGGGGCCCAGAAAGCCAAGGATCTCTCCTTTTTTAACCTCAAAACTGAGGCTGTCTACCGCTTTTTGCCGGCCAAAAAATTTCGATAGTTCTGATACCTGTACTGACAAAGCTGAATTTTAAAATTAAAGAGAGAATTTTCAGAATGAACTTCAAAGGTATAAAATTATAAAGTATGGCTGTCCGGATCTCCTGTCCAGAACGTTATTTTACCTGATTCTGCATGAGCTGCTAATAAAATGCCCGTGAATCAACTTATCAAAATATATTTGTACCATGGCTATCCCCTCAGACTTATTTAAAAATGTGGTTGCCCATGCCAAGGAGTATGGGTTTGTTTTTCCCTCAAGTGAAATTTACGACGGCCTTGGTGCTGTATATGATTACGGGCAGAACGGGGTGGAACTGAAAAATAACCTGCGCACCTACTGGTGGAAGGCCATGGTACATATGAATGAAAATATTGTAGGGCTCGACGCTGCAATCTTCATGCATCCCCAGACCTGGAAAGCCTCAGGTCATATTGACGGATTCAGCGATCCGATGGTTGACAATAAAGATTCCAATAAAAGATACCGTGCCGATAACCTGATCGAAGAGCATATAGCCTTGCTGGAATCAGGCGGAAAGGCAGATGAAGCGGCCAGTCTCCAGCTTCTGATGGATGAATACCTGGTCAGTGAAAACCTTGCCGGCCTGGGCGGGCTGATCAATACCTATAAGATTGTTTGTCCACTTTCGGGCACCTGTAACTGGACCGAAGTACGACAGTTCAACCTGATGTTCAGCACCCAGATGGGCTCCATTGCCGATGAGTCTGAGAAAATCTACCTGCGCCCTGAGACGGCCCAGGGGATTTTTGTAAACTTTTTAAACGTGCAGAAATCGGGAAGGCTAAAGATTCCCTTTGGCATTGCACAGACCGGAAAAGCTTTCAGAAATGAAGTCATTGCCCGCCAGTTCATCATGCGCATGCGTGAATTCGAGCAGATGGAAATGCAGTATTTCATTCGCCCAGGCACAGAAATGGAATGGTTTGCACACTGGAAAGAAAGCCGTATGAAATGGCATCTTGCCCTGGGTACGCCTGCTGAAAAATACAGGTTCCATGATCATATCAAGCTTGCCCATTATGCCAATGCAGCAGTGGATATAGAATTTGAATTTCCATTCGGGTTTAAGGAAGTAGAGGGAATTCATTCACGTACTGATTTTGACCTGAGCCAGCACCAGAAATTTTCAGGAAAGAAACTTCAGTATTTTGACCCTGAGATCAACCAGAACTATGTGCCTTATGTGGTAGAAACTTCAATAGGCCTCGACCGCCTGTTCCTGCTCACCCTTTGCAATGCGTATGCAGAAGAACAGGTAGGGGATCCTGAAAAAAATGATACCCGTGTAGTGCTCAGGATCCACCCTTGCCTTGCCCCCATAAAGGCGGCCATACTTCCCCTGACAAAAAAAGACGGCCTGCCTGAATGCGCACGCCGTATCATGAACGAACTGAGGACCGACTTCAACATGCATTATGAAGAGAAAGATTCAATTGGTAAACGCTACCGCCGCCAGGATGCCATAGGCACTCCGGTCTGCATTACTGTAGATTATGAAACTTTGGAAAATGATACCGTAACGATCCGTCACCGTGACAGTATGGAACAGGAACGCGTCCCTGTTTCCAAACTTAAAGAACTTATGGAAGGGCTTGTCAGCTGGAAAAATTTACTGAACAGCTAGGAATCGGCTCCATCACCTATAATGGCACAAAACTGAATTAAATAATTTGCTAAATTGTACTGATAACAAGGCATCAATGGAAGATTATGGTAATTCACAGGTTGCCAGGCTGCCCAGGCGACTAAAACAGTTTGTAGTAGACCAGCATTACGAACGCTATACAGCGATCAACCAGGCTGTCTGGAGGTATGTAATGCGGCAGAATTATTTTTATCTGCGCGAAATTGCCTATTACCCTTATATAAAAGGGCTGGAGGGCGCAGGACTGAGTATTGAGCATATTCCCGATCTGCAGACCATGAATGATCACCTCAGCCAGATTGGCTGGGGTGCTGTAACTGTAAACGGATTTATACCTCCGGCAGCATTCATGGAGTTCCAGGCCTATAAGGTACTTGTGATCGCTGCCGATATCAGGCAGCTCAAGCATATTGAATATACGCCTGCGCCCGACATTATTCATGAATCAGCCGGGCATGCTCCTATTATTGCAGACCCTGAATATGCAGCCTATCTTCATTATTTCGGGGAAACCGGAAGTAAGGCTCTTTTCTCAAGGCAGGACTTTGAACTCTACGAAGCTGTCAGAAAGCTGAGTATCCTGAAAGAGATGCCTGGTGTAAAAGCTTCGCTCATTGCTGCCGCAGAGGCGGAGGTAGCGTATTGTCAGACACATCTGGGAGAACCTTCGGAAATGGCATTGTTAAGCCGCCTTCACTGGTGGACAGTTGAATATGGCCTTATAGGTACGCTTGAAAACCCGAAGATCTATGGAGCCGGCCTGCTTTCATCCATTGGGGAAAGTGTATCGTGCATGCAGGAACATGTAAAGAAGATCCCCTATAGCATGGAGGCCGTGAACATGCCCTTTGACATTACCATTCAGCAACCTCAATTATATGTGACCCCTGATTTTCAGACCCTGATGAAGGTACTGAATGATTTTGCCGCTGGGATGGCTTTCCGCAAGGGGGGTACCGGCGCATTGGATAAAGCACTCAGCAGTGGAAATGTATGTACCATTGTACTCAATTCAGGCATCCAGCTATCGGGTATACTCGAAAACTTCAGAACTGAGAATGAGCTGCCGGTTTATCTGGAGCTCAGACAGCCTTCAGCTATCGCCCTGAATTCTTCAGAGATCCCCGGAATGAGCCGCCATCGCTTTCCCCACGGCATTTGCCTTCCTATGGGTTCCATTGCAGACTGCCCACAGGGCCTGGAAAACTGTACAAAAGAAGACCTGCATCTGCTGGATCTTACGGAAGGCGAATATGGCATGCTCGAATATACGAGCGGATGGATCTTCCATGGGATCTTAAAAAAGATCAGATACCAGAACGGCAAGCCGGTTCTTCTTACCTGGCTGGATGCCGAATTACTGAACCCGGAGGAAAAAGAACCCGTCAGAAACTGGGAATTTTTTGAGTTGCCTCTGGGAACGACCGTTGTCAGCGTATTTAACGGCCCTGCCGACAAAGAAGCATTTGAAGAAGCACCGCTTGTACTTTCTCCGGCGCCTGCCATTCCAGAAGAGGTAAGCCCCTTTGAAGAACTCTATGCAGGGGTACGCAAGATCCGTGAGCAGGGATTGTCTTTAGATACTTTGCCGGAACTATGGCAGAAAATACAGCAAAGCCCTGACCAAACATGGCTTCTGGCGCTGGAACTGGCTGAACTCTGCAAGGATCACCCTGAGTTCAGGTCGCTGGGGGCTGAAATTACAGAAAGACTGAATACATTTGCGGATGCTGAACCTGCCTATAAAAAGCTGATCTCGGATGGACTCATCCTCCTTACAGGTCCGGGTCAACGGCATTCGGCCATCATTTAATGAACTACCATGAATATCTTAATTACCGGTGCCGGAAATGGCCTCGGCTTTGAAACCGTACTGGAACTGTTGAAAGATCCGAAAAACAGAGTTCTTGCGCTTTCGCGATCAACGCATAAATTGAAAACCCATCTTCAGGGTTTGGGAACTGAGATGCAGGAAAGGATCTTTCTGCTTGACTTTAATATTATTTCAGGAAACTATGAAGTAGAGCTGGTACGGGCCTGCAATTCTTTTTTGCCTCTTGTAGATATACTGATCAATAATGCAGGGGCCCTGATCAACAAACCCTTTTCAGAGGCTGGAATGGATGACTTCAGGCAGATGATGGAAGTTAATTTCTACGGGCATGTAAAAATGATCCGTTTCCTTCTTCCGCGGTTCAATAGCGCGGGAGCGCATATTGTCAATATAGGCAGCATGGGCGCATTTCAGGGAAGTGAGAAATTTCCCGGGCTCACGGCTTATAGTGCCAGCAAAGCAGCCCTGATGAATCTAAGTGAGAGTCTGGCCACTGAACTGGCACCCAGAAAGATCAGGGTAAATGGACTGGCCCTTGGATCTGCCAATACAGATATGCTCAGAAAAGCATTTCCTGGATATGAGTCGCCCCTTTCCGCACTGGAAATGGCCCGTTTTATTGCAGGCTTTGCCCTCACCGGGCACCAGTTCTTCAATGGAAAGATCATTCCTGTAGCCCTGATGAATCCTTAAAAAGGCTTTTTACTGCTCTCCTTTCTCCAATGACCAGGAAGATCTTTCGCGGCAGATCGTATTGGTCAAATGTCCAAGACCAGTAATTTCCATTTCAACCAGATCACCTTCCTGAAGCCATTGCTCCTGAAAAGCAGCATCTTTCAGGCGGCCGGTTCCGTTCAGTTCAAGCAGGCAACCTGTTCCAACAGTTCCTGAACCAATCACATCGCCGGGATAAAGATCAGCTCCATAAGAAGCCCGTTCAATCAATTCGGCAAATGTCCAGTCCATATCTTTCATATTCCCCTCTGAGAGCAATACCTTATTCACCCAGCAGCGCATGGCAAGGTCGTAGTTCTTTCCGGTATGACCAGCTTTTGCAGGGGTCCCGTAGGCTTCGAGCTCATCAGGTGTAACCAGCCAGGGGCCAAGGACGGTGGCAAAATCTTTTCCTTTTGCTGGCCCGAGGTTCAGCTGCATTTCTTCCATCTGCAACTTGCGGGCGCTGAGATCATTCATGATCATAAAGCCGGCAATATGAGCGTCGGCCTCTGAGGCTGGGATATTCCTTCCTCTTTTTCCGATAACTACAGCCAGCTCAAGCTCATAATCAAGTTTATTAAAATGGTCAGGCATAAAACTCAGCTCTCCGGGCCCATAAACAGCCTGGTGGTTGGTAAAATAGAAGACCGGAAAACGTTCGAATTCAGGGATCATTCCCAGACCCCGGTTCCGGCGTGCCGTTTCAACATGCTGCCTGAATGCATATCCGTCCCTGCATGACCTTGGGTGGGGAACAGGCGCAAGCAGTTCGTAGAAAACCACTGCTTTTGCCTGAATGCTTCCATCCCTGAGCCCCGCCTGTACAGGCAGAATCCGTTCAATAAATTCATCGCTACCATCCAGAAATTCCTGCATGGTATCGGGGATTCCCTTGTGAAGGGAATGCAGGTTATACAGATGACCTTCTAAAAAAAGGCCCAGATGTTCCTGGTCTTCATACAGGTAAGAGACTAGCTTCATAGGAGTGGTTGTATCCTCTAATTTAAAAATTCTGCGGGGTTTTAAATCACAATTCTGCTACATGATTTAGGCCTGTGATGGAAATTCTACCTTTGATTCACAAAATCAATCAGAATGCCTGTATATCATTCATTAGGTAGTATTCCACCTAAACGCCATACACAGTTCCG
>JAYWCR010000178.1:0-3936 GCA_043780395.1 Sphingobacteriales bacterium
CTATGGTACCAGGTGAAAAGGCAATCTATTTCGATTTTCAGAGTTTGCTGATCGTCTTACGTGAATTCACAAAAGGAGGAACTTACGGATCGCTGCTCAATGCCAGAGAGCAGATCCAGATCAGTGATCATCAGCTTCTTTGCTTTGACCTGAACGGGATCCGCGAAGACAGTACGCTTTTTCCGATCGTATCGCTGCTGATCATTGAACTGGTATTGGAAAAGATCCGCCGGTTTCCCCTAAGGCGCAAACATATCTATATGGATGAAGCATGGAGCATGCTCAAGGATGCCCTTGGTGATTTTATCATGAATATGTACCGCACCATCCGAAAATCGAATGGGGCGATCGGTATTATTACACAGGGCATTGATGAAATTGACCGTTCTCCCGTGGGCAAGGCTATTGTTCAGAATGCAGCAATCCGCATCGTTCTTGATCATTCTTCCGCGCCACAGCAATTTGAACTGCTTCAGCTCTCTCTCGGTCTAACCGAACATGAAATGAGCCTGCTTAAAAGCCTGAGAAAGAACGATGGGGAGGGATGGCGCGAATTCTTTATAAAATTCGGGAATGAAGCCGAAGTATTTATGCTCGATGCACCTGCAGAGGCAAGAATTGCCTTTGACAGCAGAATGGACCAGCGCGACGTATTGAACAAAATGCAACAAAGGTATAAGGGCAATATGGAACTTGCCATAGACCAGATCTTAGAAAATGAAAGGGGGGCCAGAGAATGAGTCCAAATCCAGAAGCCATGCAGTTTGTCTTTACCAGCCTGATGACCTCGATCAGAAACGGCTGTTTGTTGCTGATTCCTTTATTGTTTTTGATAAAGACTGCCTGGGCATTGATAAAAGGGTTTACTTCCGATGTACATATACACTATCAGGGTATCCTGGGCGCCGTTTTGTTATGGCTGCTGGTTGCGTGTTATCCCGAACTGATAGGCCAGCTTGATACACTGACCCAGGCGATCATTGGATTTGTAACCCCGCCTGTTGATGATCCCGTCACGGCTGTGATGAATGCCATGACACTCCGGGAAAACTCAGAGAAAGCATACTTGCTCAAAGACCTGGGAACGGCTGTAGGTCAGATGGGGCAGGGGCAGGTAGTTCAGGGATCAGGCAAGGCCATTTCAGATATTTCGGGCTATTTTATTAAAAGTGTAAAAGATTCAGGCGAAAACTTAATTGGGGGCATGCTTTCCATTTTCGCCAGCCTGGCCAGAATGGTCATTGAAACAGTACGCTCCATGCTCCTTAAATTTCTGATCGCTGTAGGTCCGCTGGCACTTACTTTCTCTATAGCGGATGGTTTCGGTCATGTATCAAGGCATTGGTTTCAAAAATTACTTTCGGTGTATTGCTGGTCACTTACCCTGAATATTCTGGATCATGTGGTCATTGAATATTTTTCAAGAATAGCCCTCGGACCTCTGGTTTCAAGATTTACCAGTACCCAGGCACCTCCTGAAAGTCCTTATTTCATGGACCAGCTCATTGTTGGTGGCATGTATATGATGGTCCCCTGGCTTACCGGCAGCTACCTGGGCGGTGTGAACGCCGGACAGTTCCTGACTAATAAAGTCAGGATTCTAAGTACGCTTGCCAGTACGGTGTCTGGCACTGCAAAATCACTTCTTGGCTCTAAAAGATAAAATATGGCACCTGTAAAATCATTTACCGAAGCATTTGATACCCTGAAAAAAAGTTTTAATTTTCTCTTATGGGCGCTTGTCTCAGTCGTGCTCATGTGTTTTGTAACGGTTATATATGTGTACCGCACAGCTGACCGCAAAGTTTATATCATCAGCCCCGATCAGTCTATGAAGGCAGAATCAGATTACGATCATCAGATAAGTATTTATGAGATCAGGAATCATGTGAAGGCATTTTGCAGTACCATGTTTGCCTGGGATAAAGACAATTATAATGCCCACCTCGAATATGCACTAAATCTGGTGGATCATGCTGACGGGCTCAAGATCTTTAATACATTCAAAGAGCATGAGGTGTATGAAAATCTTGTTTCCACCAGTGCCAGGGTCAGTGTGCACATAGACAGCATCAGCACCCGGATGGACAAAGTTCCTTTTAAGGGTGTTTTTTATCTTACTCAAACCTGGCAGACCCCTGCAGGATCACAGCAACAGGGAATAGCTGCCAGGTTCGAAGTCTTTCCGGTTTCCAGAACAGACCTTAACCCTTATGGGCTGCTTATCCAGAAAATAGAGTTTGTCGAGTATGCACATCTGGCCCACGCCCCCGGCAAGGGTTCTGCGAATGAAAACCTGCCTCCGGGTGGCCCTGATACATCCAGTCATGAATAGATCTTGTTTCAATAGTTTCTCTGCCAGGCAAAGAATGAAAATATTTTTTTTAACGATGTTTCTGATGATACTGTGTTTTCCATGTTATTCCCAGCATCGAAAAAATGGTCAGGTACGCCCGCGAACAGATACCATATTGGTTTCTCTGGCCAAAACCACCTACCTGGCCTTTCCTGCACCTATTGAGCTGGTGGATATTGGAAACAAAGATTTTACTTTCAAAGTGGAGAAAAATATTCTTCTACTAAAATGCAGGCCTGGGGCCAGAAGTACAAATATGCTCATCAAGTTTGGACAGGAGCTTTTCACGGCTAGCCTTATATTTTCGGAGTCACCACCCCGGAGTTTATATGACTACCGGAAACGTGATTTTGAGAATCAGGAAAGTGGCACCTGGGAGCGCAGCACAGCTCAGGATACGTCAGGCATCAGGCCAGGCCTGAATCAGGGCTCAAAGGCAGCTTCTTCAGCCTCAGGGTATAAGAATGGAGAATCGCCAGTTCCTGAAAAGAGAATTTCTGCTGTTTATGCGCTTGAGCCTCATTTCAAGACTTACGGAGTAATTAAAAATTCCATCTCTTTCCTGCTCCAGAATATGGTGAGCGATGATAAATATATTTATATGCAGTTTAGCATCTCAAACAAAAGCAGACTTAGTTATGTGCTTGACTATGTTTCATTTGAATATAAAAGACCAGGAAATCTTATTCCTCCCAGGGTCTTTGAGCCTGTATCTACACCTGCAGACAATATTGTACCTGCTCAGAGCCGCCAGATACTTATTTATGTAATTCCGCTGTTTGCTTCGGCTCTCAAGGGGCAGTTTACTGTGACCTTCAGAGAAACTGCAGGGAACAGGAAAGCAATGCTTAAGATCCCTTCCAGGGCTGTTCATTCAGCTTTAGTTTTTTCTCACGATCAGATTCAGTAATATCTTATGCAATCAGGACTCTTGAAGTTACTTGGAAAACTGGGCATTTATATGGGTATACCCTCTACAGCCCTTTTATCTATGCTCGTAATGAGGTTTGTAAATCAGTCGTCTATGTCCCATGTTCAGGCTCCGGGTGCTGTCTTGCCAAACAACAGAATAGAGCTGCAGCCAAACAGGTCTGCAAATCTTCAGCGGCTAAACAACGAACTCGAGGGCAAAGAAAAAGAGGAAAGCAATAAGAGAAAGCTAATAAGCCTTGATTTCCCCGCAGTTTCTAATTTTGGAAGCAAGAGTCGGAATATTGCTGTGAATAAGGATACTCCAAGTGCTGAAAGTGTCGTGCCTGCTATTCACCGGAATCCTGCCAATGATCAAAGCTACTTACCTAATGAGCTTCGGATGCTCCGTAAAGGAAAATCAGCAAAAGAGGATCATCCGAATGTTGCAGGTGTGCAGGCAGGGATCAAGGATCAGGGGAGTGGAAGTTTCAACGAATATACCAGAACTGAAGGAGTACCTGAAGCAGCTTCTGATGCCGAGGCAGCAAAAGGGCATCAGCTCAGGACAGACCAGGTGGTGCATGCCCTTGTGCTTGGTGATCAGAAGATACGGCAGGGTTCGGTCATTAAATTTCGTACCCAGACATCCTTTATGCTGAACACCCACC
>JAYWCR010000179.1:0-37572 GCA_043780395.1 Sphingobacteriales bacterium
CCCTGACCCTGTACCCGGTAGGAATGGAAAACCTGTCTTTAAGAACAGCAATGATTTCTTTGAAATCAGCAGTTCCTGAAGTGCTGATCACAATACTGGCAGGCAGTTTAAAGACCCCTGCTTTAAGGATAGTTGTTGCGGGCTTGGGTATAATGGATATCTGATGATCCGCTGTCTGTGCTCCTGCCGATAGAAAATACAGACAGGCAGAAACTATACATAAACATTTCTTCATAGCCTTAGTTCTTGAATTATTGGTTAGTTGATGTAGCTTTATTTTTTCACCCATATTTTTAAGCGTAGTACCTATTGCATACCCTTATTTCTGATAGCTGGTTCAGCTTTTACGCTTTCTATGCTGGATTTCTCCGGTTTTTATTTTCATGGCTGCCATTTTCGGCAGGTGATCTTTTCTATTTATTGCTGGTCATCTATCTCCTTGTTGAAGTTAGTATTTTTCTGAAAACTCTTTTCTCAAAAATTTCACGACGTTTAAAGATCGGGATATTAAAAAAATCAGCGATCCGTTCGGGCTGCTTTATGCTCATTCTTTTTCTGCAGTTTCAGTTTTCATGGGGGCTTAATTATTGGTACAGGTCATTCCAGCAGGAAGAAAAGCTGCATACTGCCCCTGTCACAAACGCTGGCCTTGACAGCCTTAGCCGTTTTCTGATCCAGTCATGCAGCCGCGACCGCCTTGCTCTGCCTGATAAACTGGATGGTCAGAATTTCAGGGCACCAGAAATTTTCAGGCAAGGTGCGGTACTCTACAGATCAGAAAAGCTGCACATGCCATTTGCTGGTCAGCACAGGATCTCCTTAAAACCCTCACTTTATGGGTATGCAATGAATTATATGGGGCTTGAAGGTTATTTCAATCCATTTACAGGCGAAGCTCAGGTAAATGATCAGATTCCATTTACGGAACTTCCGTTTACAACCTGCCATGAACTGGCTCATGAGGCTGGATATGGATTTGAATATGAAGCCAATATGATCGGCTATCTGGTGGCCACCCGTTCGAAATATCCTTTCTTCAGGTATTCAGCGCATTTGCAGGCGCTGCTTTATGTACTGCCCCTGATCCGGCGGCGTGATTCCCTGGCTTTCAGGAAAGAAATAAAGTCTATTCCCAGATCCATTCTTGCTGATATCAATGGCGAACTCAACTATTGGAGACCATACGAGGGTGCTACCGAAAAGATCATGTCACTCTTTTATACTCAGTACCTGAAAGCAAATAACCAGCCTCAGGGGCTTCAGAGTTATACAGATTTTGTACCACTGCTTGCCGCCTGGTATAAAATGCATGGGTATCCGCAGGTTGTTAAATAGATCTGCTACTTTTTAAATGCTTTCAGGCTGCTTTTAACCCTGCTGATAGATTTTTTTGCCGTTTGAACAGAAGATTTAAGTTCTGATATATTGGTCTGGCCCTGCATAATTTTTCCAATAGAACCATGTCCTTTTGAAAACTGTGTCATAATGCTCTGTATATCTGTTCCCAGAGAACCCATTGTTTTACCCATTCTCATGGCCCGTTTCATCACCCTGCTATAATCTGGTGGTTGAACAGGATCAATAAAACCACCCTCACTGATAATTGAAGCACGGGTAACGGACTGGGTAATGCTTACCAGATTATCTCCCATCAAGCCTGCAGAACTTACCTTGGCGCGGGCATCCGTATGAATAAACTTTCTGTAAGAGGTATCAATGCTCATTACGATTTTCACCGCCGTCGGGTTGATGATCTGAACAGCTTCTACCTGACCAACAACCACTCCGTTCAGCCATACTTTATATCCGGCCTGCAATCCGGATGCATTTTTGAAAATAGTATAGGTGCTCAGAACAGGAAGATTTTTGCCCCGGTACTTTAAAAAGGCAGCGACTGTAATAAAAACAGCCGTCAAAAAAACTGCGAAGTACAGACCTGTTCGGAAATTGCGTTGGGAACCTGATTTCATTGGCTGGAAGAACCTTATTATTCAAAATAAATATCAAAAGCGAGGCCAGAATTATCAGGCCTGCCTATTGCTATATTTGTATCATGCAGTCAGAGTTTATTTCAGTGTTCAGTATGTTTAAAATTGGTGTTGGCCCTTCAAGTTCCCATACCCTGGGACCCTGGCGTGCAGCCCAGCAATTTATCAGACTTATCGAATCAGAGAACCTGCTTCCCCGGTTAGTATGCATCAGAATACACCTTTATGGATCCCTGGCAAAAACAGGAAAAGGCCATGGTACTGATATTGCCGTTACACTTGGCCTCGGTGGTGAAGATCCGGTGACCATTGATGTAAGCAGAATTCTGGAAATGATGGATCTTGTGGCCGGCACAGGAATATTAAAGGCAGGAGGCATTCAGCCTATCCCTTTTCTGAGCAAGACTGATCTTCTGTTCCATACCCGTGAAAGTCTTCCTTTTCATCCCAACGCCCTTCGTTTTGAGGCAGACATCGAAGATCAAAAGACAATTTCAGAAACCTATTACAGCATCGGGGGCGGCTTTGTTGTAACCGAAGATCAAACCTTCAACGATCTCAGCGGGCCAGAGCCGGTATTTCTTATAAATTCATCTTCCTCCCTTTTGCATTGCTGCCGGAAAACAGGGCTTAAGATTTCAGAGATCGTTCTTGAAAATGAAAACTGCTTCAGGCCTGAAATGGAAACACAGGCCGGATTGCTGAATATCTGGAGGGTCATGAAAGAATGTATGTACCGGGGTTGTCATACCCCGGGTACCCTGCCTGGGGGGCTGAAAGTAGTCAGAAGAGCACCAGCCCTGAATAGCAGGCTTCTTTCAGGCCATTCCTATACGGATGAAAAAGGATGGTCTGAGGCCATCCGTGCAAGTGGGGCAGGTTTCAGAAGTATCCTTGACTGGGTGAGCTGTTTTGCCCTGGCAGTGAACGAAGAGAATGCATCATTCGGCCGGGTAGTTACCTCTCCGACAAATGGAGCTGCAGGGGTAATTCCTGCGGTACTCCAATACTATCTGCTGTTTACAGAGGATCCGGATGAACAAAAGATCATTAATTTTCTGCTGACTGCTTCAGAGATAGGAAGTATCTTCAAGAAAGGCTCTACCATTTCGGCTGCTATGGGGGGCTGCCAGGCAGAAATAGGCGTGTCTTCAGCCATGGCAGCGGCTGCATTAACTGAATGCCTTGGGGGCACCCAGCGTCAGGTACTTATGGCTGCTGAAATTGCGATGGAACACCACCTGGGTCTTACCTGTGATCCGATCGGGGGGCTAGTACAGATCCCTTGTATCGAGCGCAATACGATGGGCGCCATCAAGGCAATTACAGCTTCCCAGCTGGCTTTGCAAAGCAATCCCGACCAGGCCAGAGTCTCTCTGGATGCAGTGGTTAAAACCATGTGGGATACGGCCCAGGATATGAATTCAAAATATAAGGAAACTTCAGATGGTGGCCTTGCATTAAATATTCCCATCAGTTTAAGTGAATGCTGATCTTGTATCATTCGCGCTATAATTTTTAAACCGTCTTCTTCTATTTGTCATGGTCTGAATTAGTCTTTAATTTAATGCATGGAGTTAGCAATTAAATTAAAGCGATGAGAAGACAACTACGAACTCTACTCTGCCTGGTTATTTTATCGGGCCCTTTGCTTGCCTTTGCACAGAGAACCATTAAAGGAATTGTGACAGATGACAATAAAGATCCCGTACCGGGAGTCACAGTAAGCCTTAAAGGCAGTACTGCTGCAACCGCTACAGATGGGAACGGAAAGTACTCCATACGGGTACAGGCCGGCAGGAGTATCCTGATATTTAAGGGAATAGGCTTTGCGGCGTCTGAAGTTCAGGCCGGCACTTCTGACCTTCTCAGTATAAGCCTTCATTCAAGCATCAAAAATCTGAATGAACTGGTGGTTACCGGATATTCAAGCCAGCGCAAGGGCGATATTATAGGGGCTGTATCGGTCGTTTCGGCTAAAGATGTAAGGGAAACTCCCACTGCCAATATTGGCCAGGCCCTGCAGGGTAAAGTGCCTGGAGTGGTTATAGGCAATGATGCCAATCCGGGTGGAGAAGTAAGTATCCGCATCAGGGGAATAGGAACAATCAACAACAACGATCCCCTGATCATTATTGATGGCGTACAGTCAAACGGAGGCCTGAATGATATCAATTCTACGGATATCGAATCTGTACAGGTGCTGAAAGACGCCAGCTCCGCATCCATTTACGGCTCGCGCGCTTCAAGCGGAGTGCTGATAATCACCACAAAGCATGGCCTTGCAGGACCTGCTAAATTAAACCTGGAGATGTATACCGGTACCCAGCAGCTCTATAAAACACCCCGGCTGTTAAATCCGCTTCAGTTTGCTGGGACCCAGTTTATGGCATCCACAAATGATACCCTGCCTGGCACCCCGATCAGCTCCCAGCAATATGGAGCAGGGCTGAATCCTGTTTTACCTGACTATATTGATGCAGGTGGCAATGGAGGGCTTGCAGCAGGAAATCCGGCAGTGAACCCGAATTTATATAACTATTCATCTAACCGCAATACCTTTTATCAGATCGTAAAAGCCAACAAATCAGGAACAAACTGGTTCCATGAGCTCTTCAGACCTGCATTGATACAAAATTATAATCTCTCAGCCAGCGGGGGTACCGAAACTTCCCGGTTTAATTTCTCTGCCGGTTATTTTAATCAGAATGGAACTGTAAAAGACAGCTATTTCAAACGGTATTCATTCAGGGCCAATTCTGATTTTACGATCAGGAAATTTTTACATCTGGGTGAAAATCTGGCCTTATCGTATACAGATGGCAATTCAACAGGGCCGGGAGATATATATGGGAACCCTGTATCTGAGGCCTATAGAATTCTGCAGATCATCCCTGTATACGATATCAAAAATAATTTTGCCGGAACCCAGGGCCCTGAGCTTGGTGACGAAGCCAACCCTGTGGCCTCCCAGTACCGGAATAAAAATAATTTTTCACGGGGTCTGCGTCTGCTGGGTGATATATTTGCCGAAGCAACCCTGTTCAGAGGATTGAAAGCTAAAACCTTGTTTGGACTTGACTATTCACAGAATAATTCTTCCTATTTTTCTGTTCCAAATCCTGAGCAGAAAGAAGGGAACTTTTCCAATACGGCCATCAATGTAGGTTCGGCCACAGAGATCGATTACAATTTTTCCAATACGCTCTCTTACAATACGGTCATTGCAGGCAAGCACCATATTAATGCAGTAGCCGGCATTGAAGCCGTGGAAAATAATTTCCGCAATCTTGGCGGGATCCGGTCGGGCTTTAATTTCACTGACCTGAACCACCAGTACCTGGATGCAGGAAATCCAAGCAGTGGCCAGGTGAACAATGGTACCGGTGGTGATAACGCCTTATTCTCGTCTTTTGCGAAAGCCGATTATTCCTATGCAGATAAATACCTGCTCACCGCTACATTCAGGCGTGACGGGTCATCCAGGTTTGGCTCCAATTACAGGTTTGCTAATTTTGCAGCTGCCGGAGCTGCGTGGCGCCTTTCTGAGGAGCCCTTTATGAAAGCCCTGACATGGATCACCGACCTGAAGGTACGTGCCGGCTATGGAAAAACAGGCAACCAGAAGGCAAATGGAAATTATCCTACCTACTCCCAGTATTTCAGCATTTCAGGGGGCCCTTATGGGAACTTCCCAAACTCAATTTCTAATGGCTATGACCTGAATGGTACCAGTAAATCTGTGCTCCAGGGATATAGTTCCCTTGTTTCAGGGAATCCAAACCTGAAATGGGAATCCACGACCGACCTGAATACGGGTCTGGATGCCAGCCTTTTCGATGGCAGGCTTACTTTTGTTGCTGACCTGTACCGCAGACTCACCACCGATATGCTGGTGCAGCCGGCCCAACCCTCTACCCTGGGAAGTCCCATCTATGCGCCTACGCTGAACGCTGGAACGTTACGCAATAAAGGTCTTGATATGAGTATAGATTATAGCGATCACCTGACTAATGGCTTTAAGTATTCAGCAGGGTTAAATTTTGCGGTTTACAGGAACAAGCTGTTAAAAATTGATAATAACGGAACACGTTTTCTGACAGATCCCAACCAGAAAGGAAAGACCCAGCAGGCCAATGCCCAGTTCAGCTATTCTTATGTAGATAAACCTGTAGGTCAGTTCTATGGCTACAGGGTAAAAGGCATCTACCAGAATCGGGGGCAGGTAGCAGCCGACAAGACCATTTATCCCGACCCTTCTGAGAAAGCCCCGGGCCTCTTTCAGTTTGAGGATATTAATAAAGACGGAACTCTTGATACAAAGGATATTGTTCCCATAGGGGATCCTAATCCTAAGTTCACCTATGGCCTGAACCTGAGTGCTTCCTATAAGAATTTTGACTTCAGTATGTTTCTCCAGGGAGTATATGGGAACCAGGTCTATAACTTCCTGAAATATTATACCGATTTCAACCAGTTCTTTTCAAATAAAAGCATCCGCTATCTGACCAATTCATGGACACCGGGCAATACAGCAGCCACCCTGCCCCGGCTGAGTAATAATGCCACCATTACCGCCTTTGAATCAATCCCTTCATCGGCTTATATTGAAAATGGCTCTTACCTGAGGGCAAAGAACCTGCAGATAGGATATACCCTTCCTGCGGCACTCAGTAAAAAAATGAATATTGACAGGCTCCGCTTTTATGTACAGGCTGTTAATTTATTTACGATCAGCCCCTATAGCGGGTTGGATCCGGATATTACAGTGAGCAATTACGGCTCTGGCGGTGACCTCTCCCGGGGCGTTGATTATGGACAGTTTCCATCAGCCAGACAATTTTTAGTGGGCCTTAACCTTAGCTTTTAACGTATCCCAGACATGATAAAGAAATATAGTTATCCACTTTTTTATCTTTTGCTCAGCGGCATGATCCTCTCCTGCAGTAAAAATTTCCTCGACCGCTCCCCAAAGGTTTCTGTCACTCCGGTGGTACTGAATACAGCAAAAGGAGTAGATTTTTTACTGGTCGGTGCCTATGCAGTGATGGGTGGCTATGATGGCTTTATTCCGGGAAGTACAGGATATGAAGCCGGAGGGGGTAACTGGATCGAAGGTGACCTTGCAGGAGGAAACTGTTATAAAGGAAGTGATGCCTCTGACCAGGTGATCCTGACCCCTGTTGAAATTCATTCACAGGATGCCAGCAATGTCATCTTTCAATATAAATGGCAGACACTTTATGAAGGGATATCCCGTACAAACCAGGTGATCCGCTCTGCCATGGCGGCAACTGATATTTCTGCTGCTGACCGCATGGAAAGGATTGCAGAGGCGCGCTTTCTGAGGGGTCATTATCATTTTGATGCAAAGAAGATCTGGAATAATGTCATGTATATTGATGAAAAGCAAACGAGTTTATATGTGCCCAATACAACGGATATCTATCCGCTCATAGAAGCAGATTTCAAATACGCTTCAGCGCACCTGCCCCTTGTACAAAGCTCCGCAGTTGGCAGGGCAAGCAAGGGGGCCGCCCAGGCTTACCTTGGAAAGGTATACCTCTTTGAACATAAGTATGCCGCGGCAAAAAGTATGTTTGATTCAGTGATCCATTCAGGAATCTATGCATTGAATGCTCATTTTCAGGATAATTTCAGTATCAATTCCAAGAACAGCCCCGAATCTATCTTTTCCATCCAGTCATCTGTAAATGATGGGGCCGATAATGGTGAGAACGGGAACTTTTCAAACCTGCTTAACTACCCATACGGGCCTAAAAGTCCCTTTTCATGCTGTGGTTTCGAATGCCCCTCGCAAGATCTTGTGAATGCCTATCAGACCGATGCCAGTGGCCTGCCCCTGCTGGATACATGGTCAAAAGTGAACCTGAAAAACGATTACGGGATCATGGATTCAGCCGGATCCCTGAATTTCAAACCCGACAGCATTACAGGGCTTGACCCCCGCCTTGACTGGACCGTAGGCAGGAAAGGTATCCCCTATTTTGATTATGGGCCAATGCCAGGCTACCAGTGGATCAGAAACCAGACCATTGACGGCCCTTATTGTGCAAAGAAGTTCATCCATACCAGGGCTGAAACAGGCACTCATTCCCAGACACCTATTGGAAACGGCTGGGCCGACCAGGTAGATGCCCAGAACATTCCGCTGATCAGGTATGCTGATCTTCTGCTAATGGATGCAGAATGTGAAATTGAGCTCGGTAATCTCAGTACAGCTCTCGGATATGTGAACCTGGTGCGTCAGAGGGCCGCTGCAAGCCCTGTCTTCAAGACTTCTGCCGATGGTACATCTATCCTGACAGATGCAAGTCAGAATCCCATACCTGCTGCACATTATAATGTGGGAATATATGCGTCTTTTCCGGATGCTGCCTTCGCGAGAAAAGCAGTACGGTTTGAACGCAGAATAGAACTTGCCTTTGAAGGTCACCAGTTCTTTGATCTTGTCAGGTATAGTTACTCATCGGGAACAAATAATGGGTATGCACAGACCTTTTTGAATAATTACATGCAGAATTCAGCGAGATTCGGGATCCGGTATTATGCAGGCGCAGCCTTTAAATTGAACGTGAATGAATACTTTCCCATTCCTTTAAATGAGATCCAGCTTGAGTCGGCCCAGGGTCATGCGGTGCTTAAGCAGAACCCTGGCTATTAAATAATATTTATTTAAAAATAAACTTGGATATCAATAAATAATAGGTATCATTGCACATAAATTTATTAAATAATAAGATAATGCAATCAGGTACAGTAAAATTTTTCAATGAATCCAAAGGATTCGGGTTCATTAAAGCAGATGGTACTGATCAAGACATTTTCGTGCATGTTTCCGGCTTAATTGACGAAATTCGCGATAACGATCAGGTTACTTTTGAAGTTGAACAAGGTAAAAAAGGCCTTAACGCCGTTAAGGTTCGGTTAGCTTAATATTTTATATTGAACTTAATGACCTTTTCAAGCCCCTTCAAAGGGGCTTTTTTTATGCCTTAAAATCTCCTATGCCCAGTCTGCTGATTATAGATGATGAAGAAAAGCTCCGCTCGCTTCTGAAAAGAATTTTGGAGCTCGAAGGATACCAGGTTCTGACTGCAGCCAACGGGCAGTCTGCACTTTCCCTGCTGAAAAAAGAAACGGTCGAGGTAGTGCTCAGCGATGTAAAGCTACCCGATATGAACGGGCTCGATTTGCTTGAGAAAATAAAACTAAGCTACCCTGCTACTGAAGTTGTGATGCTTACGGCTTATGGAACTATTAACGACGGGGTTAAGGCCATTAAAAAAGGTGCTTTTGACTATATCACCAAGGGAGATGACAATGAGCGGATCATTCCCCTGGTTCAGAAAGCAGCTGAAAAATCAATGCTTCAGCAGAAAGTAAAAAAACTTGAAGAACGCATCTACACTACTTTCAGCTTTGAGAGTATTCTTGGCAGTTCCCCGCTGATCATACAGGCCATGACGCTCGCCAAAAAAGTTGCGTCGACCTCTACAACTGTCATGTTGCTTGGAGAAACGGGCACTGGCAAAGAGATCTTTGCCCAGGCCATCCACAATGAATCTCCCAGACGATCCAGAAGTTTTGTAGCCATCAATTGCAGCGGTTTTACCCGTGAGATTATGGAATCAGAGCTATTCGGTTACCGTGCCGGTGCATTTACCGGAGCTGCACACAATAAAAAAGGCCTGTTTGAAGAAGCCGATCAGGGAACTATGTTCCTGGACGAGATCGGGGAGCTTCCGATCGAAGTGCAGGCAAAGCTTTTAAGGGTTCTTGAAGACGGAACCTTTCTTAAGATCGGAGACACCCTGGAAAAAAAAGTGAATGTGAGGCTGATCACCGCAACCAACAGGAACCTTCAGAAAGAGGTTGCTGAAGGCCGTTTCCGTGAAGATCTTTATTTCAGGATCAGCACATTCAGCATTACGCTTCCATCTCTGCGTGAACGTACAGAAGATATTCCTTTACTGGCACATTTCTTTGCGGATGAATTTGGCAAAAAACTGGGTATTCCTATCCGGCATATAGAACCGGAGTTTTTTGACAGGCTTAAAAAACATAGCTGGAAAGGAAATATCCGGGAGCTTAAAAATATTATTGAGCGCTCAGTTATTCTTTCAGACGAAGGCATCCTTTCTTCAAAATACCTTCCGGAAGATATAAAAAGCCCGGTTGAGCGCGCTGTGCAGGGAATTTCAGCTGACCTTGCCAGCATGGAGGCTTCACATATTAAAGAAATTTTAAAACAGTCAGGGGGGAATAAAGCAGAAGCAGCCCGCCTGCTGAAAATAGGGATCAGCACCCTTTACCGCAAGATTGAAGAATACGGAATCGATTAAGGTTCCAGTAAAGCAATCTATCGGTTCAAAATGAACAGCCCTGTTCTTTTTGAATGAATAGCCCCCTTAGAATATTTACCATTACATAGCAACAGCCTGTAAACCAATAGCTTATATTTAATAAGCCTGTTGGCATTCCTTTTGGATACAGAGCAGGACCGTTATACAATGTGTAAATAAATTCTTTATGACTGCCCTGATCTTATTTCTTGCCGGCCTTGCAGGCTTCTGGTTACTTTTTAAATTCATTGATTTCTTTGAAAAAATCTGACTATGATCTATCTTTTTTTCATCTCGGTAGCTGTATTTGTCTACCTGATCTATGTAATTCTGAACCCCGAAAAATTTTAACTGTAAAAGCATGGAAATTTCAGGCATCATACTAATTTTTGCTCTTGTCATTTTGCTTGCCCTGCCCCTGGGAAGGTATATGGCAAGCGTATATGCGGGCGAGAAAACATTTCTCGACTTTTTAGATCCTCTAGAGCGGGCTTTATGTAAAGTCTGCGGAATAGACCCTAACAGGTCATTCAACTGGAAACAGAATCTTATAGCCCTGTTAACCATTAACCTGGTCTGGTTCATTCCGGGCTTTTTTATTTTATTATTTCAGGGAAAACTGCCCTTTAACCCAGATGGAAACCCCTCCATGACCCCGGACCTTGCATTCAATACGATCCTTAGTTTTGTTTGCAATACCAACCTTCAGGACTATTCAGGCGAGACAGGTGCCACCTACCTCTCCCAGGTCGGTGTTTTTACCTTTCTTCAGTTTACCTCTGCTGCCGTGGGCATGTCGGCCCTCGTACTTCTTTTCAATAGCCTGCGTGCAAAACAGACCGACAAACTCGGTAACTTCTACTTTATATTTCTGAAGACCATTACCCGTATTCTTCTTCCCCTGTCTATCGTGCTTTCTGTCTTTTTTGTGTTCAGGGGAATGCCCTCAGGCTTTAATGGAAAAGAGACGTTTATGGGTGTTCAGGGTGATACCATCCAGGTATCCAGGGGGCCTGTTGCCCAGATGGTTTCCATCAAGCAACTGGGAACCAATGGGGGTGGCTACTATGGCGCAAATTCAGCCCATCCCCTTGAGAATCCTGATTTCCTTACCAATATAGTGGAGAACTGGGGCCTGATGATCCTACCTGTTGCCGCTGTTTTCGCCCTTGGCTTTTACCTGAAACGTAAAAAACTTTCGCTGATCATCTTTGGTGTGATGACCCTGGGGTTCCTGTGCCTGCTGCTCCCCTCGGTGCATCATGAGATCAGTGGAAACCCGGCAATTGCGCGGATGGGTATTGACCAGAGCCATGGAAGTATGGAAGGAAAGGAAGTAAGGATCGGTGCCGCTGCATCTGCATTTTTTGGCATCAGCACCACCGTCGTTTCATGTGGGGCGGTGAATGCCATGCACGACAGCATGACCCCTATATCAGGGATGAATCAGCTGCTGGGCATGATGGTGAACTGTTTTTACGGAGGAAAGGGTGTGGGCCTTATCAATTACTATATATTTCTAATTATTGCGGTGTTCCTTTCGGGGTTAATGGTTGGCAGAACCCCCGAGTTCATGGGTAAAAAGATAGAGGCAAAAGAAATGAAGATTGCCTCACTCATTGCCCTGCTCCACCCCTTTCTTATTCTTTCAGGCACGGCCCTGGCCGCTCATCTGAATGTAGCTGATCCTGAAGGAACAGCCGGATGGATGAGTAATCCCGGTTTCCATGGTTTTTCTGAAATGCTTTATCAGTTCACCTCTTCATCGGCCAATAACGGATCAGCGTTCGGCGGCCTGAACGGAAATTCGCCATTCTGGAATATTTCCACAGGCATTGTGATCTTGCTGGCCAGGTTTTTACCCATCATAGGTCCTATTGCAATTGCTGGTATTCTGGCTCAGAAAAAGTACATTCCTGAATCGACCGGAACACTCAGAACAGATACTGTGACCTTTGGAGCTATGACCTTTGCAGTGATCGTTATTCTGGCAGCATTAGCCTTTTTTCCTGCCCTGGCCCTGGGCCCTATCTCCGAATATTTTAGTTTACGCTAGTTATCCCTGATTATAGATATGAAAACGAATGCAAGTTTTGATTCTACTGTAGTTTCCAATGCAATAAAACAAAGTTTTATAAAGCTGGATCCCCGTTTCATGGTAAAGAATCCTGTGATGTTTACCGTAGAGATAGGAACAGCCATCATGTTCTTTCTGGTGCTGGAAATACTCTTCACCCATGACAAGACCCAGGGAGGGCTTGGATACAATATCACTGTGTTCATCGTGCTGTTCTTTACGCTGCTTTTTGCAAATTTTGCCGAGGCCCTTGCCGAAGCCCGTGGAAAGGCTCAGGCCGACAGCCTTCGCAAGACCCGCGAAGATACCCAGGCTAAACGCATGGATGCCAGCGGCAAGATCACCCTGGTAAGTTCTTCAGTCTTAAAGAAAGGAGATATTTACCTGGCCGAAGAGGGTGATACCATACCCCTTGACGGAGAAATCATTGAAGGGGTTGCAACGATCGACGAATCTGCCATCACGGGTGAGTCTGCCCCGGTGATCCGGGAATCAGGCGGTGATAAATCAAGTGTGACCGGAGGAACAAGGGTCTTGTCAGACAGGATCGTGGTCAAGGTAAATACAATGCCCGGAGAAAGTTTTCTTGATAAAATGATTGCCCTTGTTGAGGGTGCCTCGCGCCAGAAAACACCTAATGAAATAGCCTTGACCATCCTGCTTGCAGGCTTTACACTCATCTTTGTCTTTGTCTGTGTATGCCTGAAACCTTTTGCAGACTATGCCGGAGCACCCGTGACCATTGCTGCCTTCATCTCGCTCTTTGTATGCCTGATTCCTACCACCATCGGAGGTTTACTTTCAGCAATTGGAATTGCGGGTATGGACAGGGCCCTGAGGGCAAATGTGGTGACCAAATCAGGAAAAGCCGTAGAAACAGCGGGTGACCTGGATGTATTGCTCCTTGATAAAACCGGAACAATTACCATCGGGAACCGTAAGGCTACCACTTTCTATCCGTCAGATGGCGTAAATATGTCTGATTTTGTAGAGTACTGTGTATTAAGTTCGGTGGCCGATGAAACTCCCGAAGGAAAATCAATCCTTGAACTGGCTTCTTCATCCTACCAGAAAGCGCTTCCTGACCTGTCAAAAGAGGCCGTGTTCATCAAATTTACAGCCGAGACCCGTTCCAGTGGAATGAATATGGAAAATGGCGACCAGATCCGTAAAGGTGCCTTTGATTCCATAAAAAATGCAGCCATCAAGTCAGGGCATATCTGCCCGCAGGAAACTGAGAACCAGGTACGCACGATTGCATCAAACGGAGGTACTCCCCTGGTAGTAGCAAAAAATAACGTTATTCTGGGCGTGATCGAGCTTCAGGATATTATCAAACCAGGCATCTCAGAGCGTTTTGAGCGCCTTCGAAAAATGGGTGTGAAGACAGTCATGGTCACGGGTGATAACCCACTGACTGCAAAATATATAGCCAATATTGCCGGGGTAGATGATTTCATTGCCGAGGCAAAGCCAGAAGATAAAATGAACTATATCAAAGCCGAGCAGGCCCTTGGCAAACTGGTAGCCATGATGGGTGATGGCACGAACGATGCGCCGGCCCTTGCCCAGGCAGATGTCGGGGTAGCGATGAATTCTGGTACCCAGGCAGCAAAAGAGGCTGGAAATATGGTGGATCTTGACAATGACCCGACAAAACTTATTGAAATTGTAGAAATTGGCAAGCAGCTGCTTATGACCAGGGGAACGCTTACCACCTTTTCCATTGCCAATGATGTAGCAAAGTATTTTGCCATTGTGCCTGCCCTGTTTATTACCTCAATCCCTGCCCTGCAGGCCCTGAATGTGATGAAGCTTGCCAGTCCTCAAAGTGCTATATTATCGGCTGTTATCTTTAATGCCCTGATCATTCCTATGCTGATACCTCTTGCACTCAGGGGAGTATCTTACAAGCCCATCGGAGCAAGCTCCCTTTTACGCAGGAATCTTCTCATTTACGGACTTGGAGGCGTGCTCATCCCCTTTCTTGGAATCAAACTTATTGATCTGTTCATAAATTTATTCTAACACTATGAAAACATTTGTGCTGCCAGCTATAAAGCTTACCCTTTTGATGCTTCTGCTTCTGGCCATTGCCTATCCGTTTCTGATCATGGGTATTGGAAAGCTTGCTCCCGGGCATGGTGAAGGGATACGCATCGTTCGTGGAGGAAAAACAATAGGATATGAGAATGTGGGCCAGAAGTTTACCCTTGATAAATACTTTAATACAAGGCCTTCAGCCGTTAATTACAATGCTGCAGGATCAGCAGGTTCAAACAAAGGCCCTTCAAATGCTGCTTATCTCAAAGATGTTCAGGGAAAGATCGATACCTTTCTGCTCCGCAATCCGGGGGTTAGCAAGGCTCAGATCCCTTCAGAACTTGTTACCTATTCAGGGAGCGGTCTAGACCCCGATCTCTCTCCTGAAGGAGCAAAAATTCAGATCAGGCGCATTGCCCATGCCCGCCATATCTCAGAACAATCGCTTGCAGGTCTGGTCGATAGCCAGATTCAAAAACCTTTTCTTGGAATTTTTGGTCCTGAAAAAGTGAATGTACTTAAATTAAATCTCGCGCTTGATACGATGAAATAAGAGGTATGGAACCTGAAGAACAATCTGTCGAAAGTTTTCTGAAGCTGATCAAGCAATCACGCCGCGGTAAATTCAAGGTCTATATAGGCATGAGCGCAGGCGTGGGAAAAACATACCGGATGCTTCAGGAAGCTCATAGTCTGAAAAATAACGGGGTGAATGTACAGATCGGTTATATTGAGACCCATAACCGCAAAGAAACCCAGGAACTGGTGGATGGCCTGCCTGCCATCAGCCGCCGGACCCTCTTCTACAAGGGAAAGGAGCTTGAAGAAATGGATCTGGAGGCCATTCTGAACATAGCGCCTGAAGTTGTACTTGTAGATGAGCTGGCTCATTCGAATATTAACGGAAGTAAGAATGAAAAGCGCTGGCAGGATGTGATCGAGATCCTGAATGCCGGCATTTCGGTCATTTCGGCCATCAATATCCAGCATATAGAAAGCCTGAACCCTGAGGTTGAGCGGATCACAGGAATTACAATTACTGAACGGATTCCCGACAGGATACTTCAGCTTGCTGACGAAGTGGTCAATATCGACCTGACGGTAGATGAACTGCTTGACCGCCTGAAAGCAGGGAAAATCTATCAGCAGGCAAAAATAAATACAGCGCTGAGCAATTTCTTTCAGTTCGACAAGATCATCCAGCTCCGTGAACTGGCCCTGCGTGAAGTAGCCCACCAGCTTGAGCGCAAAATAAATACAGAAGTTCCAAAAAACTGCAAGCTAAGAACGGAGCTCTTCCTGGCCTGCATAGGTACGAATGAGATCTCTGCAAAGAATATTATCCGTAAAACTGCAAGGCTGGCCTCCTATTATAATTCTGCTTTTGCAGTACTCTATGTACAGACAGACAGGGAAAGTGCAGATAATATCAAGCTAAGCAAGCAGCGTTTTCTGATCAATAACTTCAAACTTGCCAAGGAACTGGGAGCTGAAGTGATCCGGATTAAAAATAATAATGTGGGCGAGGCCATCTACCAGACTGCCCTCCAGCGTGAAGTGACAACTATCTGCCTGGGTAAACCTCATTTCTCCCTGCTTCAGATGATGCTGAATACCTCTATTTTCGACCAGTTATTAAAGCGGATGGGCGAATCAGAAATTGACCTGGTTATCCTTTCCTGAAAAGATCATGAACATCAAAACTAAATTACAGCTTGGGTTTGGCTTTCTTTTTTTCCTGGTCATGCTGATCAGCGGCATCTCCATTTATTATATAAACCATCTTGCTTCTGCCTCCCGGCTGATCATTAAAGACAACTATGAGACAGTTGACTTTTCGAGAAATATGCTCCTGGACCTGAATCCGCTGAATCATGCGCCACTCCCAGACAGGGTGGCTGACTTTAAAAAAAATCTGAATGCTCAGGAAAATAATATTACGGAGCCTGGCGAGGCAGAACTTACAGCGCATCTGAGAATGATCTCTGATAAATATTTTAATATACCGGATCAGGAAAGTGTTCCGGTCATACAAATGGACCTGTACGCGCTGATGGCGCTGAACATGAAGGCCATTGTCAGAAAGAACAACAATTCACAGCTCACTTCATCCAATGCGATCATTTTTGTAAGTATGGCCTGCGCCTTGTGTTTCCTGCTGGCCTTTACCTTTATCATCAATTTCCCCGGTTATATTGCCAATCCCGTAAAGGAACTTACCGCAGGGATCCAGGCCATTGCCCGAAAGAACTATAGCCAGCGGCTTCATTATCAGGAAAATGATGAATTCGGCCAGCTGGCTGAATCTTTTAACCTGATGGCCGAAAAACTTGATGAATTTGAGAACAGCAACCTGGCAAAGATCGTGTTCGAAAAGAAAAGGGTGGAAACAATCATCCGCAATATGAGTGATATGATCATAGGACTGGATGAGAATGAGCGGATCCTTTTTGCCAATCCCGTAGCCTGCAATTTACTTGGAGTAAAAGAGATTGACATGCTCAGGCAGTATGCACCGGATTTTGCGCTCAGGAACGATCTTTTCCGAACCATTATCAAGGACCAGGGAGAAAAGGTGATCCGGATCTATGCAGACAATAAAGAAAGTTATTTTAGCAGGGAGGTTCTGGAAGTAAAGAATGAGGAAGTATTGCTTGGCAAGGTTATCCTTCTTAAGAATATCACCAAATTCAAAGAACTTGACAAGGCTAAAACAAATTTTATCGCTACCATCTCCCATGAGCTGAAAACACCTATATCTTCGATAAAACTAAGTCTTAAACTGCTGACTGATGAACGGATCGGTTATATGAATAATGAGCAGCAGCAGCTGCTTTCAAACATCAGTGAAGACAGCCAGCGGCTACTTACCATTACAGGCGAGCTCCTGGACCTTGCCCAGGTAGAAACAGGGCATATACAACTGAATATTCATGCATCAAACCCCCTGGCTATTATTGAGTATTCGCTGGAGGCCGTAAAAATAGCCGCCAGACAGAAAAAGGTGGAGATCCAGGTCCAGATACCCCCTGATATTTCTGAGATCATGGCTGACCAGGAGAAAACCGCCTGGGTACTTATCAACCTGCTTTCAAATGCATTGCGGTACAGTGCAGAAAAGGGGCTCATTCTTCTTAAAGTAGAAGAGATTGAGAAACAGGTACGGTTCTCCGTACTGGATTCAGGAAAAGGTATTGAAGAAAAATACTGTGCCCTGATCTTTGACCGCTTTTTCCAGGTTCCTACAGAGATCAACTTTGAAAAAAACGGAAGTGGACTTGGACTTTCCATTTCTAAAGATTTTATTGAATCACAGGGCGGCTCTATTGGTGTGGAAAGCAAGGTAGATCAGGGAAGCCGCTTCTTCTTTACGTTAAATAAAGTGACCAGCCTGGAGCTGGAAAAAAAATAAACACCATATTCCTGTTTTAAGATGCTTTCAGACCAAAAAAGGTGATGGAAAAATATTTTATTTATTTGGTACTATGTATTGCATGGTATTATATAAAACATATATCTTTGTAGTATCAAGTACGATCTATAACATGGTACCTTTAAACTTATGATATGATAACTGAAAACACCCAAACCCAGATGCGCAAGGGAATTCTGGAATATTGTATTCTTGCCATTATATCCCGCGGTGAAACCTATGCATCTGATATAATATCCGAACTTCTGGATGCAAAGCTTATGGTAGTAGAAGGTACAGTATACCCCCTGCTTACCAGGCTAAAAAACAATAATCTGCTGGTCTATAACTGGGTTGAATCAGTTTCAGGCCCTCCCAGAAAGTATTTTAAGTTAAGTCCTGAAGGTGCACAGCTTCTTGGACAGCTGCATGAGACCTGGAAAGACCTTTCATTTGCAGTTTCAAGAGCTACTGAACATAGCCGTACAAACACCGGCCCGGCAGAAACTTCTTCTGAGGTGCCGCTGAACCCTGAAAATTAATCCGAAATTTAATACATACGCGCTAAACCAAATAATATCAACCTGTTATGAATAAAACGATCATAATCAATATAAGCGGAGCTATTTTTCATATTGAAGAAGATGCTTATGAGGTATTAAAGTCTTATATGACTGAAGTCAAAAGACATTTTGGTCTGTCAGCAGACAGTTTTGAAATTGTGACTGATATTGAAAACCGCATTGCTGAGCTATTCTCAGAGATCCTCAAACGTGATATGAAGCAGGTGATCACCCTGCCGGATGTAGAAGCGATTATTACACAGATGGGCCGTCCAGTTGATTTCGATCTGCCTGATAATGCAGAGCCTGCCGCAACAGAGGAGACAGAATCAATAAAAAATCCAAACAGAAAATTATACCGCGATGGGGATGATAAGGTATTGGGAGGCGTTTGTTCGGGTCTGGCCCATTATTTCAGTACCGATCCGGTATGGCTACGCCTGATCTGGGCATTGCTGTTCATTGCAGCAGGTTTTGGTACCATTCCCTATATCATTTTATGGATCGTAATGCCTGTAGCCAGAACCAGGGCTGAAAAACTGGCCATGTATGGAGAAGAAGTAAATCTTGAAACTATCCGAAATTCGGTAAATGAGGAGATCAATGTGGTGAGAAAAAATATTTCAAAATACCGCAACCAGGTAAAAGACAGTGGTATTGAAGACCGCCTGGGCTCCTTTTTTAAAGAGGTTTTTCAGTTCATTGGTCGTCTTGTACAGGGTATTATAAAGATTGCAGGTGTTTTTACAGGAATACTGGCCATTTTTATGGGAAGTATCTTCATTCTGGCTCTATTCATCTCCGCCACTACCCTGCTCTTTAACGGAGGCTTGAATGTCTGGCACCACCATCCATTCAGTATAATAGCCATAGAAAACCGCAATGGGACGCTGATCTCAGTGGTGATCGCCATCCTCATACCCCTGATCTTTCTGGTATTACTGGGTATCCGGATCTTGTTTAAGCGCCTGACGATCAACGTACCCGTAGGCTCAGCCCTTCTTATTACATGGTTTATTGCTCTTTGCTTTACCGGATATTATGCGGCCCTTGCAGGGCGTGAGTTCAGCGAACAGGCCAGTATCAATCAGGAGATCCCTATCCGCAAGAGCAGCAACCATACTTACTTTTTAAAAGCTGATGCGTCAGGAGTTGACATGGACAGCCTGTATAAAGGATCGGTACACCAGCCGGGAACAAACTGGCATATTCATATCAATGGTGAACAAGAACGGGGATCGGTCAATATTGATATTTCCAGAAGTGATTCTACAGGAGCCGTATTGCTTGAACGCATAGCCGCCAAGGGTATGAACAGCAGGGACGCACTTAAACATGCAGATGAAATAGTATACCGCTTTACACAGAATGACAGCATCTTAAGCTTTCCTACAATTCCTTTTTATTTGCCTGAGCATGGCTTTCATGAGCAACAGGTTGACCTGACTCTTAAGATTCCTGTCAATACAGTGATCACAGTTGACCCTGAATTAAACATTAATAATCTACCTGACAAAGACCTCTATACCTATAATGGGAATGAGAATGTATGGATCATGACCACCGGCGGACTTAAGCCAAGGTTCGGAGAGCTGAAAAGATCAACAGAAAATGATAATTCTGAGGACCAGCAGAACGATAAAAATAAAGACAGGTCAGAGGATATGGACAAGTAATACCTGAGAGCCACAAATCAGTTGAATCAGATAAATCCAGCAAGCTATGCAAAGCGCTCGAAGAATAGATCGCCGTTCAGTTTCCCTTCTGATCTCCACAAGGATCAGCAAACTCAGGAAATTTCTTGAACCTGCTTTATTATATTGTTCCTTTTTCCTCATTCTGTTTTGGGTAAACAGACTGGTGTTCATTCCGGGGGTCAGTTTATATGTGCATGCAGCACCCCTGATCTTTCATAAAGTGACTGATTTTGAATATACCCTGATCCATCATTTAATTTCTTTTGAATTTCATTTACTCGGGCATATATACCATGAATGACTATATGCCTTATTATTAGAATATATGCAGATTATTCAACCTATATTTATCCAGGGTTAATAATTTTAATAATTGATGGGAAAAATCCAACTTAATGTTGCTGAAAATCAGGCTGAAAAAAAGGTACTGATTGCAGATGATGATGAAGCTATAGTAGAAATTACTTCAATGATGCTTGAAATGGCTGGTTACAAGGTAATTAATACGCTGGATGGCAATCTTGTACTGAACCTTCTTTTGGAGTATAAACCCGACCTGCTTTTGCTTGATGTACTGATGGGAGATGTGGATGGAAGGGATGTCTGCAAGGTCATCAAGTCAAGGGAAGATACCCGGCATACGCCTGTACTGATCTTTTCTGCAAGCCATGAGATAAAACAATCGGCCCTGGATGCAGGTGCAGACGGGTTTATGGAAAAACCTTTTAATATGTCCGAGATTCTGGGCAAAATCAAGGAGCTTATTGTATCTTAATTCAAACTCAGGAAAAGAATGATAAAACAAGTACTGGTCTTTATATTCTTCTTTCTTCTGATCTATTCTGCGAAAGCACAGGATCATACGATATTCATCAGGGGTACAGTCATTGATTCTGCTACAGGCATTCCTATGGAGCTGGTAAGTATTTTCCAGAATCAGAGTAAAAGCGGAACAATGACAGATGAAAATGGAAACTATGTACTTGAGCTTAGCCAGAACGGAATTATCAGATTCTCTTATCTGGGTTATAAAGATTTTTCTGTGCCTGTGGTCTTGCTTTCCGATGACCAGAACCTGAATGTACGGCTCGCTGTGCTTCCCTTCTATACACCTGAACTGAATGTAACTGCCCGGAAAATTTCCAAAATCGATTCCCTGAACAACAGAAAAGAATATAAGTCAATCTTTTCAGCTTCCAAACCATCATCTTACCTGCTCCTTGCTGACCTTTCGGGTTCAGGGATCGGGCTCAGCCCTTCCCGTTTCTATAACAATCACCTGAGTCCGCATAACCGTCACCTGAGGTCGTATAGAAAGGTAATCGAAAGTCAGGAGAAAATAACTTATGTGTCCAGCCGTTTTACAGCTCAACTGGTCGCAGGCATCACAGGGCTCAAAAGTCCGGCCCTCGATTCATTTATGGTAAAACATAAGCCAGGCTATCAGTACCTGCAGAAATTATCTGATTATGAGCTTGCCACCTATATTCAGGATTGTTTTAAAAAAAGCAGTTACTCCCATACCCCGCATCCTTAATCTTCCACTGGGCCGGCATCCAGTTCCGAGCGGTATACAGAAAGGCATACTGCCGGGCTTCCAGCTGCATCAGGTACTTTGCGTCTGACCTCTTCAGGGCCCTCCAGAATTGATTCAGCGCTATGCTCTTCATACTTATGGTGTGCGGCAAGCATTGACCCTGCGTAAGTAAAGAGATGGATCCATTGCCGCCTGTAAGCCGCCATTGAAAGCCGGTGTCTCTGAAATCTCCGGGCCAGGTTCAAGTTATAGAACAGCGGATGCGAGTTGGCAACCGTTTCCATACTTTCCAAAGTCTTAAGAAACCTGACCTTCCATTTGCTGAAACCGTTCTTTTCCTTTTCAAGAAGCGAATGGGCGCATCTGGCCCTCAGATCAAACAGATCTCTGTTAAGTACTTCCAGGCTCAATGCACAAAGGTCGGTCTGATAAGCCGGATTTGCGTGCAGATGGGCCTGACCTTTTATAAAGAGGTCCCATACAGGCAAAAGATCTCTCCGGTTCGCCTTTAAAGGGCCTTCAGGATTGTTTTCAAGCCCCACGAATGCGGGGATCAAGGGGTTGAAGCGGGTAGAGAGCAACTCAGGCTCTAAAACCGGGTATCCTGCTGCCTCTAAGATTGTCCATGCTTTTACAAGGCTTGAATCATCAGCTCCATACCTGATCCTCACCTGTTCTCTGATGTCTGAAGTGCCTACAGGAGCAAGGCAGATAGATGCAGGTACCATGATGGCCTGGGTCTTTAGCATCAAGGCAAGAAGTAGCAGGCCGGTGATATGCATAGCTTTAGTTAAAGCGTGTCAGCGCAGATGAAGCAGTACTGGTATATTTCAGGATCAGGCGTTTACTGAACGGGCTTTCGGCAATCAGTTCTACATAGGTTTTCAGGGTATCAAGCGAATGCTCGGCAACAGTAGAAGGGATATAGCCCATACCAAATAATTTACCGTTAATCACAAGTATACATGACTGATCGTCAAGTGTTAAACCCCTGTCAATGATAGCAAAGGATTCAGCAGAGTCATGGGCGTTAAGGGCCTTGCGAAGCCGTAGGTTATAGGTAGCAGGTGTTTCATTTTTCTGGCAGGCACCTGTACAGTTTCCTTCAGTATAGGCAGTGCATACCTCTGCATTGCGTTGGATAAAACAAAGCTTAGGACAGAGCTGATGATTCTTAATAAGCTTCACAACCATCGAATACCCTTCAGCAAGGCTGTAAAAGGAAAGAAAAGGTGGATATGAAGGTTTTATTTTTTCAATTCCCAGCCGTTCATAGCCATTCTGATCTTCAAAAATATAAAGGCCAAACTGCTGGATCCGGTGTTTCTGAGCCTTATTGAATTCTGGCCATAAACGTTTTATCTCTGCATCTTCAAGGATTGCCGCCATTAACTCAGTTCCTGTAGCCTTATGGCTCATGGAATAGATCCGGGTAATAAAGCCCTGCTTCTGGCGTGAGTTCATGCCGGAGCTGAAATGACTGTTCACCCTGGATTTAATGTTCTTTGCTTTCCCTATATAAACAACCTTTCCCTTCTGATCATGGAAATAATAGATCCCAGGGCCAGTTGGCAGTGAAATATACTGTTCAAACGGAAGATTAGGAGGAAAGCGGGTGGCTGCCCTGTTCTCTTTCAGCAGGCTGCTGATCTGACCTTCCTGGTCGGCATCTATAAGCTTAAGAAAGAGGATGGTCGTAGCTTCAGCATCACCGGAGGCTCTGTGACGGGCATGGTTTACTATACCCAGCGAATTGCAGAGAAGACCTAGCTTGTAGGAAGGCAGACCGGGAATTAATTTTCTGCTCAGCTGAACGGTGCAAAGCTTGCGGCAGTTAAGATCAAAACCGTGATCGGCAAGCATCGAGCGCACAAATGAATAATCAAAGTTCACATTATGAGCAACAAAGATCTTATGATGGAGCAGGTTGAAGACCTTTGCGGCAATCTCACTGAATAAAGGCGCATCAGCAACCATTTCATTGCTGATGCCCGTTAGATTCTGAATAAAAAATGGAATCGGCATGCATGGATTCACCAGTGAATCAAACCGTTCAATGATGGTCCCGTTATGAAGAATAACAATGGCAATTTCAGTGATGCGGTTTCCTGAAGCATAACTTCCGGTTGTTTCTATATCAACTATAGCGTACATCTCTTAGCTCTCTCGACTTTTAGCCAATAATTTCAAGTTCCAGCCCATCAACGGCCTGATTAATTCTGATCTGACACGATAAACGGCTCCCGGGCTTCAGTACAGGAAGGCTGTCAAGCATTTCAAGTTCAGCATCTCCAGGTTCGGGAAGCAACTCCCCGCCCATGGTAATGTTTACATGACAGGTAGCGCAGAGGGCCATTCCGCCACAGGCAGCCTGAATATCATACTCGCTGGCTTTCAAAGCCTCCATCAGGCTTAAATTAATACCCAGTGGAATTTCCAGGGGCAACACCTGACCGTTCTGATCAGTAATAATTAAGGTTACCAGTTCCATTTAAAACGATTCAATTCCATTAACAGTTGTGTATTTAAGGTTTACCCTTTTATCAGGATAAATATACTTGTAGGCACCATGAGCCATTAATGCAGCTTCATGAAAACCACATAGAATAAGCTTTAATTTACCAGGGTACGTATTGATATCACCAATGGCAAATACCCCTGGAATATCAGTAGCAAAATCATGGGTATTTACTGTAATGGCATTTTTATCAAGATTCAGTTTCCAGTTCTCAATGGGTCCCAGTTTTGGACTCAGGCCAAAGAGCGGAATAAAATAATCTGCTACGTGCTCGGTAATAACACCTTCTGTATTTTTAATGGAGATACTTTCCAGCTTTCCGTCACCGCTTAAGGCGCAGACATGGGAATTGAGTACAAGACTGATCTTATTCTCTTCATGAAGCTGCAATACTTTACCGGCAGAATCAGGTGCTCCCCTGAATGAACTGCTTCTGTGAACAAGGGTAATATCAGCCCCCAGTGAAGTTAAATGAATGGCCCAGTCCAGTGCAGAATCTCCGCCTCCGGCAATGACTACTTTTTTACCCGAATAAAGTGAGGGGTCTTTTACAAAATAATGAACTCCCTTGCCTTCATAGTCTGTAAGACCATCCAGTTCTGGTTTACGGGGTTCGAAACAACCCAGACCGGCGGCGATAGCTATGGTGCTGGCATGTATAACCTCCCCGTCCATGGTGGTAAGCAGGAAAGAGCCATCATCCTGTTTGATAAAACTTTCAATACGATCACCCAAAGTATAGGTTGGCTTGAAAGGATCAATCTGCTTTTCAAGATTTTCGATCAGCTCATGGGCAAGCACAGAAGGGTAACCAGGAATATCGTAAATTGGTTTCTTAGGATATATTTCAGCAAGCTGCCCGCCTATCTGCGGTAAAATGTCGACCACATGACAGCGCAGTTTCAATAAACCCGCTTCAAAAACTGCAAAAAGACCTACCGGGCCAGCACCGATAATACAAATATCTGTTTCAATCATTTTATAAAATACGCTAATGTAATGGATCGCAGATCTGATAAGGATGCTGCAAGGGATGAATATTTAAATTAGTTTTAATCAGAGAAAACCCAGGGTAAGCTTGGCTTCCATGGTCATCATATCCTGCGTCCAGGCAGGTTCAAAGATCACATCTACCTTTACCTCTTTTACTTCTTCAATTTCCCTGATCCTTGCCTCCACATCTACCGGAATCTGCTCTGCTGCAAAACAGGAAGGTGCTGTCAGGGTCATATCGATCTGCACATTATTATCATCATCAATATTGATGGCATAGATAAGACCCAGTTCATACACATCTACCGGAATTTCAGGGTCAAACACCAGTTTAATGGCATCAATAATTTTTAATTCAAGGGCGAGAATGGGTAACATCATAAAGGTGTGGTATTGGTATTCTTTATCTGAAAAGCGAGGCCAAAGAGCTTCATCTGTCTGATCATGGAAAGCAGTCCGTTAGAACGGGTGGGTGAAAGATGCTGAGAAAGTCCGATCTCATCAATAAAATGAAGTTTGGATTCAACGATCTCTTTGGGTGTATGGCCGCTAAGCACCTTGATCACCAGGCTCACAAGCCCCTTGGTGATGATCGCATCGCTGTCGGCGGTAAAAACTACCTTATCCTCTACTTGATCTGCATGAAGCCATACCCTTGACTGACAACCTTTTATAATATTATCATCAGTCTTGTATTCAGTTTCTATCAGTGGAAGTTCCTTGCCAAGCTGAATGATAAGCTCATACTTGTCCATCCAGTTCTCGAACATACTGAAATCATCGATCAGGGAAGCCTGAATTTCTTCAATGGAAAGATTCTCTGTCATTAACTTAGCATACTTATAGCTTTTCTGATTCCTTTTTCAAGGCGGTGAATTTCTTCTTCATTATTATAGAAGCAGAAAGAGGCCCTTATAGTTCCAGGTATTCCATAATAATCCATAATAGGCTGGGTACAATGATGACCGGTACGCACGGCAATTCCCTGCTGGTCAAGGATCACCCCTATATCATACGGATGCTGGTCTTTTATGGTAAAGGAAAGAATACTGGCCTTTTCGGCTGCAGTGCCTACAAGTTCAAGACCTTCAATGCTGCTTAATGCTTCTGTGGCTTTTAACAGCAGATTATGCTCGGCAAGCCTTATGTTTTCCATACCCAGGTCCATCAGGTATTTCATAGCTACCTGCAGACCTATTCCTCCTGCAATATGAGGCGTTCCGGCTTCAAACTTGAAGGGAAGTTCATTATAGGTTGTCTTGGTAAAGGAAACGGTCTTGATCATCTCACCACCACCTCTGTATGGGGGCATAAGCTCCAGTAATCTCTCTTTTCCATAAAGAATTCCCAAACCTGTAGGGCCGAGGATCTTATGGGCTGAAAATACAAAGAAATCACAGTCAAGGGCCTGCACATCAATCACCTGATGGGCTACAGACTGGGCGCCATCAACAAGAACAGGGATATTCAGGGCATGTGCCGCATCTATGATCTCTTTCACTGGATTAATGGTTCCCAGAGAATTCGAGATATGACTTACAGAGACCAGGCAGACAGTTTCATCAAGGAGCTGATAGAATGCATCCATTTCAAGCTCACCAGCATGATTCATGGGAATCACAACAAGTTCAGCTTCATGCAGTTCACAGGCAAGCTGCCATGGAACTATATTTGAATGGTGCTCCAGGGCCGAAATGAGGATTTTTCCCCCTTTTTTCAGAAATTTCCGGCAAAAGGAAGAGGCTACAAGGTTAATTCCATCAGTGGTACCACCTGTAAAAATAATCTCAGAAAGGCTTGCTGCATTAATAAACTCTTTCACCCGAACCCTGCAGGCTTCATAGGCCTGCGTGGCTTCGGCACTTAGAAAGTGAACTCCACGATGGATATTGCTGTTCTCAAACCTGTAATAATGATCAATCGCATCAATGACCTGGTTGGGCTTCTGAGAGGTTGCAGCATTATCGAGGTAAACAAGCGGATTACCATTGACAAAAGTCGAAAGTATAGGAAAATCATTCCTGATATCCTGCACGGCAGGCAAGGAACTTACAAGGTACTGGTCATGACTAGTTACGGGCATGAGAATAAAATTTAACCGATCAATTCATTCAGGTGGTCACGCAGCGCATCCGGTTTAAGGCGCAGCGTTAGTTCATGAGCAAAGGCTTTGATTAATAATAGTTTGGCGGTTTCTTCAGAAATTCCTCTTGCTTTCAGGTAAAAAAGAGAATCTGCATTTAACTGTCCGATTGTAGAACCATGGCTGCATTTTACATCATCTGCAAAAATGACAAGCTCTGGTTTACTGTTCATACTGGATTCTTTACCCAGTAAGATAGAATTGTTCTGCTGGTAAGCATTTGTTTTTTGGGCATCGGGATGAACGACCACTTTCCCATTAAACACACCGCTTGATTTTCCATTCAGAATTCCCTTATAATGCTCACTGCTCATGCAATTATTTACCTGATGGTCAGCAAGGGTATGGTTGTCAACAAGCTCATTGTCGGAAGTCTGGTAAAAGCCATACATATGTGCTTCAATTCCAGCCTGCTCGAGGTAGAGGTTCAGGTTGTTGCGGGTAAAGGCACCCTGAAGGGTAAACGTATAATTACTAAAATTACTATCGGCAGATAGAAAGCATTCATTCTTATTGAAGAACGAGGTACCCTTGTTTCCGCGTTGGATAAACACCTGGCTGGCATGCGCCTGACGGGCAAGGAACACTTCTCCGCTATGGTTAAGAACCAGCTTTGATTCAGCATTCCGGCCTGCAGAACATTCAATGAGCTCGATCTGGGCAAGCTCATGCACTATGACCAGGTTACGTGTATTCAGCATCGTATTGCCAGAAGCTCCGAGCAGGTTCAGAACATACACAGGCTTTGATACCTTATAACCCCTGGCCACCTCAATAAAGATTCCTCCTTCGACCTTGCTCAGGTTGAGTGCACTGAAATAATCAGTCGCGTCTGCCGGGCGTTTGTTGAAATATTCTTTGAAAGAGGCCGTATGAACAGCCTCCTGAAAAGGAAGTATTTGCATACCAGCCGCATCTGCTTCAGAGAGTACCTGTGAATGCTGCTTTGAGTACTGACCATTGATAAGTACAATATGGTAGCAATCAAGGCCCTTGATATCATAGGCTTCAAGAACACTTTCATTGATCTCAGAATTCACTGATTCAGAGATTGATGTGAAATCTGCCTGAAGTATTGATTTAACTGGTGTATATTTCCACTGCTCATCGCGGGTAGTGGGAACTGCCAGATTATTATATGAATCCGCTGCTTTCAACCTGAATTCTTTTAGAAAATCAGGTTCCTGCATGCGGGTATTTCCAGCTTGGTGAGGCAGGCTGCCGGCAGGTTTTTCTGAAACGGAATATTCTTCTTGATTGATCATGTACCTCAATTATGCATTTAACGCTTCCTGCCCTAATTCCTTTACCCAGTCGTAGCCACGGTTTTCAAGCTCCATGGCAAGTTCCTTTGTACCTGTCTTCACAATCTTTCCTTCGAAAAGAACATGAACCACATCTGGAATGATATAATCCAGCAAGCGCTGGTAATGGGTAATGACCAGAAATGAACGCTCAGGGCTACGAAGCTTGTTCACACCCTGGGCCACGATCTTCAGGGCATCAATATCAAGGCCGGAGTCTGTTTCGTCCAGGATGGCCAGCAATGGCTCAAGCATGGCAAGCTGAAAGATCTCGTTCCTTTTTTTCTCACCGCCTGAGAAACCTTCATTCAATGAACGACCCGTTAACTTGGCATCAAACTCTACAAGATTCTGGCAATGTTTGACACGGGCAAGAAAACTCTTGGCATCCATTGGATCAAGTCCCTTATATGTACGGATTTCGTTGACGGCTGTCTTTAAAAAATTAATATTTGATACACCCGGAATTTCTACCGGATACTGGAAAGCAAGAAAGATCCCTTCACGTGCCCTGTCTTCAGGTTTGAAGTCAAGAAGGTTCTTTCCATTGAACCAGATCTCCCCTTCCGTCACTTCATACTCAGTTTTTCCGGCAAGTACTGATGCAAGGGTGCTCTTACCGGAACCATTTGGTCCCATAATGGCATGAACCTGGCCGGCATCCACTGTAAGGTTAAGACCCTTGAGTATTTCCTTACCCTGAATACCTGCATGCAGGTTTTTAATCTCTAATAATGAAGAATTCGTCATGCTTTTTTAATCTTATAAAATATTTACCCTACGCTGCCTTCAAGAGTGATGGCAAGAAGCTTTTGTGCCTCTACAGCAAACTCCATAGGCAACTGGTTTAGAACTTCCTTGCAATAGCCATTAATGATAAGGGCTGCAGCGTTTTCACTGCTAATACCCCGCTGATTGCAATAGAAGATCTGATCTTCTCCGATCTTGGAGGTCGTAGCTTCATGCTCAATTTGGGCGGAAGAATTTTTTGATTCAATATATGGGAAGGTATTTGCCGAACACTTGTCTCCTATCAGCAGAGAATCACACTGGGTGAAATTCCTTGCATAATCTGCATTGGACGATACTTTCACAAGGCCCCGGTAATTATTATTTCCCTGGCCTGCTGATATACCTTTTGAAATAATACGACTACGGGTATGCTTGCCCAGGTGGATCATTTTGGTTCCCGTATCTGCGACCTGCTTGTTCTTGGTCACAGCCACTGAATAAAACTCACCTGAGGAATAATCACCTTTAAGAATCACACTTGGGTATTTCCAGGTAATGGCTGAGCCGGTCTCAACCTGTGTCCAGCTTATCTTTGACTTCACGCCTGCGCAGATACCGCGCTTGGTTACAAAATTAAAGATCCCGCCTTTTCCATCCTTATCGCCGGGATACCAGTTCTGCACGGTAGAATATTTGATCTCTGCACGGTCATGGGCAACAAGCTCCACAACAGCAGCATGTAACTGGTTCTCATCACGCTGGGGTGCAGTACAACCCTCCAGGTAACTTACATAACTGTCATCATCTGCAATGATAAGGGTGCGTTCAAACTGACCCGAATTCATGGCATTGATGCGAAAATAGGTTGAAAGTTCCATTGGGCAGCGAACACCTTTAGGGATGTAGGCAAATGAGCCGTCAGAGAAAACAGCTGCATTTAAGGCAGCAAAAATATTGTCTGTATAGGGAATCACAGTACCCAGGTATTTCTTTACCAGCTCAGGATGGTTCTGTACAGCCTCCCCGAATGAACAGAATATAATGCCCATATCATTCAGCTTAGCCTTAAAAGTAGTAGCCACTGAAACACTGTCAAATACAGCATCTACAGCAACTCCACTCAGCATCATCTGTTCTACCAGCGGTATGCCAAGGCGCTTGAAAGTATCAAGCAGCTCAGGATCTACTTCATCAAGGCTCTTTAATTCAGCCTTTCTTTTTGGGGCCGCATAATAGGATATAGCCTGAAAATCAAAATCAGGCATGGGGAAGTATTGCCATGAGGGCATCTTCAGTGTCTGATAATGGGCAAATGCTTTCAGCCTCCAGGCAAGAAGAAACTCAGGTTCGTTCTTTTTTGCAGAAATAAAACGCACCGTCTCTTCCGTAAGCCCCACCGGAGCCATATCCATCTCTATATCCGTACTGAATCCATATTTATAATCAGATTCAGGAATTGCTTCTAAAATTTCTTTATCATTATTCATAACAACCTGCTCTTGGTTTATAAGTGAAGAAGGTTATAACTGCACTCTTATTCGTTACAAAAGTACAAAAAACCTTGCTTATTTAGAATGAATTCAATTAAAAATTGTTTTCCTTAAAGCATAATACTGGCAGGCAACGATGAAATAAGAAGTGGTTAACAAAAAAAAATCGCGGAAACGTAAAATAACCCTAAATTAAAATCACAATGATGCACTCATGACTTAAATCAATCATTCAGAAAATTATTAATAAAATTTATTTACTTTCCCCAATCCTATTATTTTTATTACCATCTAAACCTCTTTAAAAATGCAACATCAATTGCAAACCATCGATTACATGGTTTTTCTTCTCTACTTTGTCCTGGTTTCGGGCTACGGATTCTGGATCTACCAGCGAAAAAGACAAAAAGAGACGAATTCAACATCCTTCTTCCTTGCAGAAGGCTCCCTTACCTGGTGGGCAATTGGTGCTTCCCTTATTGCATCAAATATTTCTGCCGAGCAGTTCATCGGAATGTCAGGTTCAGGTTTCAAAATGGGCCTTGCCATATCTACCTATGAATGGATGGCAGCCGCTACCCTGGTGATCGTTGCTATCTTCTTTATTCCTGTATACCTGAAGAATAAGATCTTTACCATGCCTCAGTTCCTGAGCCAGCGTTATAACGGAACGGTTGCCATGGTCATGGCCATTTTCTGGCTTTTACTTTATATCATCGTAAACCTGATGTCTATTCTTTACCTGGGTGCACTTGCCATCTCAGGAATCTCAGGGCTGAGTATCTACTTATGCATCGCCCTGTTGGCTGTATTTGCTATTTTCATTGCCCTGGGAGGTATGAAGGTCATTGGATACACCGATGTTATCCAGGTAGCCGTATTGATCGGCGGAGGCCTTGTAGCCACTTACCTTGCACTGAATATGATCAGCGAACGTGCCGGAACAACAGGCCTGATTCGTGGATTTGTTTTGCTGCGCGAGCATGCCAGCGACCATTTTCATATGATCTTCAAGAAAGACAATGCGAATTATATGGACCTGCCGGGCCTTTCCGTGCTGATCGGTGGTATGTGGATCACCAACCTGAACTACTGGGGTTGTAACCAGTACATCACCCAGCGTGCGCTGGGAGCAGACCTGAAAACTGCCCGTTCGGGTTTACTCTTTGCTGCATTTTTAAAATTATTCATGCCGGTCATCGTTGTCTTGCCTGGTATTGCAGCCTACGAGCTTTACCAGCAGGGAATGTTCCATAGCGAAATGTTGAGCTCTAAAGGAATTATCGATGTGAATAAGGCATATCCATCTTTATTGAATATCCTGCCTGTCGGCCTTAAAGGTCTTTCATTTGCTGCCCTGACGGCCGCCATTGTAGCCTCTCTTGCCGGAAAAGCAAACAGTATTGCCACCATCTTTACCCTTGATATCTACAAGAAAGCAATCGATAAGGAAGCAGATGATAAAAAGCTGGTTCGTTATGGTAAATATGCAGTTGTTGTTTCCATGTTACTGGGTGTTATCCTATCCCTGATCATAGGTGAAAAACTAATGGGTGAAGGAAAACAGGGCTTCCAGTATATTCAGGAATACACTGGCTTTGTATCACCAGGAATCTTTGCAATGTTTATTCTGGGCTTCTTCTGGAAAAAAGCTACCTCAAGTGCGGCCATGTTTGCTACAATCGGGGGCTTTATTTTCTCAGTAATTCTTAAAGTGATCCCTACCCATGCTGATCTTTCGTTTCTGGCATCTACCGGATTTTCAAAAGATAACGGGCTTGGTGTTTTTGAGATCCCGTTCCTTGACCGTATGGGTATAGTATTCATATTCTGTATCATCGGAATGGTAATCATCTCCCTTTATGAGAACAGAAAAGGTATTATCACCCATGGCCTTGAAATTGACTCTTCCATGTTCAGGACCTCACGTGCTTTTACTGCAGGTGCGTTGATCGTATTTGGAATTATCGTTTCCCTTTACACTATGTTCTGGTAGTAACCTGCCTTAATTTTTAGAAAAAACGGCAGGCTTAATTCCTGCCGTTTTTTTTATGGGCAAAATTCTGCCGGGGCTATGCAGGGCAAACCAGGTAATAAAAGCAAAACAGCTTAAAGGGATCAGAAAGGCTATGGCGATTCCTGAATGGTCTGCAATCAGGCCCGTGAACGGTGGGGCATAAAAGGATCTTTTCATAAAGTATGCAATCTGGTATGGTTCGTACATAAACCGTGCAGATGAACTATAAAATGTATGCTCCACTTACTCTGCGGTCAAGGTGCACATAGCCTCCGTCTACATAGACGAGGCTTCCCGACTGGGGTGCACTGAGCGGGGAAAGTAAAAAGGTGACCGTATCTGCTATTTCCTCAGGTCGGGTAAGCCGGTGTTCCAGCGGGATCATGGCCTGTATCTGGTTGAGTTGATCTGCTCCGCTTTTCTGGCCATCGATCCACCGGTCATATTGAGGGGTCCGGCATTCAGCAACCACCACTCCGTTTACACGCACCCCGGCTGCCTGGAGTTCATGCGCCCATGCAATAGTAAGATCTGCCCTGACCCCATTGGCAGCCGCATAGCCTGAACTGCCTCCCTGACCGGTGAAAGCAACTTTCGAGATAATATTTACAATAGCTCCTTTTGAGTGCATAAGTGCAGGCCCAGCGGCTTTTGCAAGACTAAAATAATGCCCGGCATTGCGCCTTATGGAGCGCATAAAATGCTCAGAAGTCCCTGCTTCCAATCCGATGCCGTCGTTCAGACCTGCATTATTGACAAGGCCATCGATCTTTCCAAATCGCATAAAGATCGCCTTCACGGCCTCCGTACAGGCATCAGCGTCGGTCAGCTCTACCTGAATAGAAAATCCGGCACCCGGCTGAAGATCCAGAATACAGGGAATGGCTCCTTCCCTGGCAAGCCTTTCGGCTACAGAAGCACCGATACCACTTGCTCCTCCTGAAACAATAATTACTTTGTCTTTTAAGATTAGATCCATTGGATGGCCCTCTATTAAATGTAGCTTTTATAGAGTAGACAAAATTTCTGAGAAGATGTATAACATGATTTTTACAGCTCAAAATCCTGCACACCTGGCAGGAATCTTAACTTAGGGAATGCATATACTCCTGCACCTTACTGCATTTGTTCTGGTCCTTGTCTGGGCTTACGGAATACTTTACCTGCATGGCCCATTTATTTATTATTTAGCGCTGGTCTTTGCTGTCATAGCATTTACTGCAGCTCTTTATAAACATCCTGGAAAAAGAGAGATCTGAATTATAATGTCTGATGCTTCTTCCATACCATGGACCAGAAACATTAATGCTCAAGCCTCCTTAAAAACAGAAAGTTCAGACTTTGCACTCCGTTTGGAATAATAAAGAAAAACACCCATAGCAGCTAGAAGGAGTAAAAACCCTCCGATACAGATACCCCGCAGGCCTTGGGTGGCAAAGGCAAATGAGCCTATAGCCGAGCCTGTTGCTGCCCCTGAAAAAGCAGTGAACATATAGACTGTATTAAGGCGATTCCTTGCTGCAGGATTAAGAGCAAAGACCTTGGTCTGATTTGAAATATGGGCACTCTGCTGCCCCAGATCCATGAGTACTACAAAGATCACCATTCCTGCCAGCTGGAAGCCGAAAAAGAAAAGAATGATAAATGAGATCAGCTCGATCCCTATACCTATAAAAATTACTGTACGGGGCCCTTTTTTATCAGCCATGCGACCGAAGACAGGTGCACCCAACGCTCCTACTGCCCCTAATAAGCCAAACCAGCCCACTGTTTCTGTACTATACTGATAGGGAGGCGCTTTTAAGACGAACACCAGTGTAGACCAGAAAAGGTTCAGGGCACCAAAGAGCAGCGCGCCAATAATAGCAGATTCTCGCAGCGATGGATAATCCTTAATAAGCTGAACGATGGATTTAAGTAAACTGCCATAAGAGCCTTCAAAAGATGATTGGTTGGTGGGGAGCAGAAAATATAAGCCTGTCCATATAATAACCATAAAACCAGTGGCAATCCAGTAGATCATTCTCCAGCCAAAATGAGCTTCAACCTGCCCCGCCAGAGTTCTGGATAAAAGTATACCTAATAACAGACCTGACATGACTGTACCAACCACTTTCCCTCTTTCTGCAGGGTTTGCCAGATGCGCAGCAAAAGGGATCAGCAGCTGGGGAACTACAGAAAATATTCCCAAAAAAAGACTTGATATGATAAGTATGGTCATGTTGGGTGAAACTGCTACCACAACAAGCATCACAAGGGCAAGTGCCAGACTTATCAGAATGGTCTTCTTGCGTTCAATCATATCACCCAGGGGCACGATCAGCAGCAGCCCAAGTGCATAACCCAACTGCGTAAAAATGGGGATAGTGCCTACTGTTTTCTGACTTACATGGAATTCACGCATTATATCGGAAAGCAGGGGCTGGTTATAATAGATATTACTTACAACAAGGCAACTGGCTATGGCCATGGTCCATAGAAGAAGTTTACTGATATGGGATTGATTTTCAGGCATAAAAAGAAGGGAAACAGAGCAGAACAAGGCGCTAAGGAGCTGCCAAAGATAAGGATGCAATCGGCAAACAGGCTTTATAACATGCAGCCAGAGTCATTTTTTTAGACCAAACAGGATCTCATCTGCTTCATTACATATTTTTTTAAAATTAAGTTCCAGTACCTGACTTATCTGCAACTCGTTTACAGGGCCGGCCTGCAACCCCAGATCTTTGAATTTTGGTACCGGACCCGGAGCTCCTTTTAGCCTGATCAGCGGCTTGCCCTTGAAAAAAGCATGCCTTAACTGCGTTGTTTTTCCTATAAAAACACCGGTTTCAAGGGTTAGAATTTCACTTGCCCTTATCAAAGGCTTTTCTTGTTGCTGCATGGAATATCCCGCACTGTAGTTCACATCATTATTGTCGTTACTGCCCGTAGAGGAGTTTATGGTTTTCACCTGTTTTTCCATCTGACCAAACATACGGCTTACCATTTCTGCCGTTTCCACATCATTGACCATGCCTATGAACTGGTTACCCAGGGACGCACGGATCGCCTTTGCCTCTTCTGTTCCATAAAGCACATTCATCTGCGAAAAATCCTGACAGCAGTACACGGTGCATACCTGATTGCTGCGGCCTGTGTTGGGCAGGTTTTTCAGGTCAGGAATAAATAATGTAGGCGCTTCATCCAGTAAAAAAATGCTCCTGATCTTATTTTTCTGGTTCATTTTTTTAATTACTACCGAAGCTACAAGGGAGATCACCGGGCTTATTGTTTCATGAAGCTGGGGATTATTGGCAATGGTCAGGATGGAGGGCTTCTGAGGATCATTCAGATTCAGATCAGAATCATTGCCTGAGAGCACCCAGAAGATTAACTGGCTGTTTAATTTATCCATGGGGGTCTGCAGGGAGGAAACGCAGCCAGCAATCTGGGCAGCAGCGTTCTCGGTGTAGGCAGTCAGTAAACTGCTGATCATTGACCTGCATTCAGGATCACGGCGCAACATTTCCAGCACCAGTGGATACTCAGCAAGGCTCAGCCTGATCACATGCGGCAGGCTGCAACAGGCAGGTTCATGTTTTCTCAGGTACCAGATAATTGCTTTCAGATACGCAATGGCATTGTCTGACCAAAAGTCGGAATGACTCACCCATTCGCGTTTCAGGTTTTTCATGATCACAGAAGCATATTCAGCAGCAAATGCCGAAATAGGCAGATTATCTGCATGCAGAGGGTTTATTCTATGGGTGCGTTCCATATCCATAAAATTAATATGGTAATGGCAATACCCTTCTTTTCCCTTTAAGCGGATCATCTGATAGGTAAATTCACTTAATTCAGGGTATTTATAATCATAAATAAATCCTGTATACCCTTTGCTGATCGCCTGACTTATGATTTCCTCGATCAGGGTATAGGTTTTACCACTTCCTGCGCCTCCAACAATCAGAATTCCCTGAAAAGGATTCACCACATTGATATAACCGGTATTGGTTTTCCAGTTAAAGCCTGTCTCTGATTCAATCCAGGAACCCGGATTAGCTATCCCAAATGAATCAGGCCTTTTAAAAAGCAACCCGGGCCTGAGGGCAAGTGAAATGAGCGTAAGACCAGCAGCCGATAAAGGATAAATCCATATAAATAGGCTTGTCCGGAGCTGCAAGGCTCTCAGGAATAAAATAAGTATGGGTACCAGAAAGATCAGGCCCACAGCCCTGGCCTTTCCTGTCTGCAGGGCAGGCTTTCTTACCAGCACATGCATCAAAATACAAAGCAGGTACATTCCCTGAGGGAGCAGGGCATGATGATTGATCATTTGTATAAGAAAATCATCCACGGGAAGCGCAGGAAACAGATAAAGACCCAGATGCTGCTCATACTGCAGGAGTAACAGATAGACTGATACGAACAAGGCTGTCAGGGAAAGGGGTTTGATCTGGTTCATAAAGAGAGCACGGAGCTTAAAATGACAAGAAATACAGAAAGAAATTCAGGCCTGCCTGTGCTGGTCGCTGTGGCCAGCGGAAGTTCCCAGCAAGGTAAATCAACGCTGATCCTCTTGCTTGCCGGTATCATCACCTCCCTCACCGGAATGAAAGTGCTGGTGACTGAACTCGAAGAGAAGGGCCGCATAGCCAGGCTGAGACAAAAAGAAATTACCTCTCTGAATACAAGGGTTGCGGTAATTAC
>JAYWCR010000180.1:0-4490 GCA_043780395.1 Sphingobacteriales bacterium
CCTGCCCGTGCTGTCACGAAAAAGGATCTCTCCTTTTATGCGGGAAGAAAAAGAAGGAAGCAAGCCCATCAATGCCATGCAGCTTACTGATTTCCCAGATCCGCTTTCCCCTACAATACCCAGGGTTTCGCCCTTTTCGAGACTGAAATCAAGAGCCTGAACTGCAGGCGTCCAGCTTTTTTCATGCGGGAAAGAAACCTCAAGACCCTGTACTTCTAATATCAGGTTATTATTCATCTAACCGATATTAACTTATTGATTATGAGATTCATATGATCATTACCCCTGGCTTATTGATGATGGGAATCCGCATAAAATTAGATTCCACAATACTTTCTGGCACAAAGATGAATTTCCTGTCATAAAGTACATCATCAAGGTAGAAACTAAGCAGGTATTCATTGCTCAGAGAGAACAGTTCTTCCATGATAGGTTCGATAAGCCTGAAATCACCAGCCTCAAGTTCACCGATGGAATGCCGGAGCACGGAGGTCTGCACACCTTCAGTTTTTAGCAGACCATACCCCTTTGAACTGATCAGAACCTGTGTGAGGGCCTTGTCTTTCATATTGATGATATACACTCCCCATGACTTGGATTCGGCTGTTTCTTCTTCCAGCACAACAGCAATACCCACATTATTAACCTTATTTACCGGAAGATCCTTAAGCATTCAGCATATTGAATTAGGGGAGCAAATATAAAAAATTGCTTTAAGCACCTGCAGGCTTTCCCATGCATTTAGCCGGTTTAAATTTTATATATTTATAAAGTCTAATCAATCGTGCATAGCATCCTTACTTTCAATGAACTTTTTAGAACCGGGGCTGTTTCAGACTATCTTTGAACAGCTTCCGGAACCCCGGATTTTGTTAAAAGCTGATTCGCCGAATTTTACCATTGTTTTTAACAATGACAGCCATAAAAGGGCGACCAATACATTTGGACCTGACATTACCGGAAAAAGCATCTGGGAGGTATTCGATCCTGATTCATTGAATGGGGACGGACATTTACGGATAAGGGAAGCACTGGAACTGGTCTTAAGCAGCTCAAAGCCTGTTAAAATTCCAGGTGTTCTCTACAATCAGGTTGACAGACAGGGAACCATTGTTGCCGGGAACTGGTGGGAACTGGAATACAGCCCCATATTTGATGTATCCGGGGCTACCCTCTATATTCTGGGCACTGCCTGCAATGTAACTTCTGAATTTTCAAGGCAGGCCATGATCGACAATGCCCTGCTTCAGACAGATATTCTGGTACGTGAAAAAGCCTTGAATCTAGAGCTTTCTGAACTGAATAAAGATCTTGCTGCTGCTAATCTCGAACTTAATGAACTGAATGAACGGTTAATTCATTCAAGGGAGTTCCTTGCAAAGATGAATGAGAAACTGGAGGAAAGCGTGCTCAGCCGTACCCATTCACTGGCAGAAAGTGAGGCAAGGTTCAGAAATCTTTTTGAACAGGCTCCCCTTGGCCTGGCCCTTCTTCGCGGTCCCAACCTGGTCATTGAGCTTGCTAACAAATCAATTTTAAAGATCTGGGGAAGAAAACTCGAAGAGGTTATCGGCAAAACACAAAAGGAGTCGCGTCCCGAGCTTGCAGGCCAGCCGATCATTGCAAACCTTGAACGCGTGTATGCCTCGGGTAAATCATTAACACTGAATGAAAGCAAGGCCTTTACCCTAAAAGACGGAGTACGTACCGAAGGATATTTTGATATGCTTTATCAGCCATTCTATGACTCTCATGGAAATACGTCAAGTATCCTGGTAGTCCTTACTGATATAAGCGAAAAAGTAGGTGCCCGCAAGGCAGCCGAAAAAACTCAGGAAACATTGAAGCTTGCCCTTTCTGCAGGGGGGCTTGGCACATGGAAAGCTAACCTCATTACCAACAAAATGTCTGCCTCTGAACGGACCCTGATCATCTGCGGGGTGCCCGAAGGAAGTACGATGAACCCTCATGCGGCCTTTGAGATGATCTCTGATGAAGACAGGCCGCGGGTTAAACAGGCCATCCAGCATGCAATTGCCTCAAAAGAAAGTTTTGTGGAAGACTATTCCATAGAACCTCTGGATGGAACAGCCCTGCGCTGGGTGAATATCATGGGCCGTGCAGAATATGATGATGAGGGGAAACCCCTGAATTACTCAGGAACGGTCATGGACATTACAGAAAGAAAGCTTGACGATATCCGCAAAAACGATTTTATATCCATGGTGAGCCATGAACTTAAAACGCCTCTTACTTCTTTGAAAGGGTATGCCCAACTTGCATCCAACCGGTTAAGCCATTCAGAATATGAATTTATTGGTTATGCTCTTGAAAAGATTAACCAGCAGGCCACCAAAATGACTGATATGGTAAATAGCTTCCTGGATATATCAAGACTTGAAGCCAGCCAGATCCATCTTGAGCCTGTTAAGTTTTTTCTGAATGAACTTATCCTGGAAACGCTGTTAGAGGTAATCATCACCTCTGACAGCTACACGTTCTATTTTCATCCCTGCCCTGCCCTGGAAGTACTGGCAGACCTTGACAAGATCGGACAGGTATTGAACAATCTTCTCAGCAATGCAGTGAAGTATTCAGCTCCAGGTACACGTATTGAAATTTCCTGTAACCTTGGAAATGAATCTGCTGTGGTGATGGTGAAAGATCAGGGTATTGGAATAAAGCCTGAAGACCTTGGAAAGCTCTTTACGCGCTTTTACCGGATTGAAAACGATCAGACGCGAAATATTTCGGGCTTTGGGATAGGTCTGTACCTTAGTGCAGAGATCATCCACCGTCATAAAGGACGGATCTGGGTAGAAAGCGAACCAGGTGAAGGATCTGCTTTCTACTTCTCCATTCCATTAAAGTAGCCAGGCGCTTTAAAACGGGCTTTCATTACTCCCGGCTTTCTTTGCAACAGGCTTTTTGGCTACCGCAGTCTTTTTCAAAGCGGCTTTTTTGACAGGGCTCTTTACAGCAGTTGTTTTCGAAACAGCCGGTTTTACAGAGGCAACTTTAGCTTTTGCTTCTGTTGATGCTGAAGTTTTCTTGGCTGCCGCCTTTTTGGGAGCAGGTTTCTTGCCTACTGTTTTCAGGGGAACTACATCGGTACCTGCTATTTTAATGCAGTCTTCAAACGTAATACTTTCCGGGGTCATCGTCTTTGGGATCTTCAGATTCAATTCTCCGAAAGCAATGAAGGGACCCCAGCGTCCGTTCAGGATCTTCACATTGGCATCTTCTTCAAATACCCTGATGAGCTTCTCTGCATCCTTGATCCGCTTCAGCTGGATCAGTTCGATTGCACGCACATCATCAATGACCAGCGGATCATCAGTTTTTGGAAGCGATACAAACTGACTGTCGTGACGGATATAGGGGCCAAAGCGACCAATACCTACAGTCATTTCCTTTTCTTCAAAAAATCCGATCTTTTTAGGAAAACGGAAGAGCTCGAGCGCATCTTCAAGGCTGATTGTTTCAATCATCTGCGCTCCGCGCAAACTTGCATAACGGGGTTTTTCATCACCCTCATTTTCGGGGCTTTCGCCGATCTGCACACAGGGGCCATAACGACCGATACGTACAGAGACCTTCTTTCCTGATTCAGGATCCAGGCCCAGGTCACGGGCACCTGACTGCCTTTCAGCCGTTTCAATAGTTTTGGCTACATTTTCATGGAAGGGTGCATAGAAGGCCGAGATCATCTTGGTCCACTCCTGCAGCCCCTGGGCTATTTCATCAAATTCCTTTTCTACTTTTGCCGTAAAGTGGTAGTCCACTATATCTTTAAAATGCATGACCAGAAAGTCATTCACCACAGCTCCGATGTCTGTAGGGAAGAGTTTGTTCCGCTCTGCGCCTGCCATTTCCTTGCCTGTACGTTCTGTAACAGCTCCATTCTTCAGCTCAAGCACTTTATAAAGGCGCTCCTTTCCGTCACGATCTTCTTTAACTACATAGGTGCGTTTCTGAATGGTAGAGATTGTAGGCGCATAGGTCGATGGCCGGCCGATGCCCAGTTCTTCAAGCTTCTTTACCAGACTTGCCTCGGTATACCGGGCCGATGCCCTTGTATATTTCTCCGTAGCAACCATATCATTCAGCCTCAGTACCTGACCAATGGCCAGCGGAGGAAGCATGGTGCTCTTTTCCTCTTTTTCAGGCTCTTCAGTTTCCTCATCATGTGACTCCAGATAAACCTTCAGAAAACCGTCAAAGCGGATCAGCTCCCCTTCTGCCCGAAGGCGCTCAGGGCGTGTGGAAACAGAGACCTCAGCGACAGTCTTTTCGATCAGCGCTTCTGCCATCTGGGAGGCAATGGCTCTTTTCCAGATCAGTTCATAGAGACGTTTTTCAGAAGCATCTCCTTCTACCGTATGATTCTCAAAATAAGTTGGACGGATCGCTTCGTGAGCCTCCTGGGCACCAGAAGTTTTAGTCTTGTATTTACGCAGCTGATGGTACTTCTCGCCATAGGCAGAATT
>JAYWCR010000181.1:0-4968 GCA_043780395.1 Sphingobacteriales bacterium
GCTCCAGATAAGGTCCCATTCAATAAAAAAAGAAATAAAGCCCATCTGCTTCAGCAGATACACCAGCCCAAGTACGACGAGCGTAATTCCCCAGAAAAACTTTCTTGAATTCATAATATTCTTAACACTTAAAGATCAGATTGTTCTTTAGCATGATCGGTTTCAACTGACGGTGCTGCCGATGGCTTATAACCTGCAGCAGGCTGATCCGAAACAGGTTTGCTTTCAGGATGTTTATTTTTATTATTAATAAGCAGGGCAATACCGGCCACAATAAGCAATGCCGGCCAGTACCGGTCAAAGTTCCAGTCTATGTCTATGAATCTGTCAGCAAGAAATACAATGCCCAGACCAAGCAGAATAAAACCAAAGATCTTGCTGCTTCCTGTCTGAAGGCTGGCAAGCTGATTTGTTTTACGTTCCCCGGTAAGCGGATCAATTCTGTATTCAGCTTCATATGCATCTCCCTGCCTCATTCCAAGAGGAAGTGCGGGAATAGCGATCCATAGAATACAATAGACAACGAAAGAACTGAATACACCGGTTCTGCCAAAAAGCACCAGAAAAATAAAGATCGCCCGCACCAGGGTGGTGTCAATACGCAGATAGTTTCCAATTCCTGCAGCTACACCCCCGGCGATGGCTCTTGCTTTATCTCTGTACAGCTTATGTTCCATAAGATCTTGTTTGTTTAACTGGTTAAAGGTAAATAAATTAGGCTAGCCAGGAAAATTCAGCGGACTGACAGTTATTTCATCAACCTGTGCGCCAACACTCATTTTCAGGCAGTTTATCAGGGCCGAAGCAATATCTCCAGGCTGTATGAACTTTTCATAAGCAATGCCCGTGCCCTCCCATGAAGAGGTCAGGGTGGCTCCGGGAAAAATCGACGTTACCCTTACCCCACGCCCTCTGAGTTCCTCGCGTAAATTAGCCATGAGCCCATACAGGGCAAATTTCGTTACAGAATAAGATCCTGAACCAGTTACAGGCATTTTGGCGGCTACAGAAACAATACCGAAGATATACCCCTCTTTTCTTTCTGCCATTTTACTGCCGAAGTATTTACTGAGATAATAAGCTGAAAAAAGATTTACCCGCATCATTTCTTCCATTGCCTGATCATTCTCTTCAAGGATCAGGGCTGCACTGAACATGCCTGCGTTATTAACCAGAACATCGATATATAACCCTTTTGTTTCAATTTCATGAATCATCGCAGTAATTTCTTCTTTCACCCCCAGATCCAGAGAGAACAGGAAGACCTTTATTTCCGGATTTATGAGCAGCAACCGTGCTTTCAGGAGAGCCAGATTTTTTAGCCTGCGTGCGCAAAGTACCAGGTCGTACCCCTGTGAAGCAAGCCCGATTGAAATTTCCTGTCCTATTCCCAGGCTGGCGCCTGTAACCATTGCAAGTTTAGCCATGCCCGTATATTACATCATTTATACCATTCATACTGATAATTTATCCATCCGGTAAAAAGAATACCATAGCCATGCCCATTTTTAATCAAACTTTCTAATTGATCTAATTTACTTAAGTTTGCCTCTTTATTATTTCCCGGCTTTTCTGTCGCTTATCTGATCCTATGAATCTTATTGAACAATTCGGAAAATACATACTTCTGATGCTCTCCGTTTTCAGTAAACCTGAAAAACGGAAGGTCTATATCAGGGAAACGTTGCGTGAGATGGTTTCCATTGGCATTGGTTCACTGGGTATTGTCTGTATCATTTCTGTATTTTTTGGAATGGTCTCCGCGGTACAAACCGCAGCACAGCTGATCAGCAGTTTTGTACCCCGCACAGTGATAGGCAGTATTACCCGTGACACATCTATCCTTGAATTTTGCCCCACAGTTACCTGCCTGGTACTGGCAGGGCGCGTGGGCTCAAGCATTTCTTCAGAGATCGGAACTATGCGTGTGACTGAACAGATAGATGCCCTGGAGATCATGGGCATCAATTCAAGCGGTTACCTGATCTTTCCAAAGGTACTGGCCTGTATTACGATGATACCCCTGCTGATCTGTATTTCTATGGCATTAAGTATTGGAGGGGGTATGCTGGCCAGTGTACTCGGACATCTGGTGACCAAGGAAGAATATGTTCAGGGCATTACTACAGGTTTTATTCCTCATTATGTATATATAGGCCTGGCCAAAGCTTTTGTCTACGGATTTATCATCAGCTCTGTCTGTGCCTTTCAGGGCTTTTATACCAGCGGCGGAGCATTGGAAGTAGGGCAGTCAAGTACGAAGGGTGTCGTTTACAGCTGCATTGCCATTCTTTTCTTTGATTATATCATAGCACAGCTCTTCATATGATCGAGGTCATTAAGGTTTCCAAGTCCTTTGGATCAAAGGACGTTCTGAAAGATATCACGGCAAATTTCAGCCCGGGTATTACCAACCTGATCATAGGTGCCAGCGGATCTGGTAAAACCACTTTGCTCAAATGCATGGTGGGCCTGCATGAAGTAAGCAGCGGAGAGGTTCTCTACGACAAGCGTGATTTTACAAAACTTGATTTCAGGGAACGTGTACCTATCCGTAAAGAGATAGGAATGCTTTTCCAGGGATCAGCCCTGTTTGATTCCATGAATGTGGAAAATAATATCATCTTTCCGCTGAACATGTTCACCCAGCAGACAAAGGCTGAAATGCGTGACCGTGCTAACTTTTGCCTCGAACGGGTGAACCTTAGCGGAGTGAATAAACTCTTTCCTGCAGAATTAAGCGGAGGAATGAAAAAGCGGGTAGGTATCGCCCGGGCCATCGCCATGAATCCAAAATACCTGTTCTGCGATGAACCCAATTCAGGGCTTGATCCGAAAACAAGCATTATCATTGATCATTTGATAAAAGATCTGACAGATGAACTCAATATAACAACCGTCATTGTCACCCATGATATGAATTCAGTGATGGAAATAGGAGACAATATTGTCTTTATTCATGAGGGTCAGAAATGGTGGGAAGGAAATAATAACGATATTCTCAATTCGGATAACGAAGAACTTGATGGATTTATTTTTGCCAGCAAATTCATGAAGGCACTTAAAAGAAACTAAAAAAATGATTCCATTATATTGCGCAGAAACATGGGACGATTATGAACTTCTTGATGCCGGAGGCTTTGAAAAGCTTGAGCGTTTTGGAAAACAGGTTCTGATACGTCCCGAACCACAGGCTATCTGGGATGCCACCTATTCAGCAGAGGAATGGCAGAAACTGGCTACCATAAAGTTTAAGGGAAGAAGTGCTACTACAGGTGAATGGATCAAGAAACAGCCTGCCCTGCCCGACCGCTGGAATATCAGCTGGAAGAATGACCTGATCTCGCTGAACCTGCGCCTGGGGCTTACCTCATTCAAGCATGTGGGGCTATTTCCTGAGCAGTCCGTGAACTGGGAATACATTTCAAAAAGCATTAAGGCGCTCCAAATAGAGCAGCCACGTTTCCTGAACCTTTTTGCCTATACCGGTGCTGCCTCGCTGGCTGCAAAAGCTGCGGGAGCAGATGTAACCCATGTGGATTCGATCAAGCAGGTAATTAACTGGGCAAATGAGAACCAGGAACTCTCAGGCCTGAAAGATACCCGCTGGGTACTTGAAGATGCCCTGAAATTTGTAAAGCGTGAAGTAAAGCGCGGCAAAACCTACCATGGGATCATTCTGGATCCACCGGCTTATGGGAATGGACCGAATGGAGAAAAATGGAAACTTGAAGACCAGATCAATGAGATGATGAATGATGTAGTGAAGCTCCTTGACCCTGAAAAACATTTTCTGATCCTGAACACCTATTCACTGGGGTTTTCTTCATTAATCATTGAAAACCTGCTTAAAAAGGCATATCATGGAAATGGCGTGATAGAAAGCGGGGAATTATACCTGCAGGCAAGAAGCGGAATAAAGCTCCCTCTGGGCGTTATCGGCAGACTTAAAAATTATTGAAACTTTCTCTGCAATCCCTGCGTACAACCTTACTATACTGCAGAGAGCAGCTTTAGTAGTTTCCAATTTTTTTTCATAGTAGTTTAGGTTAATCAGGCGACCCGGAAGATATTCCGGGTCGCTTTTTTTATCTAAGGCAATTCATGCCATACGCTTACATTGCCTGTAACGAATTGTATGTGTTATGGCTTATTTTTCTTACATAAAAAACCGTAAACGATAATTCTCGTATATGTGAATGTATTAACACTTACAAAATAAGAAATATGAAAAAAATCATCCTATTATTAACACTGGCCATTGGGTCATCATTTTTTGTAAAAGCACAGGGTAAAAATCCTATGGTTGGTGGTGCTGCCATGTATGCAACAAAAGACATTGTTGACAATGCTGTAAATTCCAAAGATCATACAACTCTTGTAGCTGCTGTAAAAGCAGCAGGTCTTGTAGGTACATTAAAAAGTGCTGGTCCATTTACTGTATTTGCTCCAACAAATGAGGCATTCGACAAGCTTCCAAAAGGAACTGTTGAAACCTTACTAAAACCAGAGAACAAAAGCAAACTTACTTCTATCCTGACCTACCATGTGGTACCGGGAAAAGTAAGTGCAAAGAAGCTGATCATGATGATCAAAAAAGGAAATGGAAAGGCAGAAATTAAAACTGTACAGGGTGGAATGCTTACAGCAAGCCTTGAAGGTGGTAAAGTAAAGCTGACCGACGAAAATGGTGGTACAGCTTATGTAACTATTGCTGACGTAAACCAGTCAAATGGTGTGATCCACGTTATTGATGGTGTGGTAACTCCAAAAATGTAATTAAATTCAATGGACAATTAAAAGACTGCTTCCCAAAAGAAGCAGTCTTTTTTTATGCGTGTCAATCTCTAGAACAGGCCTAGCTGGCCCGAAGTATCGGGTTCAATGTCATCAGGGTTTACGATCTCGAGCATAGGAGAAATAACCGCTGAAGGCTCTTCTGCCTCTTCTGTCTCTTCTTCAAGCAAA
>JAYWCR010000182.1:0-4629 GCA_043780395.1 Sphingobacteriales bacterium
TGCAAAGGTAGAGATCGCTACAAATATTGAAGCTCCGATCCATCTGACCTCTTTATTCATTAACCTGGATTCATTGACCACAGTCATGAATGTCACTTCTGGTTTGTCTTTTGTGCCTCTTACGAAAGTACCTGTATATTCAGCTACGAAAGCTTTCTTTCATTCGTTCACACTTTCCCTGCAGCATGTATTAAAGTCAGAGAATATAGAAGTGGTTGAGATTATTCCTCCAGCATTAAATACAGATCTGGGAGCACCAGGTCTGCATGATGCAGCACCTCCGGTAAAGGATTTTATAGAGTCTATTTTCCAGCAGTTAAAAGATGGAAAAACAGAACTGACCTTTGGTTTCAGTGAAGCCATGGCAAAAGCAAGTCAGGAAGATCTTAAGAATGCCTTTAACCGTATGAACCCTGTTCAGGCCTAAGTATGGAACTCGAATCAACACTTATATGCCCTGAATGTGGCTTTAAGAAGCTGGAGACAATGTCCACGACCAGCTGCCAGTACTTTTATGAATGTGAAGCATGCAAGACCATTCTAAAACCCCTGGCAGGTGATTGCTGTGTATTCTGCAGTTATGGTGATGTAAAATGCCCGCCCATCCAGCAGGGAAGTTCATGCTGTAGCTGATACCCCCTATGATCATTGAAAACAGCCTTCCGGAAGCCCAGGAACTGATAAAAAAGACAAAGATTTTTGTTCGTGAAACTTTAGCAAATGCTGAGGGTGGTCATGACTGGTGGCATATTTACAGGGTCTGGAAAAATGCAAAAGCTATTGCTGCCCATGAGCAGGTTGATACGCTTGTCGTAGAGCTTGCTGCCCTGCTCCATGATATTGCAGACAGTAAATTTCATGAGGGAGATGAGGAGATCGGACCCCGCATGGCAGGTGAATTTCTGGCTAAGAATGGTGTTGAATCTGCGATCATTCTCCATGTTCAGCACATCATCCGCAATATGTCATTTAAGGCAGGCTTTGATCCGGCTCAATTAGCAGATCGGTCCATTGAATTGCAGGTAGTGCAGGATGCTGATCGGCTTGATGCGATGGGCGCTATTGGCATCGCCCGGGCTTTTAGTTATGGGGGCTTTAAAAACCGGGAGCTCTACAATCCTGAGATCAGACCCAATCTGCGAATGTCGAAAGATGAGTATAAGAATTCTACTGCCCCGACGATCAATCATTTTTATGAAAAACTTTTATTGCTGAAAAATCTTTTCAATACGGATAAAGGAAAAAAAATGGCTGAAGGCCGGCATCTATTTATGTTAACCTACCTCGAAGAGTTTTACGCAGAGTTTGAAGGCCTTGCTGAATGAAGATCTTTATGACTGGTGCTACCGGTTATATAGGGCAACAACTGGCCCTGCGCCTTGCAGCTGAAGGCCATCAGGTCATTGCCCTTGTACGGAATGTTGAAAAGGCTGCCTTTCTGTTGGATCATCCGCATGTTCAGCTTATCAGGGGTGACATTATGGAGCCTGGAACTTTGCTTCATGCAATGAAGGGGTGCCAGGCTGTTTACCACCTGGCGGCACTTGCCTCAGTCTGGAATAAAGAACCGGATGCCTTTCACCGGTTGAATGTAACCGGTCTTCAGCATGTACTTGATTGCTGCCTTGTACTTGGAATAGAGAAGGTCGTCTTCACCTCCACAGCAGGTGTTGCCGGGCATTCTATCGACGGCAACCCGGTTAAAGAATATACAAACCCTTCCCCCCGGCTTGAAACAGCCTATGAGCAGTCAAAGGTAGCAGCAGAGAACCTTCTTCTGACCTATTGCTCCAAAGGGATCTATGGCATTCTTGTAAATCCAAGCAGGGTATACGGACCAGGCCTCCTTACTGAAAGTAATGGAGTGACCCGACTGGTTAAAATGTATACAGAGGGTAAATGGCATATCCTTCCGGGTAATGGAGAAAGTATAGGCAACTATGTATTTATTGATGATGTAGTAAACGGCCATCTGCTGGCCATGGAAAAGGCGCGGCCCGGACAGCGCTATCTGCTGGGCGGAGAGAACTCTTCTTTTACAGATTTTTTTAAGCGTATCGATACCCATACCGGCCGTCGGCACTGGCTCTTTAAATTCCCCTTATCCCTGATGCTGACACTTTCACATCTGGGCTTATTCATAGCAGAACGCACGGGGCGTCAGCCCCTGATCACCCCCTCATTTGTACGCAAATATACCAAGCACTGGGTACTGGACTCAGGCAAGGCAATATCTGAGCTTGGATATACCTATACACCTCTATCAGAAGGCTTAAGGAAAACCATGGAATGGATTTTAACGCTGAGTTAATTATCAAATTTCCGGATAATGTGAATTATTTATGTAATAATTTGGATACATAAAATGACTGTAGTAAATTATAGAGTAAGAGTAGAACTATAAAGAAACTAGTTATGTAAAAAATAATTTATTGTTCTTATAAAGTAAATAAAAGCAACTGGCTCTGCAAGTGCATGAACGCCAATCATTTACAGATTTTGTGATGTACTAAATTTGATACCTTTAATAGCAACATAGCTCTTTATAGGGACTGTTTAATTCATGAAATTTTAAATAAATACTCAAACCTGCTTTTATGAATAAAGTATTTACTTATATGAATTTTTTAAAAATTCATTATTTGCTGCTGTTACTGATATTCTGCTGGATTCCTGGAGTGAAGGCAAATTCAGACGGTTCGGGTTTATTGAAAACCATAAATCATCATTCATCTCCCCGATCACTGAAACCGGTTTCGAAAAGTTTTTACCGGGCAGCAAATTTTGATGCTGCATCCCCAAACCCCACTATTTCTAATGTTACCGCTTCCAGCTTTGTGGTGAGCTGGACAAATAACAACGCCAATGCAGATAACAATCAGTATCAGATGGTATTCGTAACTCCGGAACCCAGCGGTCCGATCGTATTAGATCCTAATCATATCTATTATAATTATATCGCGAATGATGAAGTCACTGATGATAACGGTTACCGCTATACACTTAGAGGACATTATCAATATAGAAATCAAAATTCACTGACTAATGAAGCCTATTCACAGTTCTACCAGCCTTTTATGTATGTCAAGTTTACTTTTGACAGCACAAAAGTTTTAGACTATCCTAGATTTATACATAATAATACTCATTATAGCGGTGGCATTCCTAGCTCCGAGAATTATGGAGGGCCTGTTGATGAATCTTTAAAGTGGGTATGCGTGCACAATTCAACGCTGAATGATATTTCCTCCGTTACCGTTTCAAATCTTCCGATAGATACAAAATACAAAGTTCTAGTTGTTAACTGGAGCTATGATAAGGCGAACAATAAGTTTATCTATAATACGACTATAGATGCTACTACGTCTGTACAGGCAAGCACAACTCATCCTGTTATTTCATTAAATAATCTCTCATCAAGTACAGCCTCTGTTGACCTTGCTGCCCATACTTATGGGGATTCAAGCTATGTAGGTATTCCTATTACAGGTACGAATCTGAAAAGTGGAATCACCGTTACTGCCCCATCCGGATTTTTAGTCAAATATAAGCTTGCTACAGGAGGGTACTCAGCGTATGTACAATCTTATACCATTCCGGCTACTAACAATACGAATAGCAATAGTAATTCAGTAAGTTCTGTTGTCTATATACGAAGCCCCAGTACATTACCTGCAGGCTCTAATCAGGGGCAGGTAAAAATTCATACCCAGGATGCAGATGCAACTATTGTGATTAATTCGGCGACGGTTAACCCGGCTCGCTTATCCGCTGTACTAAATAAAATGGAAAAAGTCTATATGCATCCAAATCCTGTGCCCACACTGACTGTTACAGGCTTTGTAAACGGAGATTCTGAGAAAAATACGGCTTACAGTTTCACCACAGATATTAAAGCTGATTACAGTTCGCCGGTTGGCTCTTATCCGGTAACCATAACCAGTACTACTATACAGAATTTTAATTATTATATCCCTAGTGGTGGAACAGGATTATTGACCATCACTCCAGCTACTGTAGTGATCACTCCCAGTATTGTTTACAAGCCTTATGGACAGGCTATTGTCCACGAAAGCCAGAATTTTACCTCCTTTACGTCTGATGGTTTACAGAGTAATGAAACCATTGGATCGGTAAGCCTTGCTTATGGCGATGGCGCGCGGGCAATAGATCCAGTGGGGTCCTATGATAATTCTGTCTCTCCATTTTCAGCCTTAGGAGGTACTTTTACTGCTACTAACTATTCCATTATCTATCTAAAAACAGCACTTGTAGTGACTGCAGCGCCGCTTTCCATTGCTGTAAGCCCACTGAGCAAGGTCTATGGTCAGACGCTGACAGCAGGTGCCGGCTCTACTGCCTTTACTACAACTGGTCTAACGAACGGTGAAACGATCGGGAGCATTTCTCTTGCTTACGGCGCAGGTGCGCTGGCAACGGATGCGGTGAATACCTATTCCGGTTCTGTTACTCCATCTGCTGCCGCAGGGGGGAGTTTCTCTGCCAGAAACTATACCATCACTTATCCTAAGGCTCAGCTTACGGTCAGCCCAGCACCGCTTGCCATCGCTACAAGCTACGTTAGTAAGGTCTATGGTCAGGTGCTCACCACAGTTTCCGGCTCTGGGG
>JAYWCR010000183.1:0-4077 GCA_043780395.1 Sphingobacteriales bacterium
GAAACAGCGCCGTTGGTAAGATCACCGGTTAAATTTACCGTTTCAGGAGTTGACATACTTCCAAAATTGGCAGCATAGCCTTGTAAAGGGGAGAGCAAATTTGAGGCTGTAGTATCTGCTTTAAATCCATACAAAGGCTGGTTCTCTACATAAGAATAGAACTGGGGAAAAGAATTCTTTAAATCAACGACCGATGCAAAGCTGCCTACTGTTGCTGCCTGTACAGGCGAACTGAAATACTTATATCCATAGGCTATGGGTAAATACCGTTGCATGGTTACCTTCCCCAGAATTGTACCTGATCCGCTTCCATCTACCTGAGCCGTCTGTAAAGAAGAGGAGCCCAGGGTCAGAAAGCCACCTGTATTAAAATTCCCTGCCTCTACCAGCAAGGTACCCTGAAGATTCAGCGGTCCGGTCAGAGATACACCGGCATTGTTATTTAAAACAAGATTCTGACTTAGATTTCCGGGAAAAATAGTGGAGGGAAAAGCCTGGGCGCTTATTCCGTCCATTTCTATGGTTCCATGGTTTGTAATGGTTCCGGAGCTATCTCCCAACCCCCCGTACAGGATCAGCGTCCCATTATTAATAATGCTTCCACTATTCAGTGAAAGACTTTTATTGACAGTCAGCGAGGCTCCGGGAGAAATTGTCAGAATCAGGTTTGGATGACTGATGAGGATACTTTTTGAATTTGCTGCAATATCTACATTGATCACAGCGGCAGAATCCAGCTGAATAAAATCCTTATATAAAGGAACCCCGACAGATTTCCAGTTTCCGGCATCACTCCACTTTGTAGTTCCTGCCTTTCCTGTCCATGTTTTTCCAACCGCCTCTACGTACGTACCATTCACGGTCGTAGCCCCATTCAGGGCAAATACTTTACCAGTGGTAAATGCTCCGATGTTCATCGTTATACTGGTATAGGCAATCAGATTACCTATAAAATTTGTACCCTTTCCGAATGTGGCAGAAGTTCCGATCTGCCAGTAGACGTTCTTACCCCGGCCCCCGCTGCTCATGATCACCACAGAGTTGGCCGTGGTAATTAAGGTAGTACCGATCTGAAATATAAAGATGGCATTTGCATTTCCTCCGTCATTTAAAAAAAGCGTATCCGTCAGAAAAGCAGAGGTATTGTAATGATAGATTCCCGGGCTGAGCTTTATTGCCCCGGGCGTAACACCCAGTACAGAACCTGTAAGATCTACAGTCGGATGCCCGGTCTGGCCGGCCAGATTGTAATAGGCTACATTAGCATCTGAAATAGCAAGACTAGCCAGAGAGCCAGCACCTGTATAGATTTGCCCGTTTTCCAGAACCCCGGGTGGGAAACCCGTGACAGAAGTTCCGGGGCTAACTCCCAGATTACCGGCAATGGTATCAATTCCGGTAGCCGTTACAGTTGATGCACCCAGAATTGCAAAACTGGATGATTTTCCCAGCGGAGGAATGGTCTGACAAAAAGCCGGATGAATTAAAAAACAAAGCAGGATACCTGTAAGGTATAAGTAATAAAATTTCATAAACACCTATTCATCCGGGTCTTTATACCAGCTGACTCGTATGTTCAATGAAGGTAACCACCTTACAAGGGTAGGTTAAATATTTAATCTATTAATATTTTAATTAATTCCAAGGAAATTAGTTTCATGTTTAATATAGAATTGCCCCTGACTGCGCAGATATTGAAAGCTTAAAACAGGTCTGCAGCTTCAAAAACAAGCGATTGACTCCGCATGCTTTAAGGGTCCCGGGTTTTCAGTACATCTGCCAGATGCAGGTGTAATTCATTAATGTATTGGTGATCGCCCTGGAATAAAACTTCAAAGAAGAAACAATCAGCAAAGAATTAAAAAAATATTTCCAAACTATTCCAAAAGGGCTTTAAGGCTTTGGATCGTATCAGCCTCTTCTTTGGGCTTGTCAGTTCTCCAGCGCAGAATACGGGGGAAACGCAGGGCAATGCCTGACTTGTGCCGGCTTGACCAGTTAATACCTTCAAAGCCTATTTCAAAGACCAGTTCAGGCTTTACGGTACGTACAGGCCCGAATTTTTCCAGGGTATTACGTTTAATAAAATAATCTACCTTCTTAATTTCTTCATCTGTCAGGCCTGAATAAGCTTTTGCAAAGGGAACCAGTTTATCCCCGTCCCAGACGGCAAATGTATAGTCGGTATAGAGATCAGCACGGCGCCCATGACCTTTCTGGGCATAGATCAGCACGGCATCCACGGTCAGGGGATCGATCTTCCATTTCCACCAGTCGCCCCGGCGACGGCCTACCTGATAGGCAGAGCTTTTCCGTTTGAGCATCATCCCTTCGGCAACCATTTCACGTGATCCTTTGCGGATCTCTTCGAGCCCCTCCCAGCTTTCAACATGAATAAGGGGTGAAATATGGAACAGCTCGGGAAAAGGACTTGCAGCCTGGAGCCCTTCCAGAATGAGGCGGCGCTCGGACTGGCTTTTGCTGCGGATATCCACCCCGTTCACCTCCATACAATCATAGGCAATGATAGCTACAGGGCTTTCAAGCAAAATTTTCTTTGTCAGGTTCTTGCGGCCGATCCTTGTCTGAAGGATATTAAATGGCAAGGGCTTCCCTTCCTGAAAGGCAAGTAACTCACCGTCAAGCACAGTTCCATCAGGAAGGGCATATAAAAACGGAAAAAGTTCAGGGAACTTTTCGGTGGCCAGGTCCTCTCCTCTTGACCAGATAAAGATCTCACCATTTCGCTTGATCAGCTGCGAGCGGATGCCATCCCATTTCCATTCAGCCTGCCAGTCGCTTACAGCACCCAATGCAGTGCTGAGCTCGGCGGCTGACCGCTGCTTTTCAGAGGTTTCCTGAATGGGATAGGCCAGAAAAAAAGGATAGGGCCGCGAGCTGTTCTCTGAACCATCCTGATCGCTTGTAAGCTGGGCAAAAGTATAGGTTTCTGGCTCCCAGTTACCCATAATGCGGTGGGTCAGCGCAGCCGCTTCTATCAAGGTGAGTTCGGCCAGGGCTTTGATAACCAGGCTCTGGGAAACCCCCACCCTGAAGCTTCCCGTCAGGATCTTATTGAACACAAAACACTCCTGCGTATCTAGCATGGCCCATGAATCAAGCAGCCAGATTTTACGCGTCTCTTCATTTGCACCGCCAATAGCCTTGATCTCAGCAATCCATTCACTCAATGTCTTATTGCTGCCCAGATTGCTGACAGGCATCAGCAAGGCCATGGTTTCAGCCAGGTCGCCTACCACATGGTAGCTTTCTTCAAAAAGCCAGGCAGGTATCTGGCTGACTTCAATGGCCCAATGGCGGATCAGGGTAGAGTTTACAGGTTTTTTCGGTTTACGGCCTGTGAATAAGGCGAGCATCTGCATTTTATCCGTGTCGGGAACCTGGGTAAAATACTCTTTAAGTACCCGTACCTTTTCACCAGTCTTATTGGACTCATCCAGGGAAAGAAAGAGTTGTGCAAATGCTTTCATAAAATTCCGGATTTAAGTTCATTCGCCTCGGCCTTGCTTTCAGCATCGGCTGCAGTCAGGTCTTCTTCTTCATTGCCATAGAGTGTATGTACCTCATGGGCATCAAATCCGGACTCACTTAAATAGCGGCTGAAGGTGGCTGTATACCCATGCGTCAGGTAAACCGATTCACATTCCGTTGCTTTGATCGCATTGATCAGGCCTGCCCAGTCGGCATGATCTGACAAGATAATACCCCTGTCAGCGGCCCTGCGGCGCCGGGCGCCACGGATGGCCATCCAGCCAGAACAATAACCGAAACTATAAGGCTGAAATCTACGCATCCAGGGCGATCCTACGGAAGAAGGAGGTGCCAGGATAATTCCTTTACGAACCTCTTCCTTGGGGGTATCGGCGGTGATGCGATGGGTAGGCGCCAGAACTATTCCATTTCGGCGCAGGGCCTCATTCGTATTTTCAATCACTCCATGGGTATAGACTTTCCCGACCGAGAGGTCCAGGTTCTGAAGAATGCGCTGGGCCTTGCCCAGCGAATAGCCGACAATGACCGTTGCCAGATTATTCTGAACATTCTGCTCCCACCATT
>JAYWCR010000184.1:0-3018 GCA_043780395.1 Sphingobacteriales bacterium
AAGGTATTGGAGATAGTCAGAAAAAGGATGGTTTGAAATGCCTTCATAAGTCAGCGCTAAAATCCCTACTTTTACACAGGATATGCATAGATGCTCAAGGAATGCACTAAATCTATGCCGTTTGAATACCTGAAATAAATTTAATCATCATACAATATGCCTGCAACAAAAATTACAGTAAATAATAATGGTTCTTTAAAGATCGAGGGTGATTTTGAACTTGTAGACAAGAGTGGAACTGCTTATGGCCTGCAAGGCCGCACCGTTCTGGGTATTTGCCGCTGTGGCCTGTCAAAGACCAAACCTTTCTGTGATGGTTCACATAATGGCCATTTTGATCATGAAGCCATTGCTTTTGATCTGCCTCCGAAAAAGGTTTCTTAATACTATCGTTTGCCAGAAGGCCGGCTGAATCTAAATTCAGCCGGCCTTTTAGTTAATAGGCTATTCTTGGCGCATTGGCCGGGTTAGGAAGCTTTATATAATAACCGGTGCCATCGTAATGTCTTTTTAAAGGATGCTGCTGGCAGGGCTCAGAACAGCAGCCATCTGTATTGGTGCCACATTCTTCACATTGCAGAAAATGCTCATTGCATTTAGGGTTTGCACAGTTGATCATGCGGGGGCTTACAATACCACAGGTTTTGCAGGTAGAAATGATGCTTGGATTCACGGAATTCACATCAACACCAAGCCTGTTATCGAAGACGTAACATTTTCCATCAAAATCTTTGCCTCCGGCTACCTTGCCATACTTGATGATGCCTCCGCTAAGCTGGTAAACATCCCTGAATCCTTCTCTCAGCAGAAGGGCAGAGGCTTTTTCACATTTTATACCCCCAGTACAATAGGTAATGATCTTCTTGCCTTTATACTTTGCCAGTTCATTGATCTTTGAAGGAAAATCGCGGAAATTAACAAGGTCAAGCCTGACAGCATTCTTGAAATGTCCCAGTTCATGTTCGTAATTGGAACGTACATCAAGGATCACCACATCGTCGCGGTCTTTAAAGTCAAGGAAATCACGGGGTTCAAGATGAATGCCGGTCTGAACCTGAGGATCAATATTTTCTGCCTCACCAAGCCCGAGGTGTACAATTTCAGGTTTGTACCTGCAATGCAGCCGGGCAAATGAAGGTTCATCGACCTCATCGATCTTAAAATCAATGGCGGCAAACCGCGGATCTCTGACAAGCTCCTGCATATACAGGTCACAGGCTTCTGCCGTTCCTGAAACTGTTCCATTGAGGCCTTCTCTGGCTACGATGATGCGGCCGGTCAACTGTAGCTTCTTACAAAACTTTAAATGAGTAGAAGCAAAAATCTCCGCATCATCTATTGTCGTATAACAATAATAGAGAAGGGTACGGTATTTTCTGCAAAGGGTCATTATTGTAATATTTATATGCGATTTGGTTACAGCGTGCAAATATACAAACATTCTCATTCTCATAACTACCAGACTGGAGTTCTGGTATAATCCACCCCGCAAATACTTGTTCAAAAGCCTATATTTGCAGATTAATCCTATTCATTATGTATGGAACGCTTAAAGCTGTTTTAGAGCAGGAACTTGCCGGCATTAAAGAAGCCGGCCTGTATAAGACCGAGCGCGTAATTATATCAGCCCAAAACGCAGAAATTAAAATTGAAAGCGGAGAAGAAGTATTAAACTTCTGCGCAAATAATTATCTGGGGCTCTCTTCACACCCTGTGGTGGTTGAGGCCGCAAAAAAGGCAATGGACACCCATGGATTCGGGCTTTCCAGTGTTCGCTTTATCTGCGGCACCCAGGATATTCATAAGAGCCTGGAAAAGAAACTTTCAGAATTTCTGGGCACCGAAGACACTATATTATATGCAGCTGCATTTGATGCCAACGGAGGGGTGTTTGAACCTCTGTTTGGTGACAAGGATGTGATCATCTCTGATGAACTGAACCATGCATCTATTATTGATGGTGTACGGCTCTGTAAAGCAGCAAGGCTCAGGTACAAGCACGATACAATGGCCGACCTGGAAGAAAAATTGCAGTCTGCCATCAATTACCGCCACCGGATCATTGTCACTGACGGCACCTTCTCCATGGATGGAACCATTGCCCAGCTTGACCTGATCTGCCAGCTTGCTGAGAAATACAATGCCCTGGTGATGATCGATGAATGCCATTGCACAGGCTTTCTTGGTAAAACAGGCCGTGGAACGCATGAACTTACCGGAGTGATGGGTAAAATAGATATTATCACCGGAACCCTTGGCAAGGCCCTGGGAGGCGCATCAGGAGGCTTCACTTCTGGCCGCAGGGAGATCATTGAACTGCTCAGGCAGCGTTCAAGGCCCTATCTTTTTTCAAATACCCTGGCTCCGGCAATTACAGGTGCTTCCATTGCAGTACTGGACCTGCTTACAGAAAGCACCGCATTCAGGGATAAACTAGAGGCCAATACCCAGTTCTTCAGGGCTGAAATGACGGCTGCCGGCTTTGACATTAAACCGGGTGTACACCCTATTGTGCCCATTATGCTTTATGATGCAGTGCTGGCACAGGAATTTGCTGCCCGCTTGCTGAAAGAAGGTATCTATGTGATCGGATTCTTCTACCCTGTTGTGCCCCAGGGCAAGGCCCGGATCAGGGTGCAAATCTCTGCAGCCCATGAGCAGCATCACCTGGACAAGGCAATCCAGGCATTTATAAAAGTGGGAAGAGCGTTGAAAGTAATCTAATATGGCGGAAGAACTAAGCATAAAAGAGCAGATCATTCAGTATCAGCTTGAAATTACCAATACAAATTTTACCAGTGAAGATGATCTGGAGCAGTTCAGGTTACGCTTTTTAAGCAAGAAAGGAATACTGGGAGTTCTTTTCGACCAGTTTAAAGGAAGTGACCCGGCAGAAAGAAAAGAAACAGGGAAAGTGCTCAATGAACTCAAGCAGCTCGCTGAAAGCACTTATACAGACCAGAAAACCCTTCTTGCCCCTGTTCAGGCCGAGGCTTCAGCCTTGCTTGACAGAACGCT
>JAYWCR010000185.1:0-6940 GCA_043780395.1 Sphingobacteriales bacterium
GCTTTAAGTTATTATCTCAAAGCAGCTGATAATAAGCCTAATCAGTTCACAAGTCCTATGTATCTGCAAAAAGCAGCCCTTGTCTATGAATTTCAAAAAGATTATTCAAAAGCACTGGAATTATATACGCGCATAAAAAAAGAATATGGTCAAAGCAGTCAGGCCCGCGATATTGACAAGTTCATTGCCAGGGCCCAGCAGCATTAATTAAAAAGAAATTGGCAACAGCGTTAAAACCAGCAGAGCATTTTCCAGTCGGCGTACTGAAAAATGGTGAGTCTTATAAATTTGGTCTGGTAAAATCCCAATGGAATGATCCTGTTACCAACGCTCTGGAAAAAGGAGCCCTGGACCTTCTTCTCAGTGCGGGAGTTCTTTCTGAAAACATAAAAAGTATTCAGGTTCCGGGAAGTTTTGAGCTTACTTCAGGAGCACAGCTTCTGCTGGAAACAGGGGTTTACGATGCTGTCATATGCCTTGGCTGTGTAATACAGGGTGAAACAAGGCATTTTGATTTTATCTGTCAGGCAATTGCTTCCGGGCTCACAGCTGTTTCTGTACAATATAAAAAACCTGTAATATTTGGTGTGCTGACAACGAATACACTTGTTCAGGCTGAAGAGAGGTCAGGAGGAATACTTGGCAACAAAGGAGAAGAAGCTGCGAAGGTAGCCATACATATGGCTGAGCTGTTCAGGACATTGAAACACCCTCCAAAGGCGACAGCAGGTTTTAAATAAGGAGTCTTGCTCCTTTAAAACTTTTTGCTTTTAAAGATGTTTCTTAACTGTAACATTTGCAGACTTTTATTCGTTTAACAGGAACGATATAATAAAGAATTTTAACTCTATGAAAAAATCTGCTCTTGTTTTGCTCTGTCTCTTCTTTATGGCAGCAATAATTGAATCATGCTCCGGCACAAAGACCTGCCCTGCATACAGTACAGTGAGGTCTGGCCGTAAACGATAGTTTTTTTATGATTGATTGGATTGTATTAAATGAAAAAGAGCAGCTTAGCTCTATTGCAAATGCAAAGGGAGAAAGCCTGATTTTTAAACACAGTACCCGTTGCCCGGTAAGCATGATGGCAAAAAGAAATTTTGAATCTGAGGGTGGCGTTTTACCAGGTACTGTTCCGGTTTATTTTCTGGATCTTATCCGTTTCAAAGATGTTTCCAATAAAATTGCTGAAACATTTAATATCCAGCATGAATCACCCCAGCTTCTGCTGATCAGAGATGGGAAATGCGTGTTTACATCTTCACATGGAGATATAAATGCCCCCGAGGTACTCAGCCAGCTTCAGGCCTGAGAGAAGAGCAGCCTTTATTTCTAATGCATTCCTGTTTATTTTATATATTGGTATCTGTTAGGCCATTCGGAATAATTTCCAGCTTTCAGGGACTCATTATTTGATATGAATTAACATTTTACTTTATTATGATCGAATTACCGGTTATTTCTAGTGAACCAAGAATAAAAAAACCAGACTGGCTGCGTGTTAAACTTCCTACAGGAAAAGAATATGCACAGGTGCGTACGCTGGTTGACCAGCATAAGCTCCATACGATCTGCGAAAGCGGAAACTGCCCCAATATGGGTGAATGCTGGGGAGCAGGAACAGCTACCTATATGATCCTTGGAAATATATGTACACGTTCATGCTCTTTCTGCTCAGTGGCTACCGGAAAACCAGGAGCTGTTGACTGGGATGAGCCATTCAGAGTGGCTAGTTCAGTAGCCTTGATGAATGTAAAGCATTGTGTGATCACCTCCGTTGACCGTGATGACCTGAAAGACGGAGGCTCTATTCTATGGGTCCAGACTATCCGTGCAGTAAGGGAACAAAGCCCGGGTACTACCATGGAAACACTGATTCCAGATTTTAAAGGAGTCTGGGAAAATCTTGAGCTTCTGCTTGCAGAGAAGCCTGAGGTTGTAAGCCATAATCTTGAAACAGTGCGTCGCCTGACAAAGGAAATACGCATTCAGGCAAAGTACGACCGGAGCCTTGAAGTGCTTGAGCGTATCAGTCAAAGCGGACTCAGAACAAAGTCTGGAATTATGCTTGGCCTTGGTGAAACTACAGACGAAGTGCATGAGGCTATGGACGATCTTCTCAAGGCAGGTGTACAGATCCTGACCCTGGGCCAGTATCTTCAACCTACTAAAAAACACCATGAAGTGATTGAATATATTCATCCTGATCAGTTTGCAATGTTCAAGGAATGGGGCCTTGCAAGGGGATTCAGGTATGTAGAAAGCGGGCCAATGGTACGATCTTCATATCATGCAGAAAAACATCTTTTCGCTTTATAAGTTTAAATAGTATAAACTATTCTATTTTGGCTCATAAGAAAATTGTCCTTTCAGAGGATGAACTGGTAGAAGCGCTCAGGCATAAGAAAAAAGTAGGATATGATGCTCTCTATGACATGTATTCTTCAGCTCTGTACGGAATTATCTTCAGAATTGTACAGGTGGAAGAAAGTGCTGAAGATGTTCTACAGGAAACATTCATTAAGATCTGGAACTCATTTCACTCATATGACTCTTCAAAGGGTCGGCTATTTACATGGATGATGAACATTGCACGTAATATGTCTATTGATAAAGTCAGGTCAAAGGAATATAAGAACAGCAGTAAAAACCAGGATATTGAAAATAACGTAAGTGATATAGACAGTGCGAATTACACATCCTACAAGCCAGAACACCTGGGCATTAAAGATCTGGTAAACAATCTTAAACCAGAGCAGAAACGAATTGTTGACCTTGTTTATTTCAAGGGTTATACTCATACTGAAGTTTCAGAAGAAATGGGTATCCCATTGGGAACAGTAAAAACGAGGTTGAGAACCGGGATCATGGAATTGCGTAAGTACTTTAATTAATCAGCGTGGAAGTTCAGGATTTTATAGAATCAGGCAAAATTGAATTATTTATTTTGGGTATACTTGATCCTGTGGAGAAAGAGGAGGTCGAGAATATGATTCAAAATTACCCTGAAGTACGGCTGGAAAAAAACCGTATTGAAGCATCAATGGAGGCATTTGCACAGCAGGAAGCTGTAGAGCCAACAAATGACCTTAAAGAAAAGATAAGAAGTAAACTTAAGTTTTCATCAGATACAGAACAATCATTCAGAAGTGAGATTAATTTAAATGATCTTGGAATTCTTTCAAACGGCGTTCCTCTTTATCCGGTAAGAAAAAGTGCAGAAAGACTTTATCCCTACGCACTTGCAGCATGTGTTTCGCTGTTGATCATCAGCGGTCTTAGTATAAGCATGCTTTATTCAAGACTGAATGAAACCCGTAACAATTATTCAGACCTACTTAACAGGAGCCGCCAGTATGGAACACAGGTAGCTTATTTTAAAACGGAGCTTAATAAATCCAGAATTGTGATGGATGATCCTGACTACAGAAAGCTCTCATTGCCAGGTACCAAAGCGCATGCAAATTCTCTTGCGGTGGTTTGGTGGAACCGAAAAAAGCATACGGTGATGATAGATCCTCTTGGTCTTCCTTCAACTGATAAAAATCACTCTTACCAGCTCTGGGCAATAGTGAATGGGAAACCTGTAGATGCAGGTGTCTTTGAAGTCAACACCGATATAAAAACTGTTTCCCAGCTAAAAGATATCCAGTCAGCTCAGGCATTCGCTGTGACACTGGAAAGCAAAGGAGGAAGTTCTGTACCCACTATGTCAGAAATGTATGTGATGAGTTCTATCTAGATATTGCTTTTACTTTCAGAGCGCAGGTTTAAATTCCAGTACTTCTTTAAGGAATTTACCTGTGAAGCTTTGTTCAGTAAGTAATAAATCCTCAGGTGTACCTGAGAAAAGCATCTGACCACCCCCTCCTCCACCCTCAGGACCCATATCTATTATATAATCAGCTACTTTGATCACATCAAGGTTATGTTCTATGACAAGAATGGTGTTCCCTTTGGCAACCAGTTTTTCAAGCACACCAAGCAGTACATGAATATCTTCGAAATGAAGACCTGTTGTCGGCTCATCCAGGATATAAAATGTTTTACCAGTATCTTTCTTGGAAAGTTCTGTTGCCAGTTTTACCCGCTGTGCCTCGCCACCTGAAAGTGTGACTGATGACTGACCAAGTGTGATATATCCCAGGCCTACATCCTGAAGGGTTTTAATCTTTCTGTAAATGGCAGGCACATTTTCGAAAAAGGAAACGGCCTCTTCTACGGCCATATCAAGCACATCTGCAATAGACTTTCCTTTGTACCTGATCTCAAGAGTTTCTCTGTTATACCGCTTCCCATGACATTCCTCACAGGGAACCTGTACATCAGGAAGGAAATTCATTTCAATGACCTTTAAACCGGCACCCTGGCATACCTCGCAGCGGCCGCCCTTTACGTTAAAAGAAAAGCGACCCGGTTTATAGCCTCTGATCTTGGATTCGGGCAGCAATACAAACAGGCTGCGGATATCGGAGAAAACCCCGGTATAGGTTGAAGGGTTAGAACGTGGCGTTCTCCCTATTGGACTCTGGTCAATTTCTATGACCTTATCAATTTCTTTTAACCCTTCTATGGACCCATATGGAAGGGGTTTCTTTCTGGCCCTGAAAAAATGGTGATTCAGGATCGGGTAAAGCGTTTCAGTGATAAGACTGGATTTACCACTCCCTGAAACGCCTGTAATACAGATGAAGGTACCAAGGGGAAATTCAGCCGTAACCTTTTTAAGGTTATGGCCTTCAGCATCTTTCAGGATAAGTTTTTTACCATTTCCAGTACGCCTTACTGCCGGAATCTGGATCTGCTTCCGGCCGTTCAGATAATCAGTGGTCAGCGTATGCATTTTAAGCAGGCTGGATGGAGTCCCCTGGGCAACGACAGTTCCGCCATGCACACCTGCTGCGGGGCCCATGTCGATCACGTAATCGGCTTCCATGATCATATCTTTATCGTGCTCTACAACAAGAACCGAATTTCCTATATCTCTAAGTTCCTTTAATGCCGAGATAAGTCGCTCATTATCGCGCTGGTGCAGGCCAATACTAGGCTCATCCAGAATATACAATACATTTACAAGCTGTGAGCCAATCTGGGTTGCCAGCCTGATCCGCTGGGCTTCTCCACCTGAAAGGCTTCTCGAACTGCGGTCAAGACTCAGGTAGCTCAGGCCCACATTCAGCAAAAATCCGATACGGGTCTGGATCTCTTTAAGGATCTCATGACCAATAGTGCGCTGCCTGTCGTTTAGTTTTTCTTCAAGCGTTAAGAACCAGCCGGCAAGCTCGGTGATGTCCATTGAACTGACATCGAAAATATTCTTTCCGGCAATTTTAAAATGCAGGGATTCTACTTTCAGCCTTGCACCCTCGCATTGCGGGCAGATACGCTGACTTCTGAAATTATCAAGATCAGCACCTTCTTCTCCCTTGCGTGCATACTGCTCTTCCAGCATTTTGAAAATTCCTTCAAAATGGATCTTATAGTTCTCCTGGTCAGACCACCGGCTTTTAGGCATCTTCACTTCCAGAATATCATCAGACCCATTCAGGATCATGGCAATGGTCTCTGCAGAAAGGGTTTCAATAGGTGCGGAGAGAGAGAACTCATATTTCTTGGCAAGCGACTGAAGGATCTGAAATACCCATGTCTCCCTGAATTCACCAAGAGGTGCCAGACCTCCCTGCACAATACTTAAGGCTGGGTTGGGGATCACACTGGCCTCATCAATTTCCATCACATATCCAAGTCCGTCACATTTAGGGCAGGCTCCATAGGGAGAATTGAAGGAAAAAGTATTTGGCTGGGGTTCATCATAGGAGATGCCTGTTTCAGCATCCATCAGAAATTTACTGAAATGATGCACTTCACCTGTATCATCGCTTACTTTAATAATGCCTTTAGCCGTTTTTAAAGCAGCCTGCACGGAGGAGATGATCCTTTTCCTGTTTGCTTCATTTACAAGGACCCTGTCTACTACAATTTCCACATCGTGGATCTTGTATCTGTCAAGCTGCATTTTAGGTGTCACATCCTGAATAATGCCGTCAACCCTGACCTTCAGATACCCCTGCTTACGGATCTGCTCAAACAGTTCCCTGTAATGACCCTTCCGGCCTTTAACAACGGGGGCAAGTATGGAGATGGTCTTTTCGTCAAGGCTGGTCAGAATAGTTTCCTGAATCTGCTCTTCAGACATTTTGAGCATGAGCTTTCCTGTCTTATATGAATAGGCATCGCCTACCCGGGCATAGAGCAGCCTGAGAAAGTCATAGACTTCGGTAATGGTACCGACGGTAGACCTTGGATTTTTTGAGGTAGTTTTCTGTTCAATGGCAATGACAGGGCTTAATCCTGAGATCTTATCGACATCAGGGCGCTCCATGCCACCAAGAAATTGTCTTGAATAAGCACTGAAGGTTTCCAGATAGCGGCGCTGCCCTTCGGCATAGATAGTATCAAAGGCAAGTGAAGATTTTCCGCTTCCGCTAAGCCCTGTGATGACCACCAGTTTATTCCGGGGGAAACTGACATCAATATTTTTAAGATTGTGTACCCTGGCTCCGAACACTTCGACTTCAGGCTGATCACCAAGATCATTAAATGGTTTTTGCATTACGTGGCAAATTAACGTTTGCAAAAACAAAAGTTCTATAAAAGATAAAAATTCTATTTAATGCTATAATATGATAGTTGTGGCAACCACAAGATGTTGATTGCCAGAGGCAATGTTCCGCGCAGGAATTGTACCTTTTTCAATAGGTAAGCTTCTGGCCTGTTTAAGGATCATCTGCTTTATGGCTACCGTTCTGAAAATATAGGCTGAAGTTTCGCGGTTCAGCATTAAGGAGTAATAATTACTGCTGCTCTGTAGATTCACCTTATGCTGCAAACCGCCAAGTCCCATATTAAAGGCAGCAGCAGCAAGCGTCCATGAACCCAG
>JAYWCR010000186.1:0-13003 GCA_043780395.1 Sphingobacteriales bacterium
AAACATGACAACTTTACAGGCTTTCAGGCGATAATGATTAATTTTGGTGACCATAATAATAAGGAAGAATTGAACCAGAAAAATGAACATCTTACCCACATGAAAAATATTACAGTGTTTTGCGGATCGAGTGCTGGTTTTAACCCTGGATATAAGGAGCTGGCCTATGAACTGGGTCAGGAACTTGCAGTCAGAAATATTGGCCTGGTTTACGGAGGCGCAAAGATCGGGTTAATGGGTGCTGTGGCTGATGGAGCCCTTTCCAAAAACGGGAAAGTGACGGGAGTTCTTCCTGGATTTCTACAAAAAAAAGAAATTACCCATACGGGGCTTACCCAGCTGATCCTTGTTGAATCGATGCATGAGCGGAAACTTAAGATGTTTGAGCTTTCAGACGGGGTCATCGCATTACCAGGTGGCTTTGGAACTATGGAAGAGTATTTTGAGATGCTTACCTGGGGTCAGCTTGGGCTTCATAAAAACCCAATAGCTTTATTAAATACCGAGGGCTTCTATGATGGTCTCTTAACTTTTGCCGACACCATGGCCAGAACCGGGTTTTTAAAACCTGAAAACAGGGAGCTTATGCTGGCAGATACCAGTATTTCAGGCCTGCTGAAGCAAATGGAAAATTTCCAGCCGCCGGTAGTGACTAAATGGATCAAATCAGACGAAATTTAAACTATCCAATAAAATGATAATGATTCCTGTTAAGCGCCACATTGCAGGGGTTAATTAACAAGATCCACGTTCCTGTAAAAATAGGTCATGTATATGGCCTTGCGGGTATCTGAAGAATTGTATACTTCGGTTACACGCACCTTGATCCTTGAGTTTACAGAAGGCGTTGACTGGGTGCCCTCATAATATACTGAGATCCGCTGGCCTTTGGCAGGGTAAGAGATGGTGGCCATTCCCCTGCCAAGATTTTCTTCAATAGTGCCAAATATTCTGACCTCCCGTTCAGGCCCTGACTGGCTGGATACATTCATTGATCCGGTGCCCATGACTGTATCAACCTTTAAAACCAGTACTATAGTATTGGGAGCTATGCGGGCTATAGTGCTTTTTAAAGGGATGGCTGTTATTGGATTTATCAGGGTATCCTGGGAATAAACCGAATGGCTGATGGACATGTGCTGCCCCATCATTCCAAACAAAACGATAAAAAGGTATGACATTAAGGTCCTTAATTAAATGAATCAGGCAGGAAGTCATTCCTGAGAATTGAATATCCTGCCTGATAATAACGGAATTTCGTACAACTTGGTACCTGCTTTTATTCCTTCACTACATAAAAAGACTGTGATTCCTTGTTCCTGTCTACTTTAAGAATATAAGTAGCATTATCAAATCCGGTAATATCCAGTGCAATCGTTGCACCTGCCTTTACAATACCGACTGTTCTTATCTTGATACCTGGTAGCGTATAAAGGGTCATAGAAACATCGCCAGCTTCATTGGGAACCTTTACTTTAAACAAGCCTGCATTTGGATTGGCAAATACACGGATCGCTGATAAAGCAGATTTTGCAGTTTTGGTGGTAGAATCCTGCTTGCTGAACTTGCGGAATTCCACTTTAGCAATATTTGAATACGTTGAACTACTGTCTATACCAAGGGCTGCTATGCGGTAAAAATAATCATGCTTTCTATCAAACAGGGAAAGATCCTGATAGAAACCTGATCCTGCATCTGTCATGGCAAGCGGTTGAAAATGGAGACTATCCACTGAACGCTCTATTTTAAAGCCTGAAATATTCGATGACCGGTCATCCCAGTGAAGGTCAATTTCGGCATCATTTACAATCGTAGCAGCCAGATTTTCGGGTGCCGGAGGTGCTGCTACATGCAGGGCTGATCCATATAAAAAGAAAGACAGATCATAGGCAGATGTAGTATCTGGATTGAGCAGGGCCGACCTGGAATTTGACCACCTGCTGCTCCCCGCATTGGGGTCAATAGCCCTCTCAAACTGAAACAGGCCACCAGTAGTATGGGGCTGGGCAGACCATCCCCAGAGCTGCGCTGATGCAAAACCAGGACTGTAAATATTCAGGTCAGGAACAACAGACAGCCAGTAATGGCCGGCACCAAGCACAAGTTTTGAAGCAAGCTTCACATATAGATTGGTACTGGTAGTATCTTCCAAAGGTGCCAGACCTTTTTCAATACGGATTGCTTTGCCGGGTTTCCCTGAACTATCAGCAAAAACGACTACGTTGATTGATTTATAGGATGCTCCAAGATTTGATTCAGCACCAACGGCAAGTACCCGTTCCAGGCTCCATGTCTGACCTTTAGGAATAAAGAAATCATCGGCAGATAACCAGGTAGCTTTCGTATCCGTAAAATGCTGCGAATAGGCAAAGTTAATTCCCGGATTATTAAACTGGCTGTATACAAGACCGGCATCGGCCAGATTCGATACACTAACATCAAAACCAGTAGACACCGACTCTTTGCCAAGGCTTGCAATAATACCCAGGGTGCAGGTACCTGTTTTACCTTTCTTATAAGTAATGACCGCATAATGACCATCCTGGCTGATGGAAACAAGGGTGGTATCGGAATTATAGAATGAAACCTTGTAGGGTGAGCTACCAGTAGATTTAAAAATTGTATTCAGGTCAAATACTGAATTGGGGCCACCGGCTATCTCTGAAATGTCATACAGCGTTCGCAGCAAGACCAGTTTAGGGCTTGGGATCTTGGTCACAGGAAGCATGGCATCAAACAGTCCGTTTCCATGGGCAGCAAGGGCTGTATAGCCATCGTCACGGGTTTTTATATAAGGAACAATATCATCACCCAGCACATTTTTACTTTCCTGGGTCCAGTGTGTTGCCTCGCCTGCAAGGCTGGTTGCAGAATACAGCCCTGTGGAGGTACCTGCCAGATACCTGTCGCTGTTTCCAATTACAGAGATCCAGCGCACAGAGGGTCCGTCCCCACTTCCATCAGGGAACTGCTCAAGGTTTCCGCTGATCGACTGCCAGGTATTGCCTGCATCCGCACTATAAAAGACACTTTTGATCCCGTAATTTGAGAAAGCAACAAATACCCGATCCGCATTTGAAGGGTCCACTACGATCGAACTCACATACCCTGCAGGAAGGTTCTTTCCTGTCGAAAGGTCTTCCGCAGGCTTATCGCCAATATTGGCATTGTCGATCTTATAGATTCCTCCTGAGCTGCTTCCAAAATACAACCGGTTGGCAGGAGCTGTCCGCGAGGTCACCACTGCTGTAATATAAGTTGCAGGATCCTGGAGCTGCGTGCCTTTCAGCAGGGTCCAGTATATAGACGTAGCGTTCGGATTGCCTTCAGGGATCTTATTCAGGTGTAGATTTCTCCATAGAATTCCTGCCTGAGGCAGGTACATGATCTCTTTATTGCGCTCATCAAAAGTAAAGAAGGGGATCTGTGCAAACCCACTTGCCGGCCCGGTTGTAGTGGGGCTTATATAGGTCACAGTAGAAGGTTGCCCGCCATCTGTAGTACCCGATGGATAGGACTGCTTGTATATATTTCCATAATTAAAAGAAGCATACCTAGTTTTACCTTCATCATAAAGACCTGAAAAACCTCCGTCACCCGGGGCCGTATTTGTCCAGGGAGTAGGTGCAGCAGTTGGCCCGGATGTCCAGGTTCCATTGTCCTGAAAGCCAGCCATCAGAATTTTTGACTTACTGAACGGATCCAGGGAAACACTATAAGGCTGGGTTGTATAATAACCGTTATTCAGAGAGGTCCAGGTTACAGGCTCAGAAGTACCATTGTTTAATAAAATGTTCTCTGTGCGCTGCACGCCTCCATCATCACCGGTCAGTACCTTTTTAGGGTCCGATGGATAGAAAGCAAATACATGCTGGTCGGGATGGTGGTTGGAATACTTGCTCACATCGTTTACAGGTGAATAGCCTCCGATCCAGTCTGAATAGGCAATTGGTTTGCTGAACCCTGTACTCGACCTGTAAATATTCGTACCGCCAATAAATACCAGATTGGTATCTGTAGGAAAAATCTTTACATACATATCATACCCGGTCTGGACATCCAGATTCCCTACATATCCACCCAGCTTTGGCAGGTTCATGGAATAATCTTTCCAGCTATCTGTACCCTTTGGGTATAAGGTATACTTGAAGATAAAAGCACTGTCTATCGCGGGATTATAGCCATAGAAATAAACGATCTTTTCATTTGAGGGCGCATAGCCCATCACAATACGGCCCCATGAAGCCGGGAAGGTTGGGGGTGTAATATTCTTAAAGCTTGTACCCCCGTCCATGGATTGATAAACACCCCTGTTTGGATGCCCCCCGTGAGAGATGGTAGCATAAAGCACTCCCGAATGGGTGAACATAACTTCAGCAATATGCAGAAGCCCGTCTGAGGCTGCATCGAGCTGCTGGGTAAAGGATGCTCCTCCATCCTGGCTTCTAAAAACCCCCTTGGCACTACCTACCAGCAGATCTCCGTTCACAGGATTTACGGCAAGGCTGAAAATAAAGGAAAAGGGCGTTGCTATGGTCGGATTGTCATAAGTAGTTGCAGGCAGGGGTGAAAAGGAACGCCCCCCATCAGTAGATTTAAAGATCCCGTTTCCCTGAAGCAATGAAGCCCCTCCACTTTCAGAACTTCCAATAAGTTCTCCGGTACCATAATACCAGATATTCCGGTGGCCTATCCTTGGATCCTGCACTAAAAAGGTAATACTCGGGATGGCTGTGCTCTGGCTTACTTCTTTCCAGCTTTTACCTGCATCTTCCGACCGCCACAGGCCACCGCTTACACCGCCAGCAAGAATCACATTTTCATTGGTCAGGTCAATGGCAAGTGCACGGGTGCGGCCACCGACATTGGCTGGGCCACGTTCTGCCCATCCCTGAACAGCAGATCCGGCAGAAGACCGCCCACCCAGTATTTCCATGACAGGCAGGCGACCTGCCTGCCTGTTCAGTTTATGGGCAAATTGAGTTTCCTTCAGGCGCATACCAGGCTTTACAGCTCCCGTAGCAGGGTCGGCAAGCATATCATGCTCATGTTTGATATAATCAGACAGCGCATGACCTCCGTCATCTCCTGCATCCTTATCTGTCAGGCGCGTTTTAGGATATTCCACTTTAGTCGAAAACTTCTCCCCTGAACCGGCCCTGGCAGAAACAGGATGGGGGTGTTTTCCAAGATCTTTGTAAAGGCTGTCTGCAGGTCTTTTCTGCTGCGCCCTGGCTGACTGATCTGTAAGAAATAAAAGAAGCAGAAAAGAAAAAACAAGGGGCATTCCATAGCACTTCACTATTGGGTAAAGATTTCTGGGCATATAATTGGAGTTTTTTGTGAAAGCAAACTAAAAAACAGGAACCAACACAAACAAAACCATCTTATAATGCAGATACCCTAACTAAAGATAAGATAAAAGGTTTTTAAACACATACAAAATGATGCTGTATTTTCTATTAATAAAAATATTACAAAGAACTATCCTTCATTTTACCTGCCTCGTGCACCAGGCAGGAACACTGCCTGGGTAAATCTCTTAGCTTTGATTTTTACACTCATCAGAGTTCATATTTTTAACATTATTATATATGTCACAAGTATTAGGTTTTGCAGCACAGCAACCAGAGGCCGATCTTACTCCATGGGAATTCGAGCGGAGAGCTTTAGGTCCAAAAGATATTCAGCTGGAAATTGCATTTTGCGGAGTCTGCCATTCAGACCTGCATCAGATCAATAATGAATGGTTTCCCGGTATTTTCCCCATGGTACCTGGTCATGAAATAGTGGGCACGATCACCCATACGGGTAGTGATGTAAAGAAATTTAAAACGGGTGACCTTGCCGGCGTCGGCTGCCTGGTTGATTCATGCCGTACATGCTCCAATTGTAAAGCAGGCCTCGAGCAATATTGCCTTGTCGGAAATGTGCAGACCTATAATGGAATGGGCAAAGATGGTAAACCTACCTATGGAGGGTATTCAAAGTCTATTGTTGTACATGAAGATTTTGTGCTCCATGTGTCAGATAAATTAAACCTGGCTGCTGTTGCGCCGCTTCTTTGTGCCGGTATTACAACCTATTCCCCCCTTCGCCACTGGAATGTCGGGAAAGGCCATAAACTGGCTGTTCTGGGGCTGGGAGGTTTAGGCCATATGGCTGTGAAGTTTGGTGTGGCCTTTGGAGCAGAGGTGACAGTACTCAGTACCTCTTCCTCTAAAGAAAAAGATGCCAAAGCCCTGGGAGCCCATCATTTTGTAGTCACTACTGACCCGGCTCAGGTAAAGGAAGTAGCTGGCTCATTTGACTTTATTCTGGATACGGTATCTGCCAAACATGACCTGGGCATGTACCTTGGTTTACTTAAAACCAATGGTGTACATATCTGTGTCGGTGCTCCGATAGAGCCTCATGAAGTTCCGGCATTTGCGCTTCTTGGAGGAAGAAAAAGCGTTGCAGGTTCAGGCATCGGAGGCATTCCTGAAACACAGGAAATGCTTGACTTCTGTGCAGAACACCAGATCATTTCTGATATCGAGCTTATTGATATGAACTATATACAGACAGCCTATGAGCGCATGCTTAAAGGAGATGTTAAATACAGGTTCGTGATTGATATTGCAACCCTGAAAGGTTAACATGAATATGCCTGCTTCCTTTCTTTTTCAGGAGGAAGCAGGCGTATCTTTTATTTTTAAATCAATGTGATTGTTTTATTCACAACTTGTCTGCTTTTAATGGAGGAGGCATCTGGCTGGCAGCCTCCTAGGCTTATGCTTATTTTGCCCGGTATCTGTTTCAGCGAGCCATCACCCGCGGTAAGTGCAAGATCAGCAGGCGTTAATACGAAATGAACAAGCCTGGACTCCCCTGCTTTTATAAAGGTTCTTTCAAACCCCTTCAGCGCCCTGATGGGTCTTTTTATCTTAAGTCCAGGATAAGAAAGATAAAGCTCTGTGACTTCCTCCCCATCCATTTTACCCGTGTTTGTGACCCTTACACTCAGTTTTACATTACTGCCTGCTGAAATTGAAGTTGGAACAACCAGGGCATCATATAGAAAACTTGTATAGCTTAACCCGTACCCAAAACCATAGAGCGGAATGCCTTTAAAATAGCGGTAAGTACGGTTATTCATTGAATAATCAGTAAACGAAGGAAGGTCAGCATCAGCCTTGTAAAAAGTAACAGGAAGCCTGCCCCCAGGATTATAATTTCCAAAAATCACATCTGCAAGGGCTGTTCCTGCATCCTGCCCACCATACCATGCGCATAAAATAGCAGGAATATTCTCTGCTTCCCAATTTATAGCTAGGGCCGAGCCCGACATCATCACAAAAACAACAGGTTTCCCTGAAGCATGCAGTTCTTTTAACAGGCGGGTCTGTACTTCAGGCAGTACAATCGAAGTGCGGTCACCCCCACTGAAGCCAGCCACACTTACAGGCATTTCTTCACCCTCGAGCCTTGGAGAGATACCTCCGACGTAGATGATGGCATCGGCATCTTTTACACTATCAATCACTGCCCTGAAATCTGGTTTCATTCCAACCTTCCCCACAAAGTCAGCACCATGCACATAAACCACCTCAGTACCTGGACCCGCAGCAGCCTTGATGCCCTGCAATACAGTCACCAGCTTTGAAGGTGTTCCATTGTAGTTACCCAACTGACTCAATATATTGTCGGCATTTGGGCCTACAACTGCTATCTTCTTTGAATTTTTTGAAAGAGGAAGAAGCTGATCCTTGTTCTTAAGGAGTACAATTGATTGCCTGGCCATTTTTAAGGCCTGGGCATGATGCTCAGGGCTTTCCAGGGCGCTGGTGCTGATCTTAGTATACTTCACCTGCTCCTGCGGATCAAACATCCCCAGCCTGAAGCGAATGGTGAAAAGCCGTTTTACGGAGATATCCAGTTGCTTTTCGGTAAGCTTTCCATCTTTTACAGCAGCCACCAGGGCCTTATAGGTAGTATGGCCACATTCAAGGTCAGTACCATGCAAAACAGCATCGGCAGCAGCAGATTCAGCATCCTTATGGGTTTTATGCTGCTGGTAAAAATCATCGATAGCCCCGCAATCAGAGGTTATATAGCCGTTAAACCCCCACTTGTTCCGAAGAATATTGGTCATCAGCAAATCACTTCCACAGCAAGGCTGGCCTTTAAACGCATTGTAAGCGCACATCACACCTGCCACTTTTGATTCTACGATGAGCTTTTTAAATGCTGGCAGGTAGGTATCCCAGAGATCATAATCACTGATCTCTGCATCAAACTCATGGCGCGATGATTCAGGTCCACTGTGCACTGCATAATGCTTTGCGCAGGCGGCAGCCTTCAGGTATTTAGGATCATTGCCCTGCAGACCGGTCACAAAGGCATTGCCCAGCGCAGCTGTTAGATAAGGATCCTCGCCATAGGTTTCCTGGCCCCTGCCCCAGCGGGGATCTCTGAAAATGTTAATATTTGGTGTCCAGTAGGTAAGTCCCAGATAGATGCTCCGGTTATTGGATTTCACACTTTCATTATTGATAGCCCTTCCCTCTTCAGCTGTATAATCTGCCATCTGGTGTAAGGAGTTCTTATCAAAGGTGGCAGCCATTCCTATAGCCTGTGGATATACCGTCACCTTAAATTTGGTTCTGGCTACACCATGCAGACATTCATTCCACCATGTATAGGCAGGGACGCCCAGCCGCTCAATAGCTGGGGCTGTATGAAGCATCTGATTTACCTTTTCATCCAGAGTCAGATGCGAAACCAGGTCGTCGACCCTTACCTCCACTGAAAGTGCAGGATTCTGGAAATCATAGTTTTTATGCATATGATTTTTTACAGCTATAGAAAATAAAATTCCCAGAGCAAGTAATATGATAAGCCTCTTGCTGGCCATTGAGAACTTCATAAATAGTATAGATCTAGCTAGCTTTTAAAGCCTTATCTAAATATAATATTCTTTCTCTCAATCAGGAGTATTCCTCCATTTAAATGATCTCTCATCAATTGCGCGCATCGTACAGAGCACACCATCAAGGTGATCTACTTCGTGCTGAAGCAGTTCTGCCAGTGCATGGTTCATCTCCCAGACCTGTGGCTGAAAATTTTCGTCGAAATAATTTATTGTTACTGAACTATGCCTTTTTACTTTGACCAGCAGGTTTGGGAAACTCATGCAATCGTCCCAGAGTTCAAACATCTCTTCACTCAGAAAAGAAAACTCCGGATTAATGAATACAACCGGCCTGTCAATATTCATATAGATCAGCCGTTTCATGATCCCTAACTGGGGAGCTGCAATGGCCCGCCCGAAATGATATTTATCTCTGATCTCTCCCATCACTGAATGCAGATCAGCAACCCAGCAAGCAACCAGTGGAAATTCAGCTTCAGTAATAGGGCTACAGCTTTCATAGAGCAGCGGATCTCCTAAAAGCAAAAGGTCATTCAGGTGTTTCATTGAGCTGGACCAGTATTAAATTCCAATAAGTTGAAGGGCATAAGCCTGCGCTCAGTATACCCAACCATGTCATAGACAGAGCGGGCACGGGTATTAGTTGAAAGGTAATGAAGAAAGGGAATTGTACCTTCGTCAAGGACTTTCTGGCTTACAAAGGCTACAAGTGCCTGGGCATATCCATTGCCCCGGTAATCGGGATGAGTACACACAGCGCTTACTTCTGTAAAGCCTTTTATTTTAAGGCGCTCACCTGCCATTGCCACAAGTTTACCCTCATTAAAGATCCCGTAATAGTCACCGAGTGAAGGGGTATTTGTAAAAAAGAAACCTGGGAGGGCAATGCGGATAAGTTCCAGCATTTCATCAAGGTTGTTTCCCTCCAGGGGTATTATCTCCGGGCCGGACTTCACTGCTGGTTCCACTACCTTTGTACAGAGCATCTGGGTGCATATGTAGATGCCGGCTATCTTCCAACCAGGTGGCATAGAGGCAAGCTCACCTACCAGGTAAATTTTCTCAGCCGGGAAGATCCAGGGTTCAATCTCGGAGAGCTGAGCCTTGGCAGGGTTTTCACAGCCGATCATGCGCAGAATATCTGTAGGGTAGCGCTGGACGGTAGTAGTGCCAAGAGACATCGGCTGATGCACCGTTTGCAGGGCATACCAGACGGGATTATCGAGAACCATTTCAGGGAAAGAAATCATAAGTCCATTTTCAAGATGCCACGAAAACTACGTTTTTGTTTGTAGATTAAGCCGCGATTTACAATTTATTCCAAGCCCCTTCACCATGATCACAAAACCCTGCACCTCTGAATATGCACCTTTTGCCGTTACCTATGTAGCCTATTCAGCTGAGAGTGAGAATATACTGGAACTGCTTTCGAGCTCACTCGAACATACTACTGCCCTCTTTAAATCTATTGATGCAGAGAAAGAAGAATATTCATATGCCCCGGGCAAGTGGACCATCAGGGAAGTGCTCAGCCATATGGCAGATACTGAACGCGTCTTTGCCTACAGAGCCCTTGCTATTTCACGCGGTGAACAGCAGCCCCTGCCAGGTTTCGATCAGGATACCTATGTACTGAATAGTGATGCGAATAAAAGGCCCCTTGCAGAACTTATAGAAGAATTCAGGGCTGTAAGGCTAAGTACCCTTCTCTTTTTTCGTGCTGTTTCCGATGAGCAGTCTTTGCGCCTGGGCATGGCCAGCAGCCATCCGGTTTCTGTACGCGCCCTGGCCTATATGATTGCAGGCCATGAACTGCATCATATGAAGATCATGGAAGAAAGGTATGTATGATAAAAAATCCGATTAAGACTCTTCATTAAATACCCTTGCTGCTTCCCAGCCGTTCATGGCATCTTTTCGAGCTGAACCCCAATGGTACTGGCCTGTTTCTCCTGTTGACCTGATCACCCGGTGACAGGGGATCAGAAAGGCAACGGGGTTATCGCCCACTGCTGAGCCTACCGCCCTGCAGGCTTTGGGGTTATTGATCTCATCGGCAAGGCCTGCATAGGTGGTAAGCCCTGCCAGCGGAACTTTAAGCAGCGTTTCCCAGACTTTAAGCTGGAATACCGTACCTTTTAAATGGAGCTTTATTTCATGGGGCTTATCCCAGTTCTGGTTAAAGAAAGAAAGGGCATTTCGTTGGAGCTGATCTGTTGCAGGAAGAAAGCTTGCGCGGGGAAACTTTGCAATCAAATGCGCAAAAGCCTCTTCTTCGCCAAGATCGTTAAAGGCAAGGTAGCAGACTCCTTTCTGAGTAGAGGCAATAAGAAGCCTGCCAAATGGACTATCCGAAAAATAATAGTTGATAGAGAGCTGATCACCGCCATTCTTATATTCGCCAGGGGTCATTCCCTCAATTTTTATAAACAGGTCATGCAAGCGGCTGGCTCCAGAAAGCCCTGTCTGAAAGGCGACTTCAAAAAGGGAAACTCTGGTATCCATTAGAACAGACTTCGCATATTCCAGGCTCAGGTAATGTAAAAACTGCTTGGGGCTGATACCGGCCCATTCTTTGAACATGCGCTGAAAATGAAAAGAGCTGAGACTCACATGGGCTGCAACTTCATCAAGCGAGGGCTGCCCTTTAAAATTGAGCTTTAGAAATTCAATTGCCCTTGCAATTCGTAAAAAATCGGTTTCGTGCTGGGTTTCCATGGACAGATGAATAGCTAGATCAAAAGTACAATGCCCCAGGCCATGAGAAATCCGTTTCTTGCGGAAATTCATTTTTCATAAAGAATAACTGATCCCTTAAAATTTTAGATCACAGGTGCTGCAGAAAAAGCATCTATCATCTGCATCACAATGATCGCCTCCTTAATCGGGCATGGGTTTTCGCCGGTATGCTGAAAATATTCGACCACCTGTTCAATCATCGGATGCTCAACATGTTTGGGATGCTCGAAATTTTCTACCTCAATATCATCGCCATCTTCATTCTGCCAGACTACTGTTTTCCCAAAGAAAGGAAAAGTGATGGACCCCTTGCTTCCTACGATCAGGCATTCATCGACTTCTTCTTCTTCATCGACATTAAAGCTCCATGAGCCATTCAGCACCGCCTTATTTTCAAACAGGGCAAGCCCCGCCACATGGTCATTTGCCGCGCTACTGAGCGATTGATTGATTGAAAACCCCTGTGCAAGCACTGGCTTCCCAAAAAAGTAAAGCATCAGATCAAGCTGGTGCGGAGCAAGGTCATGAAAATAACCACCTCCGGAAAGAGCCGGATCCAGGCGCCAGTTTTCATCTGTTTCAGCAATAAGCCGCGGCTTTTCAGGCTGCCACATGCGGATCTGAATATTGCGCACCTCACCAATAAGTTTTCTGTCCAGAAGATCTTTAATATACAGGAACATAGGTAGCGCCCGTCTGTAATGGGCCACGCTAAGCTTCCCTGAAGAAGTAGCAAGGGCTGCAGCAATTTCTTCTGCCTCTGCAGCATTCAGGGTAACCGGTTTTTCTATATATACGTTCAGCCCACGTTGCAGGGCTTTCAGGGCATATTCTTTATGAAAGGCCGGAGGAGTGGCTATATAGATCGAATTAATCTCAGGATCGTCCAAAAGTTCATCGGCATTGCTATACCATTTGCCTATGCCATGACGGCTGGCATAATCAGCTGCTTTTTCAGCATTGCGGCGCATCACTGCCACAAGCTCACTTCCTTCAACAAGGTTAAAGGCAGGGCCGCTTTTAAGTTCAGTAACATCTCCGCAGCCTATAATGCCCCAGCGTATTTTAAAATTTTGATCAGACATGGTAATTTTTTCAGGCTTGAAAATGGTTCAGGCCCCTATTCGCTGGTAAATATCTCAATTTACTGCCGAACATATCCTGTATTCAGATTTTATGCTGCGCCACTGCCAAAATATTTCCAGCAGGATCTTTGAACCAGGCAAGATCAGGTTCAGTGCCATGTCCGTACAGAATACCATTCACATCTGTTCTCAGATTTCCCCCATACTGCTCAAATCTAATCCCGAGCGTTCTCATTTTCTCTATACTTGCCTTCAGGTCAGC
>JAYWCR010000187.1:0-9306 GCA_043780395.1 Sphingobacteriales bacterium
TCTGAGCAGCATGCTGAACCTACCAAGGCGGGCAGAAAACAATAATATTTCTTTATACGAATTTTTAAAAGCTCCTGGTCAGGTAAACGGATTTAGCTAAATTGTTGTCAGCTAAACGTTTATTTGATGAGGAGATCTGCTTTTTTGCTTGGAATACTTTTCGCCTGCGTAACTATGCTTAAAGCGCAGCAGTTTAACGGGTTGACTTCAAACCTGGGTAACATCTACCAGCTCTCTGATGCGGTAACCAGATCTATCAGCCCTGAAAATTTCAAGGGAGAGAAGGGCAGGGGAGGCATGGCTACCACAGGTACAGGTCAGGACCCTGCCAAAGACCTCGGCCAGACCTGGAAAATGAGCCCCAGCGTAAAGATTAAGTCAAAATCTATCTTTACCGTGGCTGAAATTGATGGGGAAGGAGCTATCCAGCATATCTGGATGACCCCAACAGGCACCTGGCGCTATTCCATACTCCGGTTCTATTGGGATGATGAGACTACGCCCTCTGTAGAGGTTCCCGTAGGGGATTTTTTCTGCATGGGCTGGGGTAAATATGCACAGATCCAGTCACTGGCTGTGGTTGTTAACCCCGGATCGGCCTTTAATTGTTACTGGCCGATGCCTTTCCGCAAGAAATGCCGCATTACTCTTGAAAATCTCGATGATAAGGAGATGGTCCTTTATTACCAGGTTGATTATACCCTGACCAAGGTGCCTAAAGATGCCGCCTATTTCCATGCCCAGTTTCGCAGGGTAAACCCCCAGCCTTATAAAAAGAACTATGTACTGGTCGATAGTATCCGCGGCAAGGGCCAGTATGTAGGCACCTATCTGGCCTATGGTGCCCATAAGAATGGCTGGTGGGGAGAAGGCGAAATAAAATTCTATATGGATGGGGATACAAAATTTCCCACAATCAATGGCACAGGCACAGAGGATTATTTCTGCGGCTCCTATGATTTCGATACCAAACTGACCAGCAAGGATGGTGCTGAAACCAGCGATTATACCGAATTCTCCGGCCCTTATACAGGCCTGCCCCAGGTTATAAAGGGTGACGGCCATTATAATATTGCCCAGCGCTTTGGCCTGTACCGCTGGCATCTGGCTGATCCCATCAGGTTCGAAAAAAGTCTGAAGGTAACCATTCAGGACCTTGGCTGGCGGCATGACTGGCGTTACCTGCCCCTGCAGGATGATATGGCCACAACCGTTTTCTGGTACCAGGCCGAACCTCACGGGCCATTCCCCAAGCTCCCGACACGTGATGACCTGGAGGTGAATTAAGCCTATTGATCTTTCAACAGCCGGGTCAGGATCGCTATACATTTTTCCAGTTCTGCAGGGCTTGAAGAAGCAAAGCCAAGCCTTGTACCATTGACAAGGTTTAAGGCTGGAAGATGGACACGCCCATCTGAAAATAAGAGGTCTTTTTTAAGGGCCTGCCGGCTGAGTCTGACAAGATCAACCTGCTTGTCAAATAAGGTCCATACCGCCATTCCCCCTTCTGGTATACGGAAACCCAGCCAGTTGCTAAGTTCGCTCTGAAGCAAATGGCAGAACAAATCGCGCCGCTGCCTGTAAATACGAACTGATTTACGCAGGTGCCGCTGAATGATCCCACTCTGCAAAAGTTCGGCAATGGCATTGTCAAGCGGGGTATCTCCCTGCCGGTCAATGATACGCCGGAGACCAGCCAGGTGGCTGATCACATTGGCCGCACCTACAAGGTATCCTACCCTGAAGGCAGGGGAGATAGTTTTGGTAAAAGAGCCGCAATAAAGCACCATACCCGCCTCATCCGCACTGGCCAGGGGTGACAGGGGCCTGTTCAAATAATGAAAATCGTAATCATAATCGTCTTCAAAAATAATGAAGCCATACATTACTGAGAGCTGCAATAGCTGTACCCGTCGCTCAGCACGCAGGCTTACTGTTGTAGGATAATGATGGTGTGAAGTAATGTATACCATCCGCACAGGCTGCAGTTTGCATATTTTCTCCAGCTCACCGGTCTTTATTCCATATTCATCTGCGCCAATCTGCAAAATATCAGCTCCCGCCTGCCTGAAATTTGAAAGTGCACTCGACCAGTCCTGAGTGCCCATTACAACACGGTCACCTGCTTGTACTAAACCTGTACAGGCCAGGTACAGACCCATGACCGTACCCCGGGTAATGAGAATATTTTCTTCACTTACCCTCATCCCCCTCGTTTCTTTAAAATGTTTTGCCAGCTCTTCCCTGAGCCAGACAGAGCCCTGTGGATCTGCATAGCCCAAGCGATCATAGGCATTTCCCCTCAGAACCTGTGTTCTGTAAGCCCTTGATAGTTCAGCAAGAGGTGCGAGGCGGGGATCCGGAAACCCATCATCAAGGTGGTATATTGTACTTGGATTATGGGTAAAACCTTCTAAATGAGTAGCATTCTGAAATATAAAGCCAGCTACCTGCAAATGCTGATTTACCTCCTTTGCAGCTATGATCTCTCTGGGTTTCACTTCAGGCAAATGCCGGGCTACGAAGGTTCCGCTTCCGGTTTTACTTTCAAGCCATCCCTGGGCTAAAAGATCATCATACCCACGGATCACTGTTTTGCGGTGCAACATTAAAGCCTCAGCTAGCTGGCGTGTACCGGGCAGACGCATTCCGGGTGAAAGCATTCCTTCTTTAATGCCAAGTATTAATTTTTCAGCCAGTTGAAAATAAAGTGGTGCCGGAATATCTTTTTGAAGAACCAGGGTTGAAAAGAATGGATGCATAAACCGGACTACTGAATTTAAAGAAAGTGGATGATTAAAGGCATCCACTAAAGGTATACTTTTAGTCAAAATAAAACCTATGGAAAAGTCTGTAAATCCTTTAATTCCCAGTCGTCTTGCCAAGCGCGCCCATCTTGATACCGATACCATTTACCCGATTCTGGATGAAGCGCTCTTCTGCACAGTCAGCTATGCTGTCGATAATATGCCCTGTTCTATTCCTACTTCCTTTGTCAGGTATCAGAACAAGATCTATATCCATGGATCTGTAGGAAGTCATTTTATCAGAGAGCTGGAAAAAGGAAATTCTGTATGCATAACGGTGATGCTGGCAGACGCCCTGGTTGTTGCAAAATCTGCCTTCAACCATTCTGTAAACTACCGGTCTGTGGTGCTCTTTGCAAAAGCTGAAAAAATTGAACTTGTTCACGATAAGCTGGAGTCGTTCGAATGGCTGGTAGATAAGATGGTTCCCGGAAGCTGGAATTACCTCAGGCCTGTCAGCGACAGTGAGATCCGCAGAACAGCTGTGCTCGCTTTTGATCTTACAGAAGCCTCAGCCAAAGTCAGGCAAGGTATGCCGGGTGATGAGGAGGAAGACAGATCATTACCTATCTGGTCAGGACTTATTCCGCTGCAAACCTCACGCCTAACCCCTGTAGCCGATGAATCCAGCCAGCAGATTCCGATGCCTGAGCATTTAGAGTCTATGTAGAAATATTATCCTAACCTGAAAAGTAAATTAGCGGGCAGGAATACTGATTAAAAAGGCCACTGGATTAAACCAGTGGCCTGAATTACAAGTGTATTTTAAGCTGAACCGCTTAATTGATCACATATCTTTTTTGAATTTCCTCTTCGTAGATATGAACCACTTTTTTAACTTCATGGTTATTCCAGACCACAGAAACAGCATAATCTCCGCTTTCCAGGTCAGATAGATTATAGGATTTGTTTGTGCCTCCTTTACCGGATAAACTTCCATTATAGATGATCGTATTTTGATTATCTATAATGGTTACAACAGGCTGCGCATTAAGGTTCTCTTTAACTGAAATGTTGACCCCTATCCGCGAGTCCAGACCTTTAATAGCAACTTCTGCAGAAGAAGTTACAGGTATGATATTTTTACCTGGCCCGGCAGCAAAAGCGCCTGTACCCAATAATAAAAACATTGCGGTCAATCTGATTGAATTTTTCATTTTATGTTAAGTTTAATTACGTTTTGAATGAGTTAACTGGTTTTGATATTCAAATGAACAACCTTTTAATAAACCCTTAAAACGCAATAGACCAGTCGGTTGATTAAACAGACGGAAAGCCTTTTCTGCCTGAGAGCAGGCAGTTCAGGAGAGTCAGGGAGTATAGGATCTAGCCCTGTCGATCAAAAAGCCTTTTTCGTCTGCTGACAGGTCTTAACTATCAGGCTATAGGTAGAATCTGCTTTATTTTTTGTCATTTGTAGTGTTGATTTAACGTAGAGTATGGCTATTTACCCTTTTAAAAAACTGAATGTATCCTATCATTTTCTGGTAAGCGCGGGATTATTGGTTTTGATATGCCTTCCACTCACCTGGCCTGTGAGCCTTCCAGTCCAATTCTGGATCAAACAGTGTCTCAGCTACCTGCTCTGGATAGGTTTATTCTACCTGTGTCTGAATATTCTCGTTCCGCGCCTGCTCTTCAGGGATAAAGGAGGATACTTTACTCTTGCAGTTCTTGCAACCCTTATTGCAGTTGTGATGATCAGCCTGCAGCTTGATAAATTGCTGAACCTGCCGGCACTACTCTCCAGAATTGCAGAAGATCATCATCATGAAACCTATCAGGGAAAAGCCGTTGGCATACTTAGCGGAATTGTCATAACCCTGACTGTAATGGGCTTAAGTATTGTTGTTGCCATTGCGCAGAAAATACAAACAGACAGATTCCGTGAACAGGCCCTGGAAAAGGAAAAAATCCATGCTGAGCTTTCCTTTCTGAAAACCCAGATCAACCCTCATTTTTTCTTCAATGTCTTAAATACCATGCAACATATCGTATTGGCCGAATTCAGCTATTGGGGTGAGCAGCACAGGGAAAAGATCAAGCAACGTATGTGGGCACAATCTTGATTCATCCATTAATTATCATAATAACAGTAATCAAACACGCTTTTTAATTCATGACCGGATCAGAGAGTGATCCGGGTCTAATCAAGGTATCAGCTTTTCTTCCCTGAGCTTTTCAAAAAGGTCAAAAAAAGATTCATTTGTAGGTTGATAAGCTGTAAATCCTAGCTTGCGGCTCCTGGACATATCTGCCATGACCTCAATCGGGCGCCCCAGATCAAGGTCTGTATGCCAGGCTGATGCAAGGCGATCCAGTGCCGGTTCTTTTAGCGTATATTTTGCTGCAATCTGCTTCCAAAGGAGTACGTCACCTGCAAGTTCCTTTTCTAAAGGATGAATTGTACCGTCGTATCCAGCGGCTTTCACCCCAAACCAGTCAGCAATCTGCTGCCATAGCCAGCTCCAGCGAAAAATGTCGCCATTGGTTATGTTAAAGGCCTGGTTGGCTGCAGCTTCTGTGGTAGAGGCCCAGATTAGTTGTTCTGCCAGGATCCGGGCGTCTGTTACATCCGATAACCCGTTCCATTGCGCATCTGAACCCGGAAAGTGAAATGGCCTTCCTGTTTCCTTGCAAATGGTCGCATATACAGCCAGGGTAGTGCCCATATTCATCATATTGCCTACCGCTTTACCAATGACTGAATGCGGGCGATGGATGCTCCACGTGTAGCCGTCTCGTGCTGCAGCGGCATATACCTCATCTTCCTGGGCGTAATAAAAGTTTTCTATCTGCAGCCGTGGATGTTCTTCACGTACTGGAGTTATGGGTAGTGTTCCGGCCCTGGCATAGGCTTCAAACGGACCCAGATAATGTTTAAGCCCGGTTACCAGGGCAACATGGGTAACACTTTTTTTGGGTGATAACGTACTGAGCAGGTTGCAAACCATCAGGCTGTTGACTCTGATATTCTCTGCTTCAGTTTCATTTCGCATCCAGCTTGTAATAAATACATGAGTCGGAGCTATGTTTGTTAGTGCTGCTTCAAGGTTATCCAAATTTAACAGGTCTGCAGTTACAGGAATCAACTTATCGATTGCAGTATCAGGGTTACGGGCAAGGCCGTATGTGGTCCATCCCTGTGAGATGAGCTTTTCAGCAAGGGTACTACCGGTAATACCACTTGCTCCCACTACCAATGCTATCTTGTTCATATTCAGTTAACGTTGCCAGCAGGTGTATAGTTTCATCAGGAACAACAAGCATAAAACCCCGCCTTTTAAGACGGGACCATAAACGAGAGATCTGCCTGATACTTCAAGCGCCCCGAAGGGAGCACTAGAGTGAATTTACTTTCTCTTCCTCAATATCAATTAAACGTAAGTGCTTGCGGATGATATCTTCATCGAAATGCTCGTCTGCAGCATTTTTTTCAAGAAGCCATTGCCGCTGCTTATCCAGCAGGTTCAGGTAAATCACCTTGTAGTCTGCTGACACAGGACCTTCAGAGGATTCATTGCCTTTGCCCTTCCATTTGGCTTCAAGCTGCCGCAGAGCAGCCACATTCTGCCATTGCCCGTCATATTGTTCATGAAGTAATCGTACTGAAAGCCTGGCCAGTTCACGAAGAATAGTATTCTCAGCATCTTCTTCAGAAAATTCCTTAAAATATCCGGGCCATTTTATCCTGGCAATTAAAGCAGGAAGCGTTAGGCCTTGCAAGAGCAAGGTTCCGAGTATAACAATAAAAGTGATGAATAAAATGAGGCTGCGGTGTGGGAAAAGGGTTCCGTTGCTCAGACGTACCGGTATAGATAGTGCCGCTGCCAGGGATACCACTCCCCGCATTCCGGCCCAGGCCAGGACAATTGGCGCCTGAAATCCAGGATTACGCGGATCAGCCACTTTAATAAAGTTTCTGACAATGAGCGTGACTAAGACGGCTCCATAGGAAGAGATGATCCGCACAACGATAAGTACTGCAGTCACCAACAGGCCATATCCAATGGCACCCATGAGGCTGATGCCTTCCTGCTTCAGCCCTGTCGTAATTTCTGGCAGATCAAGACCAATGAGTAAAAAAATAAGTCCATTAAGCACAAAAGTTAAGCTGTCCCATACATTGATGCCCCTTAAGCGGGAACGGCTGCTTAAAAAGGAATGCCGGCGGTAAGATAGCAGCAAGCCGCCGCTGACAACGGCCAGTACGCCCGAACTATGTATTTCCTCAGCGACCATATACATGACATAGGGGGTCACCAGGGTGAGGACGATATCCATATTGGCATCGGTAGGCAAGAGCCGGTGTGCCTTCATAAATACCCATCCGATACCCAGTCCGATAGCAATACCACCCAACAGCATCCAGCTAAAACTGAATGCTGCACTATACCAGACAAACTGCCCAGTGCCAACGGCAATCATGGCAAAACGAAAGATGATTAGTGATGAAGCATCATTGAGTAAGCTTTCACCCTCCAGAATTACGGATACACGTTTGGGCACCTTCACAACCTTCATGATAGCTCCTGCGCTTACTGCATCAGGCGGCGATACAATGCCACCCAGCAAAAAGCCCAGCGCCAGCGAGAAGCCGGGAATAAACCAGTTCGCCGCAAAGGCAACTGATATGGCGGTGAGGAAAACAACTACAAAAGCAAAGCTGCCTACAATTCGTCGCCACCGCCAGAGCTCTTTCCATGAGATAGCCCAGGCGGCTTCATACAGTAGGGGCGGTAAAAATATGATAAATATCATTTCCGGATCAATGTGCAGGGGCGGAATAAAGGGCATAAAACTAATAACCAGTCCGGCAACAACCAGTACTACTGGATAGGCAACTTTAATCTTGCCGGCAATCATCACCAATGCGACAATGGCAATGACCAGGTATAGAAAGAAAGTAAATTGCTCTATCATCTATTAATTGAAATCAATTTTGTCAAAACAGTTAGGTCCATGCAGACAATAATCCTGCCGCCATGATCAGGAATCATGGGGGCCTTTTGCAGAGGGAAAGAAAAATCTTTTTAGTGATGAGCTACTGGCAGCTATTGGAAAAAAGCATCATAAGTCTGTCGCTCAGGTGGTTTTACGCTGGATGATACAACGTGATATTGTTGTCATCCCTAAATCAGTCACCAAAGAGCGCATCGAACAGAATTTTGAAGTGTTTGATTTTGAACTTGCGGGTCATGACATGGAGCAGATCAGGATCCTTGATGAAAAACTAAGCACATTTTTTGATCACCGTGACCCTGTAATCGTGAAATGGTTAGGAAGCAGGAAATAAAAGCGAGTCTACTTGACATTAACGTCAGAAATACCCACTTTCAACAAAGGGCCGATCGGTGAATACGGCCTTTAAAGAGACTTTGAATCAAAGGCCGGTCATCCATTTACCAGCTACCCTTGACATTGCACCAGATAACCCATAACATGAGAACATTCCTGCTGACACTAAGCGCCGGTCTACTGTTAGAAGGCCCTGCTTTTCGTTTTAACTACCGCATTGGCAGGAAAACTTTTTCCCGTAAAAAAGAGGTTTGTTATGCTGGCGAAGCAGCCTGGTTCACCCGTAATGAATTTTCTTTGCGGGCCAACTGAGATAAAAATTGACCGGAGACTGTATGTCATCAATTATAGCTCGGCATTCTATTTTCAGAACCTGAGTAGCTATGCCATCAAAAATGAGTTTGATCTGCACACCAGCATTCACACTGTAATAGTTATGAAGTAGCTTGTTCACTTCTCAATACTACGCCTGATTGCCTGCTAAATTCAGCCAGGCCAAAATTGCTTTGATTAATTTTACCTTAAAAAGTTCACTTCAATTCCCTGGCGACCTCTTCAGGTGTTAAAACACTTAATGTCATCCAAACAACCTTATCAGGGTTGCCGTCTTTATTTACTTTTAGGGCCGTTACTTTGTCAATTAAATCTATGCCTTTTATAATTTCTCCAAATACTGTATAGTCGTGGTCCAATTTGGGAGTGCCTCCAATGGTACTATAAACTTCCCTTTGCTGCGTGGGTATATGCATGTCATACTTTTTTTCTACGGCATCCAACTGCTCATTGGTGTAGGGTTTGCCATCCACTATATAAAACTGGGTACTAAATGATTCTTTAGCTGCATTGTTATCCCTGCCCATTGCAACAGCTCCCCGTTTATGAAAGAGTGCGGCATTAAATTCGGGCCTGATCCACTTTTGCTCAGGGTTTAAAGTTTTTGATTTAGTGTACAAGGAATCCTGATCGCCACCCTGTATCACAAATCCCTTTAAAATACGGTTAAAGGTAGTTTTGTTAAAATACCCACTTTTTACCAGTTTTATGAAGTTATCGCGGTGTACGGGCGTTTCATTATATAGCTTAACAATACATTTGCCTTGCTCCGTTTCAATTTTTACATATTGATTTTCTTGCTGTGCGAATGCAGCGGTAACGAACAGGCAAAAAACGCTGATTAACAGTGGTTGAATAATTTTCAAAT
>JAYWCR010000188.1:0-2560 GCA_043780395.1 Sphingobacteriales bacterium
TTGGGGTTCTTTGTTACGAATAATTAATTATATGATAAAAAATAAACTATTATTTAAATAATTTTCGTTTAAATCTTTTTTTGTACTTATTTTCAAATAAAGCTAATATATGTTAAAAAGAATTTTTTTATCCACCCCTGAATATTTGCACAAACGGATCTTATAAACCATTATTTATAATGAAAGATATCCGGTTTATTCTCTGCTGCGTGTTTATAGCTATCCAGGTAGTGGCCTCCCTGCATCTGCTGATCCCTCTTTTTCTGGTCATGATTTACTCTCTTGACAAGGTCTGTACACCCGGTAGTTCAAATATTACAACCAATGCCCAGGGTAAAAAATACAAGTTCGGAATTGTGGTCACTGCGCATAAAGAAATTATCTTCCTGCCACCGCTCATTGATTCCATCCTTAAACAAACTTATCGGAATTTTGAGATCTATGTAGTGGCAGACCAATGTGATGTGACTGAACTGAATTTTAAGGATTCCAGAGTACATATATTAAAGCCAGCAGAAGCTCTCAATTCAAACGTACTTTCCATTCAGTATGCACTGGATCATTTCAGTGAAGATATAGAGGTATTTACCTTGTTTGATCCGGATAACCTGATCGACCATTGTTTCTTTTACGAATTAAATCATTTTTACAACCTGGGCTATAAAGCTGTTCAGGCAAATCTATATCCGAAGAACCTGCAGGGCCGGTATGCAAAAATTGACAGCATAGGGCTGGTCTTCTATAATTTCGTAGACCGGGAGGCAAGGGCGTTGCTTGGTCTTTCTGTAAATATCTGGGGCTGCGGTATTTCAGTGATGAAAGATGTGTATTTAAAGATCATCTATGATGATAAAAGTACCCTGGGGGGCTTTGACAAACATATGCAGGCCGAGATCGTTAAAAATATTCCATTGATAGGATTTGCCAGGAAGGCAATTCTTTATGATGAAAAGATCAGTGACAGCAAAAATCTTGTCAATCAGCGGACACGCTGGATAAATTCCTATTTTAAATTTTTCACCATTGGCTTTGATGTATTCAAAGCGGGTTTTACACGGCAGAATATAAATCTTGTCTATTTCGGCTTTAACCTGCTCAGGCCTCCTTACTTCCTTCAGATTCTTTACTCTTTTTTCTTTCTGGGCATAAACCTGTTCTTTTTTTACCCCATGTTCGTATACTGGTCATGCAGCCTGATCCTGTTCTTTTTCTCTATAATCTGTATTCTGATCCTTAAAGATTCAAAAGAGATCTTCAAGGGCCTGTTGTACCTGCCTTTATTTTTCTATCATCAGGTAAGGGCTCTCATGAGTTTAAGGATCAATAAACGCTCAAACCTGAAAACGGAACATTTTGAAGTTCTTTATATAGAAGATATGGTCAGGAAATGAAATTTATTAAAAAGCTCAGCTTTGCTGCAGTGAGGAAGATCGGGCTTGGTTCTCTTCTACAGCTGGTCCCTCAGAATCTGTTGATTCCCTTTCAGCATATTGTCAGTGATGAGCCTGTTCCCTGGATAGAATCTCTTTATAAATTTAAAAATACCCGGCAGTTTGAGGCTGATATAGATTTCCTTCTTTCCAGATTTACACCTGTCTCGCTTGCCGACCTCAGCAGTTCGTTAGAATCCGGTACTTCCCTGCCCGCCAATAGTTTCCTTCTTACCTTTGATGATGCCTTCAGGCAGGTGCATGAGATCATTATGCCAATTCTGCTTAAAAAGGGGGTGCCTGCTGCTCTCTTTATAGTCCCTGCATTTGTGGATAATAAAGAGCTTTTCTATGACCTTAAAAAAGGACTTATCCTGGAAAAACTGGGCATGGGAGATCCGGGCCTTCCTCTCAGGGCTGCCCTTGCCGGAAAGATGGGTATGAAAAGAAATGACCTGCCTTCCATTCAGAAAGGAGTAAGAGCCATCAACTACCTGCACAGGGAGCTTCCTGATAGGCTTGCCCCCTTGCTTGGGCTTGACTTTGATCAGTTTCTACGCAGTGAAAGCCCGTTCATGACCACTGCCATGGTGCATGATTTTATAAAGAAGGGTTTTCATGTCGGAGGGCATAGCATGGATCATCCCCTGTACAGCCTTATTTCTGAACAGGAGCAGTTTGACCAGACGGTCAGATCGGTAAAATGGGTCAGGGATACCTTCGGACTTGGGTATGGGGCCTTTGCTTTTCCGCATTCTGACAGAGGTCTTGGCGCAGGTCTTTTCAACCGGCTGGAAACCTGCGACCCTGATTTAAAGCCCGGCATCCTCTTTGGAAATACAACCGGAATGCTGGAGAAGAACCCGGTCATTTATCACAGGTTTATAGGGGAAAATCCGGATATTGAGATGCAAACGATGGTCAGGGCCATTCTCTGCTATAAATTAGCCAGGAAGGTTACCGGAAATGAATTTATAAAAAGGTATTAGTCAGGGCATACAGCCATATGTACTGTCTGCAGCTCCTGATTCAGGTATATAAGGAGAGCATTTGTTCATTGAATTTCTATATTTTTGAAGTATGACAGGCTTGCTGAACAAGGAGATCCAGCGTTTCATCCAGAATGCGCT
>JAYWCR010000189.1:0-8532 GCA_043780395.1 Sphingobacteriales bacterium
TCTGCATTTCGCCGCCAGTCACAGAATAAATTCTGGCCAAAGCCTTCCCGGCTTGTGGCCTTTAGAAACCTTGCAGGAATGATCTGATCAGTATCAATATTTTCCATCTCCAGGGGAATGCAGGCAGAGACCACTTCCCGGAATATCTTTTTTTCCATTTCTCTTTTATATATATTCCCTTATGTCTGCAATTTCACCTTTAATGGCAGCAAGTGCAGCAGTCAGGGGGCTGGCCAGGATCGTTCTTGAACCAGGACCCTGACGCCCTTCAAAATTTCTGTTAGATGTGGACACGGCATACTTTCCTGCCGGAATCTTATCTTCATTCATCCCCAGGCAAGCTGAGCAGCCTGGCTCGCGCAACTCAAAGCCAGCCTCAGAAAAGATCCGGTCGAGGCCTTCAGAGATCGCCTGAAGTTCAACCTGCTTGGAGCCGGGAACGATCCAGGCCACTACATCCGGCGATTTTTGTTTTCCTTTTACAAATTCGGCAACAAGCCGCAGATCTTCAATCCTTGAATTTGTACAGCTGCCTATGAACACATAATCTATCTTTTTACCAACAAGGGAACTACCCTGGTCGAAGTGCATATAGTCAAGGGATTTCTGAAAAGATAAGGCCTCAGTAGCTTCCAGATCACTGGTTTTGGGAATAGACTGCTGAATTCCCATACCCAGACCAGGGTTAGTTCCATAGGTGACCATCGGGCTGATCTCAGAAGCCAAAAACTGGTAAACCTTATCGTAATGGGCTCCCTGGTCTGCAGGCAGTGTTTTCCATACTTCAAGGGCCTGATCCCATGCTTCACCCTTCGGGGCAAATTCTCTTCCCTTCAGATAGGCATAGGTAGTTTCATCGGGGGCTATCAGACCTCCGCGTGCACCCATTTCAATACTCATATTGCAGATGGTCATCCGCCCTTCCATAGAAAGTGAACGGATAGCGCTCCCTGCAAATTCAACAAAATAGCCTGTTCCGCCGCTGCTGCTGAGCTGAGAGATGATATACAGTACAAGGTCTTTTGCAAGTACTCCTTTCTGGAGTTCACCTTCAATATCGATCCTCATGGTTTTTGGCCTGTGCTGAAGAATACATTGAGTACCCAGTACCTCTTCGACCTCGCTGGTACCTATCCCAAAGGCAATAGCGCCAAATGCCCCATGGGTAGAGGTATGGCTGTCTCCGCAAACGATCGTCATTCCAGGCTGGGTAATACCCAGTTCAGGACCGATCACATGCACAATTCCCTGATAAGGATGGCCAAGGCCAAATAAACGCACTCCAAACTCCTTGCAATTAAGACTCAGCTGTTCAACCTGAAACCGGGAGAGGGCTTCTTTAATAGGAAGGTGCTGATTCTGGGTGGGTACATTATGATCTGCCGTTGCCCAGGTACGGTCAGGGCGTCGCACAGGTATTTGTCTTGCCCGCAGGCCGTCAAAAGCCTGAGGGCTTGTTACCTCGTGTATAAAATGAGTATTTATATAAAGGATATCAGGGTATCCCTGGCGGCTGCTGACTATATGACGCTCCCAGATCTTCTCAACTAATGTTTTTGGCATTTCTTTCATTGACGCTTATTTTTAAACCAGGTACTGAAGAAGTTCCTGCTTATTATTAAGGTATTCGTAATTAATATGATATTCTTCCATCTTGCCCAGCAGGCGGTCAAGATCATGTGGATCTTTTAACTCAAGCCCTACTACTGCAGCTCCTTTTTCACGGCTGCTTTTTTTAGAGTATTCAAAATGCACGATATCATCTGAAGGGCCCAGTACCAGTTCCAGAAATTCCCGCAGGGCTCCTGCACGCTGGGCAAAGCGAACAATAAAATAATGTTTCAGCCCTTCATAAAGCATGGATCTCTCCATGATCTCCTCAGTACGGGTAATATCATTATTGCCCCCGCTCACAATGCAAACGACTGATTTTCCCCTGATCTCATCCCGAAACTGATCAAGGGCTGAAATTGTCAGGGCACCGGCAGGTTCAGCCACAATAGCCTCTTCATTATAAAGCTTTAGAATGGTCGTGCATACTTTGCCTTCGGGCACCGTGATCACAGGGATTCCGAACTTTTTAAAGATGCCAAAGGTCAGCTCACCTACTTTTTTGACTGCAGCTCCGTCCACAAATTTATCAATGCTCTCAAGCGGGGTCACCTTACCTGTCAGAAGTGAGGTTTTCATAGAAGATGCACCTTCAGGTTCCACTCCTATAATACGGGTAGACGGGCTAAGCGCTGAAAAAAGAATACTCATGCCCGCTCCCAGGCCCCCTCCTCCAACAGGAACAAAGAGAAAATCTACCTCGCCCATACTTTGTTCCAGTACTTCCAGACCTACAGTCGCCTGACCCTCGATCACTTTCCAGTCATCGAAAGGATGAATAAAACTCATATCCTTCTCCTGGCTTACCTGCAAAGCTGTGGCATATGCATCATCAAAGGTATCGCCGGTAAGCACTACTTCTACAAATCCTTCCCCAAAAAGCTCGACTTGTCTTATTTTCTGAGCCGGTGTCGTTGCAGGCATGAAGATCATACCCTTTACCATCAATGCCTTACAGGAAAAAGCAACACCCTGGGCATGATTCCCAGCACTGGCGCATATTACTCCCCTTTCAAGGTCAGACGCGCTCATAGAACGCATTTTATTATAGGCACCCCTTATTTTATAGGATCTTACAATCTGCAGGTCTTCACGCTTCAGCATGATCCTGGCATCATAAAGCCTTGAAAGATTGCGGTTTAACTGCAATGGGGTAGGAACCAGAATTTCTTCCAGGATATGAGCAGCATGCCTTACAGAGGCCGGATCTACCGGACAGGAGTCGGAAGCACCTCTAAGGGTAGCTTCATTCGATGGGTTAGCAGATTGATAAAAGCTCATTAAAATCGGTTCAACACAATCAATGTTCAAAACCGGTACCCTTGCCTTCATTGCATGAAGGGGTCGGATACCGGCTCGTTTAATATACTTCTTATTGGTTCTCTGGTCTCAGGCTACGCACTGTACGGCCAGTTTGCCAGATTTCAGAATCTCTGAGTTCAGCAAGTTCAAGGTCAAGTTTTTCGCGGTAGTCAGGTTGTCCGTTAGAAGCAATAGACCTTGCAGCTTCCTTGCCCTGGGCCACACTGTTATAAAGTTCATCCATCACAGGTGCAACTGCATCACGGAAACGACCTTTCCAGTCCAGAGCACCGCGCTGCGCGGTAGTGGAACAATTCGCATACATCCAGTCCATTCCGTTCTCCGCTACAAGAGGCATTAAACTCTGCGTTAATTCTTCAACAGTTTCGTTAAAAGCCTCAGAAGGCGAATGGCCGTATTTACGCAGCGTATTATACTGAGCCTCAAAAATACCTTGAATGGCACCCATCAGCGTTCCGCGTTCACCCGTAAGATCAGAGAAAACCTCTCTTTTAAAATCTGTCTCAAAAAGATATCCAGAACCTACTCCAATGCCCAGAGCAACAGCACGGTCAAATGCTTTTCCTGTAGCATCTTTATAGATGGCATAACTTGAATTTAATCCACGTCCTTCCAGAAACATACGGCGCAGGGAAGTTCCCGATCCCTTTGGAGCTACCAGAATAACGTCTACTCCATCCGGTGGGTTGATACCTGTCTGGTCATTATAGGTAATTCCAAAACCATGGGAGAAATACAATGCCTTTCCAGGGGTAAGGTGTTGTTTAACGGTTGGCCAGAGCTGGATCTGCGCCGCATCTGAAAGCAGGTAACAGATAATTGTGCCTTTCTCTAATGCCTCTTCAATGGAGAAAAGAGTTTCACCAGGTATAAAACCATCTTTCACTGCCTTATCCCATGACTTGCCTGGCTGACGCTGGCCAACAATGACCTTAAAACCGTTATCACGCAGGTTCAGGGCCTGACCCGGGCCTTGTACCCCATATCCGATCACTGCAATAACTTCATCTTTTAATACATCCTGTGCTTTCGAAAGAGGGAATTCCTCGCGTGTTACCACATTTTCTTCAACGCCCCCAAAGTTCAATTTTGCCATTTTTTCTTTTTTAGATAGTGTTTTGTTAAATCCTTAATTGATATAGTTCCCGAAAATATCCTTAAAATGAATTTAAGAAATTTGCCCTCTTTCAGCTGCAGCAAGCTCAAGGTCTTTCAGGTGTGTATGGAACCTTCTGGACCACTTGATAATTGCCACCCTTCCGCTTCTTGCAAATTCCATGACCCCGAAAGGTTCAAGCCGGTCAAGCAGCTCCTGGGTTTCAGAATGATGCCCGGTTTTTTCAAGCACCATATAATCAGGGGTCAGGCTAAGGACCCTGGCCTTATACTCTCTGGTAAGTTCCTCCACATTGACGCCCTGAAGTTTGGCTGTAGAAATCTTATACAGGGCAACTTCCTGATGAATCACCTGGTCGTCTTCATGTACAAAAGCTTTCAGTACATCCACAATCTTTTCAATCTGGAGCCTCAGCTTATTGATAAGTTCAGGACTTGTATTGACTACGATCGTAAAGCGGTACACATCCTTGATCTCGGTCTCAGAAGCTGAAAAACTTTCAATATTCACCTGCCTGCGGGTAAAAATGATGCTGATCTTGTTCAGCAGGCCCACACGGTTCTCTGTAAAAACCGATAACGTATACTGTTTATCCATGATTCGATTATTCTAACCTGATTTTTGAAATTGATGCGCCTGTCGGTATCATTGGAAATACATTCTCTTCTTTTTCTACCATGACTTCGAGCAGATAGGCCTCCGGATAGCTTAGCAGCTTATCGATTGCCTCAGAGAGATGTTCCCGGCTGTCAAGTTTATCTGCTTCAATATAGTATCCTCTGGCAACCGCAGTAAAATCAGGGTTTATCATTTCAGTAAATGAATACCTTTTCTCAAAGAACAATTGCTGCCATTGCCTGACCATCCCCAGAAACTGGTTGTTGAGAATGATGATCTTTACCGGCACCTTTGACTGATGGATTGTTCCGAGTTCCTGTAAGGTCATCTGAAAGCCACCATCACCTACGATGGCAATGACCTGCATATCGGGGCGGCCAAGCTTTGCACCAATGGCTGCAGGTAACCCAAACCCCATCGTACCCAGGCCTCCACTTGTAATATTGGTATTGGGCTTCTGGTATTTATAGTACCTGGAAGTGACCATCTGATGCTGACCCACATCTGAAACGATGATTGCATTACCTGCAGTTTTTGTAGAGATCATGTCAAGCACTTCTGCCATTCTGATCTTTCCTGAAACAGGGTTCAGTTCATTGCGGGTTACTTTTTCATATTCAAGCTTGTCACAGATCCTGAATCCATTGACCCATTCCTTATGTGTGGCCGGCTCAATCAGGTCTATCAGCAAGGCCAGGGCTTCTTTTGCATCTGCATGCACAGCCACATCGGCCGGGATGATCTTGTTTATCTCTGATTCATCGATCTCGATATGGATGATCCTGGCCTGCTTTGCATATTGCTGTACATCACCCGTAATGCGGTCGTCGAACCGCATACCGATGGCAATAAGTACATCACATTCATTGGTTTTTATATTGGAACCGTAATTTCCATGCATACCCAGGTACCCTACATATAAAGGATGATCTGCAGGAAAGGACGACAGACCAAGTAAGGTAGCAGCTACCGGAATGCCTGCCTTTTCAGAAAGGAGGCGAAGTTCCTCCGTTGCACCCGACAGAAGAACACCCTGACCCGTGAGTATATAAGGGCGTTTTGCTTTATTAATCAGTTCTGCTGCTTCTTTTATTCTGTCATGGTTTATTACCGGAACAGGCTGATAGCTGCGTATATAAGTGCATTTTTTATAGATAAAATCACATTTACCAAACTGCGCATCCTTGGTTATATCAATCAGTACCGGCCCGGGGCGGCCTGAACGGGCAATATAGAAGGCCCTGGCCATTACCCAGCCCACATCTTCAGCCCTGGTGATCTGAAAGTTCCATTTTGTTACAGGCATTGTAATGCCTATCACATCTGTTTCCTGAAAAGCATCCGTACCCAGAAGGTGTGAGGCTACCTGCCCTGTAATACAGACAAGTGGAGTAGAATCGATCTGGGCATCGGCAATACCCGTGATCAGATTCGTAGCTCCTGGACCTGAGGTTGCAAAACAGACACCCACTTTTCCAGAAGCCCGGGCGTATCCCTGGGCAGCATGAACGGCACCCTGCTCATGACGAACAAGAATATGTCTCAGCTTCTCTTCATAGTCATATAACGCATCATATATAGGCATGATCGCCCCACCCGGATAACCGAAGACCAGATTTACATCCTCTGCCAGAAGACTTACAATAACTGCTTCAGCGCCTGTCAATGACCGTGCCTGATCAGCTGACTCATTTAATTTTTGACTTATTGCTTCTGTTTCCATCCTGATGCTGTTAAATATCGGTAACGCAACCCTGTGAAGCGTCACTTACAAGTTTGACATATTTATAAAGTACTCCACTGGTATACTTGAGCGCTGGTTTTTTCCAGACCGATTTCCGTAAGGCAAGTTCTTCATCGCTTACATGAAGGTGAATTGTATTTGATGCTGCATCAATGGTAATGATATCGCCATTTTTCACGAAAGCGATCGTTCCGCCATCAAAAGCTTCAGGCGTAATATGACCCACTACAAAGCCATGTGTACCCCCTGAAAAACGGCCGTCGGTGATCAGGGCAACTGTTTTTCCCAGACCGGCACCCATAATGGCAGAGGTTGGTTTCAACATTTCCGGCATTCCAGGGGCTCCTTTAGGACCTGAATAACGAATTACGATCACATCACCTGCCTTTACCAGACCGTTCTGTACCCCATGCATGGTTTCAAACTCATCTTCAAAAACTGCTGCCGGCCCTTCAAAACGTAATCCTTCCTTTCCTGTGATCTTTGCCACTGATCCTTTTTCTGCCAGATTGCCGAAAAGGATCTGAAGATGACCACTTTCCTTTAAGGGTGCAGAGAGAGGATATATAACTTTCTGACCTTCTTTCAGACCAGGAAGGACACTTAGATTTTCTGCAAGCGTGCTTCCGGTCACTGTCAGGATATCCCCGTTTATAACTCCGTTATCCAGCAGATACTTGAGTACTGCAGGCGTACCACCGATCTCGTGAAGATCTTCCATCAGGTATTTTCCGCTGGGTTTAAGATCGGCCAGAAAAGGGGTGGCATCACTGATGCGCTGAAAATCGTTAATATCCAGATCGATATCCACTGATTTTGCTATGGCAATTAAGTGAAGTACTGCATTGGTAGAACCGCCCAGGATCATGACCGTCTTTATTGCATTTTCAAATGCATCCATGGTCATAATATCACGGGGCAGGATATTTTTTTCAAGGAGAACCCTGATTGCTTTGCCCGCTTCCTCACATTCCCTGATTTTCAGTGGATCAAGGGCCGGAGTACTTGAGCTGTATGGAAGTGACATTCCCATGGCCTCAATGGCCACAGCCATTGTATTTGCGGTATACATTCCGCCGCATGCGCCTGCACCCGGACATGCATGTTTAATGATTCCTTTAAAATCCTCAGGGCTGATATCGCCGGAGAATTTTTTGCCTAATGCCTCGAAGGCAGAGATAATATTGAGCTTTTCGCCTTTATATTCACCCGGATGGATCGTGCCTCCATAAACCATTAAAGAAGGCCTGTTAAGCCGGCCCATTGCCATAAGGGCTCCCGGCATATTTTTATCGCATCCCACTACAGTGATCAGCCCGTCATAATACTGACCTGCAGTCACAGCTTCAATAGAATCGGCGATCAGGTCTCTGGAGACAAGGGAATAACGCATTCCCTCTGTGCCATTGGTCATTCCATCACTGATACCAATGGTATTGAATATGAGCCCGACAAGGTCTGCCTCTTTAACTCCCTTCTTCACATGCACAGCCAGGTCATTGAGGTGCATATTGCAGGTATTTCCTTCATAACCAGTACTGGCAATACCTACCTGGGCTTTATTGAAATCGTCATCAGAGAATCCGATCCCATAGAGCATAGCCTGCGCTGCTGGCTGGGTTTCATCCTGGGTAAAAGTCTTGCTGTATCTGTTTAACTCCATAAGTATAGCTCTGTTCTCTCAAATGCACATATACGGCCAATTCAATTGCCTTTTAGCGTAACTGGCTGTGATAATTCGCACAATCAAATTTAAAACTAATTTTTCAAACGCCAAATTAATATTAAATATAATGTTTAAAGGCAATATTTATACTGAATCCCAAAGTAGTATATGGTTTAAACCATACTGTTTACTAAAACGGTATATGGTTTTTAAAACGTTAAAAACTTTGAAATTATTGCATCATAATGCCTGTCAGGGATGAATATCAGGGAAAGAAGCAGAGAAAGAAAAAACCGGCTATAAATGCACGACTGGCATTTCTATGCATACCATTGTTTCCAGGCCTGCCTTACTGGTGATCTGGATACTGCCACCCTGAATACGTATTAGTTCCAGCGCTGCAGCCAGCCCCAGGCTTCTTGACCGCTGGTTCACTGAATAGAATGGCTTGAA
>JAYWCR010000190.1:0-3225 GCA_043780395.1 Sphingobacteriales bacterium
GTTCCGTGGGCAGGCAATACAGATATTATTGAACAAAGCATGATCAGAAGTGCGAGGTACAAGGAACTTCAGGAGGAAGGGATTTCAAAAGACTCTATAGAACTGGATTTCAGGACACCTGTAAAAATGAGGGTTTTCAGCTGGCATGGGGAAAAAGATACGACCTTGTCCCCTCTTGACTCTATCCGGTATTATAAGCGGTTCCTGCGCTCGTCCATGATGTCGATGAACCCCAAGACAGGGCAGATCAAAGCATGGGTAGGGGGCATTAATTTCAGGTATTTCAAATATGACGAGGTAAAAAGCGGCACTACCCAGGTAGGTTCGACTTTCAAGCCAATTTTATATGCTACGGCTATTGATGAAGGTATTTCCCCCTGTTTTATGGTAGATAACCAGCCTGTCACTGTAACTGGTTACGGCAAACCCTGGACCCCTCATAATGCAGACAATAAATATGGAGGACGGCTTAGCATCCGCGAAGCACTAGCCCGGTCAATCAATGTCATATCGGCCTACCTGATGAAAATGGTGACCCCAATTAAAGTGGTTGAAATGGCAAAAAGACTTGGCATCAGCAGTGAAATACAGCCCTATCCTTCTATTGCACTGGGCACCATGTCTATATCTCTTTACGATATGGTAGGGGCATATAGTACATTTGCCAATGCCGGAGTCTATACAGAACCCGTATATATAAGCAAAATCGTTGACAAGAACGGAAACGAGATCTATAGAAAAACACCCCGTATAAAACAGGCCATGGACGAAGACCTGGCCTATGTAATGATCTATATGCTGAAAGGAAATACAGACCCGTCTCTGCGGGGAACGGGATCAAAGCTCCGCTACCTCTATAAATTCAAGGAGCCTATCGGCGGAAAGACAGGAACCACCCAGGATAACTCAGATGGCTGGTATATTGGAGTGACTCCAGACCTGGTGACAGGCGTCTGGACAGGGGGCGAAGACCGTTATGAGCATTTCAGAACCCTCGCCCTTGGTGAAGGATCTTCTACGGCCTTACCGGCCTGGGCGCTGTATATGAAAAAGGTCTATGCAGACCCTTCACTACCCATTACAAAAGGTGATTTTAAAGCACCCGGGCATCCGCTCAGGATTGAAACAGATTGTTCTAAATATGCAGGCTCAGGCGCTGAGAGCCCTGCCGATACGCTTCAGTCCAAGAAGACAGATGACAGGCTGGATTTTTAACTTTGCATTATGGCTGGATTTGATTATAAAGAGGCGTTAGAAAAGGTTCCGCACAAGCCCGGAGTGTATCAGTTCTTTGATGAAACAGAGAAACTGATCTATATAGGGAAGGCAAAAGATCTGCGCAACAGGGTTTCCTCCTATTTTAACAAAGATGGAAGCAACCAGCAGAGTGGTAAAACAAGGATGCTGGTAAGCAAGATCAGGGGCATCCATTTTACCATTGTTGATTCAGAGATCGATGCAAGGCTCCTTGAGAACAGCATGATCAAGAAACACCAGCCCAAGTACAATGTCGAATTAAAAGACGATAAAAGCTTTCCTTCGCTGGTTATAAAGAATGAGCCTTATCCAAGGATCTTTGGTACCCGCAGACTGATCCGTGATGGCTCTACCTATTTCGGGCCGTATGGAAGCATCCCCATGATGCGCACTGTACTTGAGCTTGTAAAAGAGCTTTATCCATTGCGAACCTGTAACCTTAACCTCAGTCAGGAAAATATCCATGCAGGCAAGTTCAGAGTCTGTCTGGAATACCAGATTGGAAACTGTAAAGGTCCCTGCCAGGATTACCAGTCTGAAGAGGATTACAATGCCGGCATTCTGGCGATAAAAGATATTTTAAAGGGGAATATAGGGAAAATCGTTGCCGGCCTTAAATCACAGCTAAATGAGGCCTCAGCCTCCATGGACTTTGAATCTGCCTACCGTTATAAGCGGAAAATAGATCTGCTTGAAAAATACCAGGGTAAATCAACCATCGTCAGCTCTACCCTTGACTGCCTGGATGTATTTTCCATTGCCTCTGAAGAGAAGTATGCGTTTGTGAACTATATGCGGGTAGCCAATGGGACTATTACCCAGACACAGACCATTGAGATCAAGAAGAAGCTGGATGAAACCGATGCAGAACTTTTAAGCCTGGCAATCGATGAATTTCAGGAACGTTTCGGTACACTTTCAAAAGAACTTCTAGTGCCTGTCATGATTGAGAGTAATGGCAGGGATCAGAAGATCACCGTTCCTCAGATGGGAGAAAAGAAAAAGCTCCTTGATCTTTCGCATAAGAATGCACTGTTCTTTAAGAAGTCAAAACTTGATATGTACGAGAAGCTCTATCCTGATGTAAAAAGTGACCGGTTAATGAACCTGATGAAAGAAGATTTGCGGCTTACAGCCCAACCCCGGCATATTGAATGTTTTGACAACTCGAACTTCCAGGGCAAATATCCGGTATCGGCCATGGTGCTGTTCAGAGACGGCAAGCCATCAAAAAAAGAATACCGCCATTATAATGTAAAAACAGTTGTTGGGCCCAATGACTTTGATACCATGGAAGAAGTAGTGTTCAGGCGATACCGCCGGCTGTTGGATGAGAGCAGCCCCTTACCTGATCTTATTATTATAGATGGTGGCAAGGGACAGCTTTCATCAGCTATGAAAAGCCTTAAAAAGCTGGGAATAGAAACTCAGATTCCTATTATAGGCATTGCAAAGCGGCTTGAAGAGATCTATTACCCGGGTGATTCCCTGCCTCTTTATATTGATAAACGATCAGAGACACTGAAAATAATTCAGCATTTGCGCGATGAGGCCCATCGGTTCGGAATTACATTTCACCGCACGATCCGTGACAAGGGCACCCTGCAAACAGAACTGGAGCAGATCAAAGGCATCGGAAAAACGACCGCAATGAGCCTGCTTAAACATTTCAAGTCAGTTAAAAAAATCAGAGAAGCTGGTGAGGCAGCCCTTTTAGAGGTGATCACCAGGGGTCAGGCAACGAACCTGCTTGCCCATTTCGGCCAGGCTGAACCCTCAGAGGAAGAGGAAGCCGCTGAAAATTAAAAGGTCCGGGAAGTTAAACCCGGACCTTTTAATTTTCAGTAAAAATATATTTTAATACTCCCAGAGATCACTCTCATAGTTCATCAGGTCTTTCTTGGCCCGTTCACCTTCTATAAGCGCATCCATCGAGTTCTTGACATTTGCATAGTTCTTGATAGGCAC
>JAYWCR010000191.1:0-3281 GCA_043780395.1 Sphingobacteriales bacterium
GCGCCTTGCCATTTCATTTGCATTCAGGCTTTGCTGGATATCATTAAGCAGATCCAGTCCTGAAAAAAGATCAAGCCCTATAGCCTCTTCAAGGGGCAATTCTTCATCTGTAAGCAGCTCGAATCCATAATCGTTCATTGCAATGGAGAAACTTGCTTTTTTAAGTCTGGAGATTCTGTACGCAAGTAATGATGCCATGCCTTCATGTACAAGCCGGCCTTCAAAAGGATAGAAGATAAGGTGGTAGCCTTGCCTTGACTTCAGCTGTTCAATAAGAAATTCATTTGCCTGGGGAATATGGGATTCTGTTTGCTGAAGTTCAAAGAGTGGCTTTAATGCCTGCAATTCAATCCCTGTTGCCTTACCCCTGGCAACCTGGTCAAGGGTTTCTCTCAGTACAGCAGACAACTGGGAAGAAAGGGGCATCCTCCCCCCAAGCCAGCTTGGAATAAGTCCTTTTTTTGCTGATGATTTTTTAACATAGGCAGAAAGTTCTTTCATGTAAAGAAATTCAAGGCTGCGGCCTGCAAACCAGAAATGATCACCCGCTTTTAATTTGGAAATAAAAGACTCTTCAATAGTTCCCAGAGTACCTCCTGTGAGATATCGGACCTGAATGGTGACATCTCCTTTAATAGTACCAATGCTTAGCCTGTGGCGCATTGCAACACGTCTGCTGTTCACTTTGAACAGTTCATTTTCCATTTCTACTTTCAGAAATTCATCATATTGTGAGAGTGCCTTCCCCCCCCTGGTAATAAAGTTCAGCAGCGAGTTGAATTCTTCTCTGGACAGATCAGCATAGGCATGGGTACCTGCAATTTCATCATATAAACTATTTGCAGCAAAGCCATCAGAAACAGCCAGGGTCACCATATACTGAACCAGCACATCCATAGAAAGAAGCAGGGGGTCACGGCTTTCATAGATTTCTTTCACCAGAGCCTGCTTCAAAGCGGCTCCTTCCATAAGCTCCATCGAATGTGTAGGTACAAAGTATGCCTTGGAAACAGCACCCGGCTGATGGCCGCTGCGGCCGGCCCGCTGCATAAACCTGGCAATACCCTTTGGGCTTCCAATCTGTATGACTGCATCCACAGGGCGAAAATCGACCCCCAGATCAAGGCTTGAGGTGCAGACCACTACTTTTAATGATCCTGCATGAAGGGCATTTTCAACCCATGTTCGCAATGTATGATCCAGAGAGCCATGGTGCATGGCAATATAACCTGCGTATTCGGGATATTTTTCAAGGATAGCCTGATACCAGATCTCTGACTGCGAGCGGGTATTAGTAAAGATGAGTGTTGTTTTTCCTTTTGCCACCACATCCATCACCTGAGGAAGTAAACGGATCCCAATATGCCCTGCCCATGAATAGGTTTCTATATTTTCAGGAATAATGGATTCAATAATGAGCTTCTTCTTCACTTTTGCCCTTACCATAAGGGTTTTTTCAGGGGCTGTATTGTTTCCCAGCAGTACTTTTACTGCCTGTTCAAGGTTCCCTATGGTTGCACTTATACCCCAGATTCTCAGAGAAGCAGAAATTGACTTTAACCTTGACAATCCAAGTTCGATCTGAACGCCCCTTTTCGTTCCAAGAAGTTCATGCCATTCATCAATCACTACTACCTGAAGATTTTTAAATACGGCCGGATAGCCTTTTTGGGCAAGCATCAGGTGAAGACTTTCCGGTGTGGTTAACAGTATTTCAGGAAGTTTTCGGCGAAGCGCCTGTTTTTCGGCATTGGTAGAATCTCCTGTTCTGCTGGCAACGGTTAAAGAGAGGCCCAGCTCTAAACAAACCTGTTGCATGGCTGCCTGTATATCATTGGTAAGAGCCCGCAGGGGAGTGATCCATAGCATAAGCAATCCGTTCTGACGGGGTTGCTTATAGGTCTGCGGAAAGCGGTTTATATAGGAAATGAGAAAGGGAAGGAAAACAGCAAATGTTTTACCGCTTCCTGTGGGGGCATTAAGCAGACCTGAATAACCATTCAGGTAGGCTGTTTCAATTTCGTCCTGGAATTTAAACTTTTCCCACTTTCTTGCAGCAAACCAGGCATTGATAATTTGCTGACCAGGCTCCGGTATACTAGTTCCCGGTGACAGAGGCTGTAGAGAGATAGCTCAGGCGGCCACCGCTATAAAAAAAACGGTTGAAATAAGGATCGTCAAGACTGCTGATCCTTACACCGGTGGAAGTGCCGGCATGAACAAATTTATTGCCTCCAAGGTAGATACCCATATGTGAGATTGAATGGCTATGGATCTTGAAAAATACAAGATCTCCTTCTTTGAGTTCATTGCGGCTCAGGGGATGTACCTGCTGGTATATTTCACGGCAGTTTGAACCAAGTGGAATATTATACACTTCATTATACACTTTACCCGCAAAGCGCGAGCAATCAATTCCCCAGTGACTGTCTCCCCCCAAATGGTAAGGGGTTCCGATCCAGTTCTCAATAAGGTGGTATAACCTGATATCTGCTGCCGTATCGATAGGAATTCCGAATACCTGACTGAAATAGATATGACCAAGCGTGTCCGGATCTTCTACAATATTATTTTCGTTCTGAAAATTTGCAGGGTCAACTATTTTATAATGATGTGGCGCGGAATGTGCAATATGTTTCCGGCTTCTGCCTGAATGATGCCGGCCGGATGTATGATGCCTGGCTGAATGACTGGTAGATTGATGCTTTGAGGTATGCTGTTTATGACTTTTTCGCGGGGAAGCGTATACTCCTTTGATGCTTAAGAGATAAGATGCAATGATGACAAGCATCATCAGTATTTTCTTCATGCGATTATTTGTTTCTAAGGTGACTGATCCGGCAAAAACTGATGCTTCATATCTGAAGACATCTTTTTGTTAGATCCGTCATATTAAATTCCTTTTGGCGGCAGTATTTATATTGAAATACTCTCGTTAGGGGAGTAAAAACCTTGTCTTTTTTGAAAAGTGTCTCTACTATGACCTGTTTACAGTCAGCAAATGTATTGATGACTGTACAGTTCGGCAAGACATATTTTCAATTTTAATCTTATCCTAACCTAAGTAAGGATTTTGATTGAATAAAAACTAAAAATAATATGGATTAAAATCAATATTGTTGCTAATAGAATATTAACCGTTTTAATTGATAATTTTGCCTAAAGTACCCTAAAGGAAATTTCTGATGAGTTCTGTAAAGATAGAGAAGCAAGCAATAACTAAGAATGGAGTGGCATCCAATAGAATCAAGGGCCTGGAAAATGAATCTCTCAGGGATTCT
>JAYWCR010000192.1:0-3129 GCA_043780395.1 Sphingobacteriales bacterium
AAGGCAAAAGCATCGATTTGTGAAGAAGTTAGGTTGGATTATATTGGGGGCTTTGTCATTCGCGTCATGTAATCATTCAAATAAAAATAAAGAGACAACCAGTCAGGGAGTAAAAATCAAGCATGAGTATAAGATTGACCTGACTTATAATCCTGAGTCAGCAGATAAGAATATTGATGCTTATTTTAAAAGACTTCATGCAGTAAAGAATTTTAACGGAGCCGTACTCATCGCCCGTAAAGGCAAGATCGTGTACAGAAACGTATTTGGGTATGCAAACTACCAGAAAAGAATTCCCTTATTGATCGATTCTCATTTTCAGCTGGCATCTGTGAGCAAACAGTTCACTTCTTTTGCTGCCATGATGCTTAAAGATGAAGGGAAATTAAAATTCGATCAGCTGGTTACTGAATTTTTTCCTGACTTCCCTTATCCTGGTATCAGTATCCGTATGCTCATGACTCATAGGTCGGGGCTTCCCAATTATCAGTATTATTCAGAAAGTGTATGGAAAGACAAGCATAAGGCTATGAGCAATATGGATCTTATGGCTATGCTTGCCACCAACAAGCCAGGCCGCTGGTCTGCTCCGGATACCCATTTTCTATATAACAACATTAATTATGCCGTGCTTGCTGCCGTTATTGAAAAGATCACTGGTCAAAGCCTGAATGCCTATATGAAAGAAAAGGTATTTGATCCGCTGACCATGGTTCATACACATATATATTGTAAGGTGACCGATACCATGGCTCCGACAAACCTGATAGGGTATGAACGTAGTTTTGCCCGAAGAAATGATCCGAACTGGCTTGACGGTGTAGTAGGGGATAAAGGCGTATATACTACGGTAGATGATATGTTTATCTGGGACCAGATGTTATATACAGACCGCCTTCTGAAGCCTGAAACCCTGCGTGAGGCCTTTACTGGCTATAGCAAGGAAATTAAGGGCCATTTTAACTACGGTTATGGCTGGCGCATCTTTGATGTAGATCAGGGGAAGAAAATTGTTTACCATACCGGCTGGTGGCATGGCTATAAAAATATCTTTGTGCGTGATATCCGCAATGAAACTACGGTGATCATCCTGAGCAATATGTTCAACAGCAGCATCAATGACCTCGATGATCTGTATGCAATGCTGAATATTCCTCCTATCAGAATGTCGGCCTATTAGGCTTGTGGATCTTTTATAAAAATGCCCGGTGCCTTTCTGAATGAAAAATACCGGGCATCCTTATTTTAATGGGCTGCCAGCCAGTTTGGCCCGTGTCCTATCTCTACTACAATAGGTACTTCTGTTTTAATGGCATGCATCATATGATTTCTGATAATAGGCATCATAATTTCAAGCTCTTCTTTAGGGGCATCAAAAACAAGTTCATCATGCACCTGCATGGTCATTCGGGTCTTGAGTTTTTTTGCACTGATCTCATTATGAATGCCAATCATGGCAATTTTTATCATATCAGCAGCTGATCCCTGAATGGGGGCATTGATTGCGTTTCGTTCGGCAAAGCCCCTTACAGTCTGGTTGGCAGAGCTGATATCGCGCAGGTAGCGCCTGCGCTTCATCATGGTTTCTACATACCCATGCTCCCTGGCAAAGGCAATGGTATCGGACATGTATTTCTGAATATTCGGGTATTGAAGAAAGTACTGGCTGATAATATCAGCAGCATCTTTTCTGGCAATGCCCAGATTCTGGGAGAGTCCGTAAGCAGACTGCCCGTATATGATACCAAAATTTACTGATTTCGCATTTCTGCGCATGGTAGTATCTACCTGATCCAGGGCAACCCCGTAAACTTTTGCGGCAGTAGCTGTATGGATATCAATATTATTCAGAAAGGCTTCCATCATACCGGGGTCTTTGGAAATTTCAGCAATGATGCGCAGCTCTATCTGGGAATAATCGGCTGAGATCAGAATATGGTCATCATCACGTGCAAGAAAAGCTTTTCTCACCTCTCTTCCCCGTTCGGTACGGATGGGGATATTCTGAAGGTTGGGATTTGTAGAGCTCAGCCTGCCTGTGGCTGCTATGGCCTGGTTGTAACTCGTATGGATACGGCCAGAGCGGGGGTTGATCATTTCAGGCAGGGCATCTACATAGGTCGATTTTAGCTTCTGAAGGGATCTGTAATCAAGGATATCTCCGACAATATCATGTTTATGGGCCAGGGCCGAAAGTACATCTTCACCTGTCTGGAATTGACCGGTCTTAGTTTTCTTTGCTTTTGGATCCAGATTCATTCTGGTAAAAAGGATCTCGCCAAGTTGTTTGGGTGAGGCAATGTTGAATACAATACCTGCTTTCTGGCATATGGAAGATTCAAGAATGCTTACTTCTTTCTGAAGTTCTACGGAAAAGTCATTCAGAATAGTGCGGTCTACACGGACACCTGATTTCTCCATTTCTGCCAGTACATAGATCAGGGGATTTTCAATCTGGCTGGCAAGTTTTGTACCCCCGATCTTTTCCAGTATCGGAATAAAAGTATCCCTGAGCTGCAGTGTTACGTCCGCATCTTCAGCAGCATATTCCTTTACTTTCTCTACATCCACCTCACGCATAGTCCCCTGACCCTTTCCCTTTTTGCCGATCAGCTCTGTAATGGATACCGGAGAATAGTTCAGGTAGGCCTCTGACAGATAATCCATATTATGGCGTGTATCCGGGTCAATAATATAATGAGCAAGCATGGTATCAAAAAGTTCACCCTGCAGTTCTATATCATAACATTTCAAGACAATGATATCATATTTCAAATTCTGTCCGGTCTTGGAAACCGCTTCATTTTCCAAAATCTGGCTGAATTCTTCCAGAATAGCTTTTACCTGATCTCTTTCCGCAGGCAGTGGAACATAATAGGCTGTGCCGGCAATGACGGCAAAAGACATACCTACAAGTTCTGCCTGATTTGCGTCCAGGGAGGTGGTTTCAGTATCAAAGCTTATCCATTTACTGGCAGCAAGCAGGGCAATAAGTTCAGTTCTCTTTTCAAGGGTATCTACCAGGTGATAAGTATGAGGGGTATCTCCGATACGCCTGAGCAGATCGGGTTCCGGTACAATCAGCGGGTCAGGAATTGAATGGGGTTCCGATTCAGGATGAAAAGATAC
>JAYWCR010000193.1:0-28121 GCA_043780395.1 Sphingobacteriales bacterium
AATTCAGGCAGGGCCATCAATGAGGCCTTCAGCCAGCTCATGGGGCCAACAGAAACCCGGAACTTCTGGAAAAAATTCCAGCAGAACTATATCCGCCAGGCAGATATCAGGTATCTGCAGCAGACAGGCATCAATACCATCCGCATCCCTTTCAGCTACCAGCTATTTACAAATGAAGAATATATGGGCTCCAGTGATCCCGGCCGGGGCTTCAGGCTTTTGGACAGCCTTGTAGCCTGGTGCCGGCCAGCAGGCATTTACCTGATCCTGGACCTGCATGCTGCCCCCGGAGGGCAGACAGGTGACAATATTGACAATGGATATGGATATCCCTTCCTTTATACTGATCCGGAGAGCAGGAAGCAAACGATCGATACCTGGAAAAAGATAGCTGCTCATTATAAAAATGAACCGGTCGTTATGGGCTATGACCTGCTGAATGAGCCTATAGCGCATTATTTCCCCCAGCTTAACCCCTATCTCGAACCTCTATATAAAGAGATTACCAGGGCCATCAGAACCGTAGATACCAGTCACCTTGTATTTCTGGGTGGTGCCCAATGGGATGGAAACTTCAAGGTATTCGGGGCTCCTTTTGATTCCAAGGCCGTTTATACCTTTCATAAATACTGGATGCCTGTGGAGCAGAAGGCCATACAGCCCTATGTGGACTTCAGTGAAAAATACAATGTGCCGATTTACTGCGGTGAAACAGGTGAAAATAAAGATCCCTGGATCCACGATTTTAAGGAGCTTCTGGAGAAAAATAAGATCGGCTATACCTATTGGTGTTATAAGAAAATGGATAACCTGAGCGGCTTCCTGTCTTTTGACGCCCCTAACGGCTATGACAAGATCATCGCCTATGCAGAGAAGAACCGCAGCAGCTTTGCCATGATCAGGGAGGCAAGGCCCAAAAACCTGGCTGCCCTTAAAGATACCCTCTTTGCCGTACTGAATAACTGCCTTCTGGAAAACTGTACGGTGAACCCTGGCTATATAGAGGCCCTTGGATTTAAGCCTGTAAAAATTGAGAAACAGCCCGTTCAAGGGCTCCAGGGAATGGTAAAACCAGGCGCCCTTCCGGTAAAAATATCTTCCGCATTTAAGTTTACTGAAGGCCCGGCAGTCGATGGACAAGGGAATATCTTTTTCACCGACCAGCCCGATGACAAGATCTGGGAATATAGTGCACAGGGGCAGCTTTCCCTGTTTATGGAGCATGCCGGCAGGGCCAATGGCATGCATTCCGACCATCATGGCAACCTTATTGTCTGCGCAGATTCCCTTAACCAGCTCTGGGAAATAAGCCCTTCGAAAAAGATAAAAATACTGGTAAAAAATTTCCAGCACCATCTGCTGAACGGGCCCAATGATGTCTGGGTAGATAGAAAAGGGGGGCTCTATATCACTGACCCTTATTATGCACGTGACTACTGGAAAGGAACTCATCCCGACCTGCCGGGCCAGAATGTTTACTTTCTTCCTCGTGGAAGCCATTCGCTGGCCCTCGCTGACAGCAGCCTTAAAAAGCCCAATGGAATTGTAGGCACTGCAGATGGAAAAACCCTTTATATAGCAGATATCCAGGCTGATAAAACTTATAAATATACCATCGGGGCTGATGGGCGCCTGAGTAATAAAGAACTCTTTTTCAACCAGGGCTCAGACGGAATGACCCTCGATCATCTTGGAAATATCTATACAACAGGAAAGGGCGTCACCGTCTATAATCCAAGCGGAAAGAAGATCGGCCATATTGATATTCCTGAAGACTGGACAGCCAATGTATGTTTCGGAGGAAAGAACCGGAACAATCTGTTCATTACCGCCTCCCATTCTATCTATGAGCTTCCGATGCTGGTTCATGGTATTGAATGAGCCAGGAGAATATTATTTTCCGGCAGGCAGAAGTATAGTAAATTTCGTACCTGTTCTGAGCCTGGAATCAGCCTGCAGTTCGTTTATGGCTAAAAAGGAAGCATCAAACCACAAAGGGAATTGTATTCCAGGGTGTGCAGTCTTCAAGTGCTTTAATACCAGGGCTGGAGAATAATCTCCTTTTTTGACCGTATACCAGCTGATGGCCAGTTCTGACAGCGTTAAGCCTGTAAGTCCGTAATTGTGAAAGAGGGAATTCAGTTTAATATAAGATGAATCATTTTCCATGCCTGCTTCTTTTAGCCGGGTCAGGAGTGTGCTGACCGTATCGGCCTGATATTGATTTGCCGTATTTTTCATCTCCTCACAATACATGAACGCGAGTTTCTGAAGCTGCAGATCTGGCTTATAGCTGATAATTTTTAAGGGTTCCAGTTTTATAAGCGCAGTACTGTCTCTGCGAGGGTAGCTGGTTTGCAGCGAATGTCCTGAGCCGGGTAACTGGCGCCATGCGGCATAACTGAGCAGCAGAATGCCAGCTATGCCCGCTCCTATCCAAACAGACCGCTTGCGAAGAACAAACTTTTCAGTTTTCCTGACATGATGTGGATAAGAAGGCTGGTTTGTGGGGGGTAGTCTTCCAGCTCCATGAGCCATCTTTTTCTGGAGTCTTGAAATTTCCTGCCTGGCAAGGTCAAGTTTATGTCCGGCATCTTTGAGCACCACAGCATGCTCATGCCTGAGCTGCTCAAGACTATGAGCTGTCTTTTTAAGCTCTTTGCCATGCCGGTCAGCATTCTCTTTTGACCGCTCTGACTCTTCCTGGTATTTCAGCTGCAGCTGTTGCAACTCCAGGGTCTGGGCTTCAATTTTCAGGTTTTGCCATAAGGTATCTTTATAGATGAAAGGCAGGGTATTGCGGCTTCGGAGGCGCTGGATAATCTGGGGGCTTTCAGCGCCATAGACCCTGTTAAAAATACCTGAAGACAGGATCTCTGAGGCAGTCTGAAAAAATTCAGATTTTGCCAGCTCTTCTTTCCCTGAGAGCGGGTGAAAACAGGCACCTGTTTTTTTAAGCCCTGGAGCCGGGCCCGGCCGTATAAAGCGCGAAAGGTCCTTTATTTCCTCAGGCTCTGGCAAGGGTATATTTAAAATAGATCCCCTGAACCGTTTATCTGCATCCAGAAAATTCTCAAGGTAATTGCTCAGGCCATATAGGATTGACCACGCCTTCTCTGCATCTATAAATCTTTCTACAGCTACCAGTACTGATCCATAAAATGTACCGGGGCGGCCTGAACGGATTTCCCGGGCATATCTGTACAAGAGATAATAATATACTACATGGCCATTACGGATCTCCCTGAAAAGACATAAGATCTCGGTTCCGGGAAAGATCTCTATATGGCGGTTATCCAGGTCCAGAATTGTTCTGAGGTCGACGTGCTGAATACAGCCACCACCCTTACATTCAATTCCATCGGGTGTACCTATTAATCCCCAGCCAATATAATTACCAAGATCTTCAGCCATAGCAGTCAGATACCAAAAAAAAGCCTTATTTTTTCAAGAAAACCAGGCTCGGGTATCAGCGGTTTTCCGGTAATATTCTTATACATCCAGGCAGTCACGGCAGCAGCATGGGTATAATCTGCTTTTACAAGAATATCTGTTTCATGGCCATTCTCGTGATTCTTTTGAAAAGTACCCAGAGAGTAACTGGTCAGGGCATTCGGGCTGCCAGCCCTGATAAGCCTGTGATAAACCTGGGGCATGATCTTTTCAATGAATGCCTCGTAATCATTCTTGTATTCTCCCTTATACGTATCCCATTTGGTAATGGCAAGCAGGTACTTGTAGCGGTCAAATTTTTCATCTTTCTGCACCAGATAATCCAGAAAACTGTCGATGAGCTGTGAATCATAGGTGGCAGATTCATGGCTTGAAAGCAAAAAGAAATTAAGGTTCAGATTCGGGCAGTTAAGATAGGTCTCAATAGAATCAGGGAGTCGCCCGGTCTGCTGGTTATTGCCCCTTACCTGCACCATTTCCAGGTTCTCTCCTGACATTTCCAGAAAGGTAAACCTCATCTCTGGAAGCCTGGTATCCTTGGGCCTGAAGATCAGGTCTATTTCTGTAGGGGGCTCAGTACCTCCGATCTGGGCAGCAGTACGGTTCAGATAGGTTCCGGTCTGAATACTTTTAAACATATCCTGAAAAAGCAGGTGTGAATCACGAAGGTTATTATTCGAAAGAATCAGATCACCCAGCTCACAGGTCTTCATATAATGAATGAGACTTGCCATCAGATGGGTCTTTCCGGCAGCAGGCTTGCCAAAAAGGAAAATAAAAGTAGTCTGTCGGTTGGTAAGGTTTTCATATTGTTCCTTGGCAGTTCGTGGAGCCAGCTCCTCAGCATGGAAAGCACCTTGCGGTGATCCAAATGTAAAGCTTAGGTCATCTGTACCCGTTTTAAGATCAGCATCCTGATGATCACCTGCCTTGCGGTCAGGAAAAAAGGGATTTTCAGTATCCATACATTAAATTTTATTAAAGATCAGAGAACCTGAATATCCCGTTTACGGTTATCATTATACTGGAAATTTTCTTCACGCGGGGTGCCCACAAAGATCACAAAGGGTACAAGGGCATCAATGGAAATAGCCACCAGCATGCTGATCAGGGCCGTGGCCCAGTTTTCCCCGTTAAAGGCAGAGGCAAAGGTATGGCTGATCTTTCCGATCTCCTGATTCTCGAATTCAGCATTCTGAAAACTAAAGACTGAAGTTCCCAGAAAAGTACGGGTCTTCTCGCCTATCGTATTGATGGCATCTACTGTTTTGAAGATAGCATCCTGGCCCTTTGAGGATATATTCTGCGGTTTCAGGGCAGTCATGATCATCAGATCCAGGCTGTCTTTCTGGATGCGGATATCCTGGATCATCTGATCGGCATTCTTTTTCTTCGTATTGCTCAGCCTGGTGAGCAGAATATGATCAATATTGGATGCATAGCTCCCGGCAAGCTGCCCGGGACTTCCGCTGAATACCGTTAATTTTTGCCCCAGGGCTGATTCTATCTCTGCAATGACCTCTCTTGCCCTGGTTCCAAGCCCCTGGTTTGCCGGATCACGGATCTGCATGAGCAGCTGGCCTTTGAGCTCCTGCACCCTGCGTTCCATATGATCGGCCGAAGTATCAGCCTTTTGAAGTGCTGATGTGGCTGATGTAGATACAGCTGTTAACTGCTGTCTGTGTTTCTGAAGTTCTTTCTTAAATAATTCTTCCCTGTTGTACCTGCTGTAAATGGCATTGAAATTTCCGAAAAAACAAAACACAGCACAGGCAATATAACCTATGAGCGGGCCCATCGCATTCTGGCCCTTAAGCCTGCGCTTGCGCATCTCGAAGCTCAGAAAAAGCATCATCAGGCCAATGGCAAAAGAAAAGACCCAGGCCAGCTGGCTACCGAACATAAGCTGGTACCCCTGTGAGGTCTGCCAGACACTTATGCTTAAAAAGATAAAGGTAAGAACAAGAAAAAGCCCTGCCCCGTTTACTGCTGACTGGTTGGAATTTCTGCGAATGCTCATGCCTGTAAATTAGAACCCTACTGCCTTGATTATTAAGAAGGTATTGAAGAAGTAAAGATATGCAAAGAGCGGCATATGCTTCAGAAGTTAACGGATTAGGTACCTGAAAAGTATGCCTTGTTTCAGGGCTTGTACCCGGCATACCAGGTACCCAGAGGGGTAAGATTTCCTTTTGAATCTACAAGGGCAGAAGGCCCGAGGGCGGGGTCTGCAGGATCCCCTGAAAACCAGGCATACCGTTTCACATAAGGCAGGGCTTCAAGCTTTGGGAGCAGGCGCTGCATAAAAGCAAGAATCTGTGCAGGTGTATATTGGTTTGCCCCGATACTCTTTGCATTAAAGTCAGCGATTCCAAACTCAGTGATCCAGATGGGCAGATGATATTTAACATAAAGATCCTGAAGCACTTTCACAAAGGCCACATCATCTGTACCCGTATACATATGTACGGCTATAAAATCAACCCTGAGTTTCTCAGTCTTTACAGAATCCATAAATTCTGTAAACCAGGGCCTTGTTGGCCAGTCAGTAGCAGGGCTGCCCAGAGGAAGGCCCACGCTCTGCAGTTTGGGCCAGAAAGACAGCGCTTCTTTTACGGTCATGCCGGCCTGATCAGGGCGGTTGGGCTCATTGAATCCCAGCACAAAACTGACCTTTCCCTGGAGTTTAAGGATTTTTAATGAATCGATATACGTACTGAATACATCGTTCCTGCCCCAGAACATAGGCACGAACTGAATATTTGCAGGAGTCGGATCAGAAGGCATGCCCGGCAGCCATGTATAAAACCAGTGGCTGTTCAAATGGAGAACATCCGCCGACCATACACCATTTTTATTATTGGTATTGAAACAGGTACCTCTTTTTCCTGAATCACGGGAAGGCAGATTTCCTGCTGACTTTTCCGGTCCGCTCACTGAGGTGACCCTGGTGACCGGATCCTTGGAACAGGCCGCTCCTATAAAAAAAATGAACACGAACAGCAATGCTGGATATTTCATATCATCCCCTCATTTCCTTGTTAAAATAGCCCTAGGAACCTGCCAGGCCAAGCAGCTTGCTGGTCCTTTTGCGGGTAAGCTGGCAAAGTTCCTCATCTTCTGCGAATGATCTTCCATAGGAAGGGATCATTTCCATGAGCTTCTCACGCCGCTCAGCGCTGATTGAACTCAGTCCAAGACAACGTTCGAGCAGGTCAAGCATAATGGACACAGAAGTAGAGGCTCCGGGTGATGCACCCAGCAGGGCAGCAATCGTCTTGTCTGATGACATGACCACTTCTGTCCCGAATTCAAGGATACCTCCAAGTTCAGGATCCTTTTTAATCACCTGCACACGCTGGCCTGCTGTTTCAAGTTCCCAGTCTTCCATGCGCGCATCAGGGTAATATTCCTTTAATGCATTCAGGCGGTCAGCAGGTGACTGGCTTACCTGGGCAATCAGGTATTTGGTAAGCGGAATATTATCCAGCCCGGCACTCAGCATGGGCAGAATATTCGATGTTTTTATAGATAATGGCAGGTCCATAAAAGATCCGTTCTTCAGAAATTTTGTGGAAAAGCCGGCATAAGGACCAAATAATAACGCCCTTTTTTTATGGATAGTACGGGTATCAAGGTGTGGCACAGACATCGGGGGGGAGCCTACTGAAGCTTTCCCGTACACCTTTGCAGAATGCTTATCTATGATTGCCTCATTCACACATTTCAGCCATTGACCACTTACCGGGAAACCTCCGAAACCCTTGCTCTCAGGAATCCCTGATTTTTCAAGCAAAGGCAATGATCCGCCACCGGCCCCGATAAAAACAAATTTTGAACGCACTTTCCTTTTTTTGTTCGTGGAAAGGTCTTTTATAGTAAGCGTCCAGAAGCCATCTTTATCCTGCTTGAGATCACGTACTTCATGATTTAAAAAAAGAGAATAGTTTTCTGTTTCTTCCAGTCTGAGAAGCAGGCGCCGCGTCAGAGCACCGAAATTTACATCTGTTCCGATCTCCATACGGGTAGCAGCGACTTTTTCAAGCGGATCCCTGCCTTCCATGACCAGGGGCATCCATTCTTTCAGCTGTGCAGCATCTTCTGAATAAAGCATTCCCTTGAACAAGCTGATCTCTTTCAGGGCTTCATAGCGTTTGCGCAGGTATTCCACATTTTTTTCGCCCCAGACAAAGCTCATATGAGGAATACTGGTAATGAACCGTTCAGGATCAGTGATATACCCTGCCTGAACCAGGTAAGCCCAGAATTCTTTAGACACCTCAAACGATTCGGCGATCTCTACTGCCTTATGGATATCGATCGTGCCATCTGTACGCTCAGGGGTATAGTTCAATTCACATAGAGCTGAATGGCCGGTTCCGGCATTGTTCCAGGCATCAGAACTTTCGCCGGCAACCATTTCCAGGCGTTCAAAAAGCTGGATGGTAAGACCAGGATATAATTCCTTGACCATCATTCCCAGGGTTGCACTCATTATTCCTGCTCCGATCAGGATCAGATCAGGATTTGAAATTTCTTCTTTTTCTTCCTTCATATTGCTCAAGGCGCAAATTTACATCGAAAATCAGAGATTTCACATGACAACCTGTCTTAAAATAGCTACTAACTTTCGGGAATAGGGCTATATTGAGGCCAGAAATCATCTTACCTATCCAAATGAAGAAAATACTGAGCTCTGCCCTGCTCTTAATGGCAACTTTTACAACAGCCTATGGGCAAACAAGTATCATCCACAGAGATTCACTTATAAAATCCATGACCGATGAGGTTTCTGACCAGCGGATAGCCGCCACTGTGCAAAAGCTTGTAAACTTTAAAACACGTCAGACCCTGAGCGATACCCTGAGTAAAACTGAAGGGATCGGGGCAGCCAGAACCTGGATAAAAGCCGAAATGGACCGCTATGCAGCAGAATCGGGTGGCCGGCTCACAGTAAGTTATGATACGTTCACCCAACCTGCAGATGGGGCGAGGGTGGGCAAACCCACTGTCATGAAGAATGTGCTTGCTACTCTGAAGGGAACAGATGCCGCCGATACAAGGGTGTATATCGTATCAGGTCATTATGATTCAAGGGCTTCTGATGTGAACGACACGAGGGCTGTTGCCCCCGGTGCCGTTGATGATGCCTCAGGGGCTGCAGTTTCCCTGGAACTTGCACGCATTATGAGCAAACATTCATTTGCCGCTACCATCATCTTTGTGGCCATGGTGGGCGAAGAACAGGGCCTGTACGGAGCAGCCAACCTGGCAAAAAAAGCAAAATCCTCAGGCTGGAATGTCGATGGCATGATCACCAATGATATTGTGGGCAATACCTATGGTCAGGAAACCGGGCTGAAAGATAACCGCAGTGTGCGGGTATTCAGTGAAGGTGTGCCTGCGGTTGAATCAGCCCGGCAGGCGAGCCTCAGAACTGCTACCGGTGGGGAGAATGACAGCCCTTCACGTGAATTTGCAAGATATATTAAAGAAGTAGGCGAGCGTTATGTAGACCAGCTGGATGTAAAACTGATCTACCGCCGCGACCGCTACCTGCGGGGTGGCGACCATATTCCTTTTACCCTGGAAGGGTTTACAGCAGTCAGGGTTACTGAGATGAATGAAGATTTCCGTCATCAGCATCAGAATGTACGTACAGAAAATGGCACCCGCTATGGTGATCTGCCTGAATTTGCAGATTACCCTTATATCCAGAAAGTAGGCCGCATGAACCTTGCTACCCTGGCCAACCTGGCCTCTGCCCCGGCCGCACCCCTGAATGTGCAGGTATTAACGGCTGACCTGACCAACAGAACCACCCTTACCTGGAAGGCTCCTCTGAGCACCAGACCTGCAGGATACTATATATTGATGCGGGAAACTACCAGCCCTTACTGGGAAAAGAAGATCTTCGTTACCGGTACAAAACAAACCCTTGACTATTCTAAAGACAACTACTTCTTTGCCGTCCAGGCTGTAGATGCCATGGGCCATGAAAGCCTGGCTATTATTCCCCAGCCCGGAAAATAGATCGCAACTTTCAAAAAAATTACATAAATCCAGGCATTCATCTATGTGAACAAAGGTCAAATGGCATGATAGTAGCGATTTTCCGGCCTAAAACCTATAACCATGGAAGAGTCAGAAAAGAATTTAGTAGACGGTCTTGAACATCTGGTCACCATTGCCCGCGATGGAGAAAAAGGATACGAAAAAGCTGCTGAAAATGCCAAAGACGAAGATCTTCGGTCTTTATTCCTGCGCTATTCACAGGAGCGGAGTCGCTATGTAACAGAATTACAAACACTCATCACCTCTTTGGGCGGAGATCCTGACCAGAGCAGTGGTGTTGCAGGAGCGCTGCACAGAACATGGATCGATATTAAGGAAAGCTTCACCGGTCATGACCGCCATGCACTGCTTTCTTCATGTGAGCAGGGTGAAGATGCGGCAAAGGAAGCTTATACAAACTTCTTTGGAGATAACTTTGAATATAAAGGCGGATCAACAACCAGCCCTTATACAACAACAGGAGGAACCAACAGCACCTATGAGAGTACAGGTATGGATACTGGAAATGGATCTACCACGAGCAGCGAAGGGTATAGCAATATGGGCTCAGGTGACCGCTCCGTTGATGGTAACCTTTCTGAAGAAAATTTCCGTGGCCCTGGACAGTCGCATAGCAATACAATGAGTGACATGGATATGGACAGCGGAATGGCTGGTTCAGGGATTAACCCCAATACCTCATTTACAGACAATGAGAGAACAGGCTCAGATAATTTTGCATCCTCTGAGCATTCAGGTTCAGGCCTGAAAAATTCTGAAATTGACAGCAAAGTTTATTCTACTGTTAAAAAACAGCTTGAAGGAATTCAGGAAGCACATAACAGGATCAAATCAATGAGAGATAACAATGCCTGAGGCATAATCAGTGAGGATCAGCCGCTTTGGATGGAAACATTCAAAGCGGCTTTTTAATGCATCAGGATTTTTGCGGGGAAACCGGCCTGACTGGTAAATTCTGTCCGCTCATATAGGCAGCTGGTTTGGGTTCCTGCACCTTGCCCATTGGAATACTGAAATGAAAGACCGAACCTTTACCCGGTTCGCTCTCTGCCCAGATTCGGCCTTCATGACGGTGAATGATCTCTGCACATAGGTACAGGCCTATACCAAAACCGGAAACCTTGTAGGAGTTCTGGTTCTCTACCCTGAAATACCGGTCGAATAACCTTTCAAGATCCGAGGGCTGGATTCCCAGACCTGCATCCCTGATACTGATCACAGCCATATCATGCTCAATCTGACAGCTCAGAAATATTTCACTTTTAAACGGTGAATATTTTACGGCATTACTGATCAGATTGGAAATCACTGATCCTATCTTGTCACGGTCTGCATACAGGGTAATTGGAACCGAAGGAAGCAGGCTGATAGGATGGTTCAGCATGATCATTGCTGACTCTTCGATCATTTCACAAAGAAGGTGGTTAAGGCTGAAATCTTTTTTAAGCAGGGATATCTTTCCTGATTCAAGCAGGGAAACGTTCAGGAACCCATTGATCAGGGTAGCCATTTTATTTACCTGGTTATTAACTTTCTCAAGTGCCCTTGAAACGAATTTATCATCCTGATTCTTCGCGCGCTCATGCAGCATCTGCACATACCCCTTCAGGGTAGTAAGAGGCGTTTTAAGTTCATGGCTTACCATTCCTATAAAGTCATCCTTGCGGATCTCATCCTGCTTTTGTTCTGTGATATCAAGGGAAAGACCCGAAAAATGGGAATAATTTCCATGGTTATCAGGAAAATAATTTCCGATGGCCCTGATCCACCTGACCTTTTTATCATGAAAACCTATTGCCGGAAATTCTATATTAAATTTCTCTCCCCTTAAGAGCGAGGCGGTGATGGTTTCCACTACTTTATCACGGTAATTTTCATCGATCTGCGCGGTGGTATCCTCAATGGAGACCTTGTCATCGGGATAAAATCCAAAAAGCTCTTTCAGCCTGTCCGAAGATGTATATTCATTGGTTTTGTAATCCAGGAACCAGGTGCCCACATTGGCTGCCTCAATAGAGAAACGAAGCATTTCTTCGGCTTTCTTTCGGTCGCGGATATTTGCAAGCTGATCTGTCACTTCAAATGCTACAGCAATAATGCCTACAGTATGCTCATCCTGATCTTTCATTGGATGAAGGATAAAAGTGAAAAATCCTTCTTTCAATACCCCTTCGTGGTCAAAAACTATTCTGACATTATTCCCCTGAAATGACCTTCCCGAGTCGAAGACCTCTTCACAGCTTAAAATGACGCCGGCAGCTCCCAGTTCCGGCACTGTGGAGCCAAGGGATTTACCCAGAATGGATGAATTTTTACCCCAGATAGCAAGCATCACCTCATTGGCAGATTCAAGCATAAGGCTCCGGGAGGTAACTATACACATGGCAGCGGGCGCCTGTTGAAGGGTTAAACTGAACCTTAGCTCACTTTTAGCAAGTTCACGGCTCACCATATCAAGTTTTAACTTTGCTTCAGCAAGTTCAAGATGGGTTTTTATAAGCTCTGCATTGGTTGCAATGATCTGGGAAGACAGAGAATGCTGTTTATAAACAGGGTTCAGGCTATTCGGGGTTTGAAAGATTTTATCCATCAGCACTTAATACCATTAATTAAATTAGTCAGAAAGTTAAAATCGTAACAAGTGTAACTAATAGATCCTTAATTAACTGAAAGTCTTTTGTTACATAAACATCCTTTATACTTTCTGTTAAAAGGATAGGATAAACTGTTCATTACTCATTTCTCTTAATTATTTTATTTCTTTGCCTCATGAAAGCTGATAGATCTGCCCTTATTGCCTTATTGCTGGTTTGTTTTTTCTGGGGTACAACCTATCTGGCCATGAGGGTAGGTGTCACAACCTGCCCTCCATTTTTATTTTCAGGCATCCGGATGCTTGGTGCCTCCATTATTCTTGGAATCTATCTCGTGGCTAAACCGCCGCAGGTGAAGATCACCCCCCGCATGATCGGACTTAACTCCCTGGCAGGGGTGCTTTTTTTCTGCCTCGGGGTTGGCATGGTTGGCTGGGCAGAAAAGCAGGTTCCATCAGGCCTGGCTGCGCTCATCTGTTCCCTGCCTCCGGTATGGCTGGTACTCATCAATGTATTTATATACCGGATCGAAAAGCTGAATGCCATGATCGTGCTGGGTGTCTTACTGGGCCTTGGAGGTATGGTACTGGTTTTCCATGAACATGTACTGGATCTTTTAAGACCTGAATACCGCAAGGCAGTTGCAGTCACGGTGCTTGGTAATTTCTCATGGGTCATTGCCACATTGATCGTTAAAAAAGGTAAACCCTCAGCCTTTCCTATATTTAATTCATGCCTGCAGATGCTCAGCGGAGGCCTGGCTCTCATGCTTCTCCATTTTACATTTGAATATGGGCAACCCGTTACCTGGGGCCGTGATGTTGTGATTGCCCTGGTCTATCTGATCATCTTCGGATCGGTGATCGCCTTTGCTGCCTATTCATATGCACTTGCCAAGCTGCCTGTGACCCTGGTTTCACTGCATACCTATGCCAATGTGTTTGTAGCCATTGCCTTTGGGGCCATTATTCTCCATGAACAGCTTAATGCAGCCATAGGTATTGCGGTACTGGTTTCCATGGCAGGCATTTACCTGGTGAACAGGGGGCTGAAAATAAACAGCATCAGAGAGGAGCTTTCAGTTCCTGTTCAGATTGAAAATGCGGTTGAGAACTAAAATAAGTCTTAAGAATGGATAAGTTCTCACTCTCAGACATCCGCAAAGAGCTCGCCTATGCCAGCCCTGAAGAATTAAAGTCGCTGTGTTTACGCATGGCCCGGTTTAAAAAAGAAAATAAAGAGCATCTGGCCTTTCTGCTCTTTCAAAAGAATGAAGCTGATTTTATAAAGAGTGTGAAAGCTGAGATTTCCGATGCACTGGATGATATTCACAGAATACATGCTTTTCAGGCAAGGAAAGTCTTGCAGAAAACCCTGAGAACGATTGTCAAGTATAAGAAGTTCTGCCTGTCTAAAGTATTTGAAATGGAGGTCATGCTTCATTTTATCAGAAGCATGCAGGCAAAGCAGATCTCTGAATATACATCCTCCTATACAGGACAGTTCTATAAAAAACAGCAGCTCAAACTGGTAAAGATCCTGGAAAGCCTGGATGAAGAGCTTTCTATGGACTACAGGGATGAGGTGGAAGACCTGACCTAGAAGCCCCAGTTCTTCATCACCTGATTGTCGATCCTGGCTGATTCCAGCGGAGTTTTAGCCTGATAGGATTCCTGCTCAATGATAAAGTGTTTTGTGCCTCCGCTTTTCAAGCCAAGATCCACGATCTCCCGGGTCTGGATCACCCCTTTTCCAAGGAGGGTACTCTCATAACCGTCCATATTGTCGGGCGCTGTGCTTCTGATCTCGTCCTTGACATGCATGAGTTCAAACCGGCCGGGGTATTTTTTTATAAGGTCCATGGCCCTGCCACCTGCACCATACATATTTCCGATATCGATCTGCTGGGCAACCAGATTAGGGTCTGTATTCTCCAGAATGATCTCATAAAGAGTCTTATTTTCAAGCTTTGTACTGAACTCAAAATTATGATTGTGATAGCCAAATTTCATTCCTGCCTTTCTGCATAATTCTCCGTTCTTGTTAAAAACACCCATATAGGTCCGCAGGTCATCATAGCTCTTCCTGTACTGGTCATCGAGCCATGGGCTGATCACATATTGCTGGCCCACAATGGCGGCATCTGCGATGGTCTGTTTCCAGGTATCGGTAAAATCTCTGGTTGTTCTGTTCCAGTCTTCCGCCCCCAGGCGGGTATGACCACTATGCATGCTCAGTCCGAGGTCATCAAGCATTTTTTTAAATTCTGCAGGGGCATATCCATAAAATTTACCATCGTGGTAATTCGCATGTTCCACATTTTTATAGCCCATGGCAGCAAGGAGTTTCAGGGTAGCCTCAGGATCCTTGTCCATATCGGCACGTACTGAATAGAGCTGTATCCCCATCACTACATTTTTAGGTGCAGCAAGAAGATGGGAGCCAAATAATGCGGTACCGGCAAGGCCCAGGGCCCCTGTTCTGATAAATTTCCTTCTTGATAACGACATGACTTTTTTGAATAAAGGGTATATCTTCTCTTAAATTTAGTAATTCGAATCCGGATTTTAAAATGCTGTTCTTAGTTTTTTAACCCTCCTTTCTGAAGAGTCTCTATATTTACCCGAATACTCTATGCTGCCTATGCCCGTGACCTCATTTTCTGGTAAACATATACTGATCACTGCAGGCCCTACCCGTGAAGCTATTGACCCCGTACGCTATATCAGCAATCATTCATCCGGTAAAATGGGTTATGCTCTTGCCGAAGCTTTCCTTGAACAGGGGGCAGAAGTCGTGCTGGTTTCTGGGCCCGTAGCACTGAGCCTTTCACATCCGCAACTCAGGATCATTAAAGTGGAAAGTGCCCTGGATATGTACAGCACCTGCCAGCAGCATTTTGCCTGGGCAGATATTGCTGTCTTTGCAGCAGCCGTAGCAGACTACCGCCCTGAGCAGGCAGAAGTTTCGAAGATCAAAAAGAAAGATACGGTAATGGAGTTAAGACTTGTCAGAAACCCCGATATCGCAGCAGCATTCGGTGAACTCAAGCATGAAGCCCAGCTTTCCATAGGTTTTGCCCTGGAAACAGACCATGAGCTTGAAAACGCCCTGGTAAAATTAAGGACAAAGAATTTTGACCTGATCATTTTAAATTCTACCAATGACCCCGGTGCCACCTTTGGCTTTGATACCAATAAGATCCGTATTCTGGGAAATGATGGGGCTGATCATTCCTTCCCCCTCAAACTTAAGACAGATACTGCCCTGGATATTTTGAAGAGCATAGGCGAACGCCTCTGAAAAAAGAACCTGGACATGCGCTGTTCCTGCATAAAAAAATCCGGACAATGCACTGAAAGCACTGTCCGGATCTCTGTATGTGTTAATGCTATTAATGCTGGTTTCCTGTTCCGTTATATTGAAAAGCACCAAGATCTTTTCCTGGCTGGGTATATTCTGTGACTCCGTAAACAGCGTTCTGAACAACAGCCATCAGCGGGGTAAATCCGGTATAGCCCTTACTGATCAGCGGGGAGGCTGCCTGCAGCCGGAAGTTAAAGTTTGTTTGTGCAGCGATATCCCTGAGTTTTACCCCTCCCGTTACCGGCAGCGGATAGTTTAAAAATAAAGGATTCAGCTTCTGCACTCCTGCTGTTCCATTATAAGCAGCACCGATCTTATAAGAGGCAGGCAGAAAGCTTGCTGGTGAAGGCAGATCAGAGGCTTGTGGGATGGTAATATAACTGACTGGGTAAAACTGGCTGGCTACAGAAACAGAATCAGCATACTGGTAATTATACCCGTATTTCATTCTGGCCGTATCTGCTGCCGGATTATTTACGATCCTGGGTCCGAATTTACAGTTTACAGTTACATTGTTATAGTACATGCCTTTAGCGCCCTGCTCATAATTGATATTTGCACCGCGACCCGCCTGGATCTGGCGGTAGCCACCATTTACGAACGTATTGTTATAGGCAACGATATTTGTCTGGGGAGCACCAACGGGCTGGCCCTTGTTTGAAGCTTTGGAGCCATTTGTAGCCGTGCCTATAAAGAAATTATACGCACAATCACCTACTGAGCCTCCTTTGAAGTTGATGCAGTCACCTCCGTTCAGGCCCGCCTTCTCAAAGGTATTCCTGAAAATGGCCACCTTACCATTCTGTACCCTTACTGCGTCATCTGTTGCTCCGTATAACCAGGAATCTTCCATCACAAAGCTTCCTTTTGAATTCTGGAATAAAATAACAAAGGAAGTTGTTGCTGTGGTGCCGGCGACCTTTGAGGCAATATCAGTTCCATAAGCAGCTCCGCCGAATTCAATATGCGTCCATTTAATGACCATCAGATGGCATGAAGTATCAGCTATGATTCCTCTCCAGGGGGCCGAATAAGCAGGATCTTTTGAGGGGTCCAGGCCCGGGGTATCGTTCTTCTGAAGATCTGCAATGGTAATATAATTAGGGCTGGCCTTTGAGCCAAGGCTCAGGAATGTGCCCTGCACAATAATACCTGCCTTATTGGTCATGTTCACGTGTACACCTGATTGCATGATCAGGGTATCGCCCTTATTGACATAGACGTTTCCACTGATGGTATAGGTTTTACCACTCAGCATTGTTCCCTTTATAGAGCCTGCAAGGGGTTTTGAATCATCAATAGGCTGCGCCGGTGGCGGTGTATACTGGTAAATATTGGTCTTCTCGGTAGCTAGTTTCCTGCAACCCCCGGAAATGACAAGGGCAAGAAGCAGATATATAAGTTTGTTCATCGGATAGGCTTTTTTAAACATTAGTATTAGAGTTTATACCGCAGGCCGGCAAGAAAGGAAACCTTATAGATATCTTGCTGAACCAGTACACGGTTATCAGAGGTCTGGTTTGGAAGCAGGAACTGGCCCGAGCGGAAAATATTCTGGCTCTTAAGGTATACGGTATTGGCCGCATTGGTCAGGTTATTCACCTTTGCATAGACCGAAAGCTTTTTGAACAGGCGCTGCTCCATGGAAAAGTCAAGCTGACCAATTGCCTTCTGCCAGTAATCCAGGTTTATATATGGGGATACCTGCGAGATCCGTTCGCCTGTATAGACATAGGCAATCTGAATATCAAGGCCGATAGAATGGTCTTTATAAAGCAGAGAAACATTGCCAATATGTTCGGCCTGACCCTGTAAAGGACGGCTTTGCTTTACTACCGAGGTAGAAGGTCCATTTGCAGTCTGGTCATAGCTCAGCTTATTGGTCGTTACGTTCGAACGGGTAAATGTATAATTTGCAGAAACTCCAAATTTTCCGATGAATTTAGTAAGTACTGCTTCAAGACCAAAATTGGTGGCAAGGGGGGTATTTCCTGGCTGGATATACTGGGCACTGGGACCTCCGTTGCGCACTACAAAATATTCTATTGGGTTTTTGATGTTCTTGTAAAAAGCACCCAGTAAGAATTCATCTGTCAGTCCGGGAAAGAATTCATACCTGAAGTCAAAGTTATCGGCATGAGTATGTTTCAGGTGAGGGTTTCCAATCTCATCGAAATACTCACCTGGAATCTGATAAGGAGTGATCTCGTAAAATCCAGGTCTTGAGATTGAAGAGAAATACGAAAGACGCATGTTCTGATTATCAGCAAGAGTATACTTTAAATGTGCACTTGGCAGCAGATCGGTATAACTGATCGTTCCTGAGCGCTGGCTGAAGGTGAGCGGCATCACGGTCATATAGTTCTGCATGGTGTTCTCTGCACGAAGACCTCCCAGGAGCTGTACTTTTGGAAGAATCATAAAGCTTCCCTGCACATAGGCGGCAGTTACATCTTCATATGCTGTATAATTATTCGGGGTCACCGCCGTATAGGAACCCTGCCCGTCAGAGGTATGAAAGAAATACTGGGCTGCATTCAGGGTCGTGAATGTCTGTGGGGCTCCGTTTACAAGGGTTGGAGAAAGCGAATAGGCATTGTAGTAATTATCGCGCTGCTTATGGCGGTAAAGACCTCCAAAAGAAAGTTCTGCAGGTAAACCGGCAAGCAGGCCATGGTATTTCATATTCAGGTAGCCTGCAAGATCCTTATCGGAATTATGCTGCCATGAGCGGGTCATGCCCTGAACAGTAGGCGTAGTAACCGTTTTATTTCCTGTCTGCGGGTCAGTAAGAATTGCATGATCCACGGTATATTCAGCCATATCAGGCACCTTGTTTTTTGCCAGTGAGTATACGGCACTCCAGTTAAGGTTCCATGAAGGGCTCAGGCTATGGTCACCCTGGAGCGTTGTATTGTAGATATTCTGCTGTTGCCAGCGGCTTCTGTTGGTGATGCTTACATTTCCCGAACCCGGGCCTGTACGCTGAATGGCAAGGGTTGAATCAATTGAATTCCGGCTTTGAAAATCGTTCTGATTTACATATAGACTGAAAAGTGAGATCCTGTTCCTGGAATTAAACACATAATCTATCTTATTCTGCAGACCAAAACGTTTTGTTTCTGTAGAATAGTTACGCAGGTAGATATCATTAAATGATGGTACATTACCCGGCGTAGGCTGGGCATTGGGGCTCAGGAACAGGGAATTGGAGCCCTGAAAGAAATCCTGGTAACTTGAAGAAAGGATAATACCCAGTTTACCACCGGCAAACCGGTCGCCAAGGGTAAAGCCCATAGCCCGGTTTACAGGGTTTGCCTTCGGGCTGAAATGCAGGTTCGTTGCCGGAAAATCGGCCTGTGTGGCCGCATAGTCATTTCCATGGACTTCTGCAGGTGAATGTGAACTTGCGGTATGGTCAAACTGGTTAAAAGGTCTTGTACTGAACAGGGTATTATACCCGGCGGCAAGGTTTGCAGTGGCCAGCAGATGGTCGGGTGCATTCTTCATGACCAGGTTCACAGACCCACCAATTGCATCCCCTTCCATGGCAGGGGTAAGAGTTTTCTGCACTTCAATACGGTCAACCATATCCGAAGGGAAAAGGTCAAGAGGAACAAAGCGGTATTTATCATCAGGGCTTGGAATCTTTATTCCATTGATCAGGGTATTGTTATAGCGTTGCTGCATACCTCTGATGGTTGCATATCTACCCTGCCCGCTGCTATTGCGCTCAATGGTAATACCACTCATGCGCTGCAGGGCATTGGCAATGGTTACATCGGGTAAAAGCTGGATGGTCTTTGCAGAAAGTATGTTCTCCACAACATCAGCCTTCTTTTCAATCCTCAGGGCTCCGCTTTCCGAGCGTCCGTTATCGGATCCACCGTTTACAACAATTGTATTTAATTGCCTGTTTAAAGGCGAAAGTTCAAAGTTCAGAATAATGACCTCTGCTCCTTTTATCAATGCACTCTTTCTGACTGCACCATATCCGATCATATGTACTGAAAGTTCATAGGCGCCTGGGTCCAGATTTTTAAATGTATAGGACCCATCCAGATTTACACTTGTAGCAAGATGAAGAGATTCCAGACTTACCGTTGCTCCTACCAGAGCCTCGCCCGAAGCAGCATCTTTTATTTTTCCCCTGATGGTTCCTGCTGTAAGTGCAAGACTGGCCAGCATGAAAAGGAGCAGGAGATGCATTCTTTTTGATAAATATTGAATCATAAACAACTAATTTTTCGGCGAAGATAGAAGAATTAGATACCAGCAGAATTTCCCGGGCAGATGTTGAATGATATGAGAATCGTATGTTATTAAATTATTAACTCAATATATATCAGATATTAAGTATCTAATTTTAATGATCACTTGTCAGATCGGATCTGTATAATTGGCATTTTTTTCCAATTATATTATGAAACTTCACAAAAAGGCAAAAAGCTCACTTTGCCTGATATCTGTTATTATGCTTATGTTAAATTTTTTCAGGAGGAAAAAATACAGGCATTCCGGGCCTTTTTATACACCTTTTAAGAGGTCTGAATTTTAGTTCTTGTATTCCTGACTAATTCTATAGACATTTGTATTATCATTGTGTATCATTCCTATGCGCCTGAACTTTAAGCAAACCTGACCATGCCCATCTTTTCCTCTCTTCTTGTACCTCAGCTGGCTGAGCGTCTGGGCAGCATGACAATAGACGATGCCTTTGATTACTTAAGTACTGAATTTAAGGGTGAAACAATATTTTCCACAAGCTTTGGAAAGGAAGATCAGGCAATAAGCCATATCCTTTTCAGCGGCAACTATCCGGTATCTGTCTTTACACTGGATACAGGAAGGTTATTTCCTGAAACCTATTCAGTCTGGTCAGCCACAAACAGCCGCTATAATACAAAGATCAGCTCCTATAATCCCGCGGCAGCTGAGCTTGAAAGTTTTCTGCGTCTTAAGGGCCCGAATGCATTTTATGAATCCGTAGAGAACCGTAAAGACTGCTGCTATATTCGTAAAGTAGCCCCATTGAAAAGAGCCATTGCAGGTAATAAGATCTGGATCACCGGCCTGAGGGCCGAACAATCTTCTTCCAGGGAACATCTGGAGATGCTTGAATGGGACGAAGGAAACCAGCTGATAAAATTCCACCCCCTTCTTCACTGGACAACGGAACAAGTAAACGAATTTATACGTATGCACAACATTCCCTATAATTCGTTGCATGACAAGGGGTTCATCAGCATTGGTTGTGCCCCCTGTACCAGGGCTATTGCCCCGGGGGAAGATTTCAGGGCAGGGCGCTGGTGGTGGGAACAAAGTACAGGCAAGGAATGCGGACTCCACGTACCAGAAACAGAAATAAAGAAATAATAAACCGACCAGATATGAATCCAAAATACCAGCTTGATTACCTGGATCATTTAGAGTCGGAAGCCATTCATATCATGCGCGAGGTGGCAGGGCAGTTTGAACGGCCGGCACTTCTGTTCAGTGGGGGTAAAGATTCCATTACGATGGTCCACCTGGCTTTGAAAGCCTTCAGACCCGGAAAATTTCCTTTTCCACTGGTGCATATCGATACGGGCCATAATTTTCCGGAAGCACTTGCTTACCGGGATAAGCTGGCTGCTGATCTGGGTGAAAAGCTGATCGTGCGCCATGTATCAGATACGATCAAAAAACAGGGGCTTCAGGAGCCAAAAGGAAAATTTGCCAGCAGGAATGCCCTGCAAACCTTTACCCTGCTTGAAACCATTGAGGAATTTGGCTTTGATGCCTGTATCGGCGGAGCCAGGCGCGATGAAGAAAAAGCAAGGGCCAAGGAGCGGATCTTTTCAGTAAGGGACGAATTTGGTCAGTGGAATCCTAAACTTCAGCGCCCCGAGCTCTGGAACGTCTATAATGGCAAGATCCATGAGGGCGAGAATGTACGGGTCTTCCCTATTTCAAACTGGACAGAGCTGGATATCTGGAACTATATCAGGCGTGAAAAGATCGAACTTCCTTCTATTTACTTTGCTCATCAGCGCGAAGTACTGGAATATGAAGGGCAACTGATCGCCTTTTCACCTTTTATTCGCCTGGATGAAGGTGATACAATCGAAAGCCGCCAGGTCCGTTACCGCACGGTGGGCGATATGAGCTGTACGGCAGCGGTAGAATCATCTGCCTCAACCCTTGATGATATTATCAATGAGATTACCCTTTCACGTATCTCGGAACGTGGTGAGACACGTATAGACGACCGGGTATCAGAGGCGGCTATGGAAGACCGGAAGAAGAACGGATATTTTTAACTGCATTCAGAAGAACAATGGATTTACTCAGGTTTATTACTGCCGGCAGCGTAGATGATGGGAAAAGCACCCTTATCGGACGCCTGCTTTACGACAGCAAAAATATAATGATCGACCAGCTTGAAGCCATTGGTCGTCAGAGCAAGAATAAGGAAGAGGGTGAAATCGACCTTGCCCTGCTTACAGACGGCCTTCGTGCTGAAAGAGAGCAGGGTATTACGATCGATGTGGCCTATAAATATTTCAATACCCCGAACCGCAAGTTCATTATCGCCGATGCTCCCGGTCATATCCAGTATACACGTAATATGGTCACCGGAGCATCAAATGCAAACCTGATCATCATTCTGGTGGATGCCCGGAACGGCATTGCAGAGCAGACCCGGCGCCATTCGATCATTGCATCTCTTCTGCAGATCCCTCATGTGATTCTGGCTATTAATAAAATGGATCTGGTTGGCAATTCACAGGATGTTTTCAATGATATAGTCATTGATTATGCCCCGGTGGCAAGGCAACTGGGCCTGAAAGATGTGCAGTTCATTCCTATCAGCGCCCTGAACGGCGACAATATTGTAGACCGCTCGGCAGCATTCCCCTGGTATGAAGGCCCTACCCTGCTGGAAATGCTTGAAAATGTGGAGATCAACAATGATATAAATCTGGAGATCAGCCGCCTTCCGGTACAATATGTGATCAGGCCCCAGTCTGAAGATCTTCATGATTACAGGGGTTATGCAGGGAAGATCATCAGTGGCATTTACCGCAGGGGCGATGAAGTAGCGGTACTACCTTCAGGCCATAAAAGCAGGATCGCCAGTATTGAAGTTTCAGGAATTCAGGTCGAAGAAGCCTTTGCCCCCCAGAATGCAATCCTGAACCTTGAAGATGACCTCGACATCAGCCGTGGCGATATTCTTGTCAAGCCCGAACATACAGGAAGGCTTGAGCAGGAGTTTACCGCCCTTGCCTGCTGGATGGATCATAAATCTCTGGCAAGCGGCAACAAGTACCTGCTTCAGCTTCATAGCCGCCAGGTTAAGTGTGTCGTTAAATCGATCAATTACCGGCTGGATGTGAATACCCTTGAGCAGATCGATTTTCCTGAAAAAGCGGAGCTGAATGACATTGTGAGCCTGACCCTTAAAACGGCCAGTCCTCTTCCTTTTGATTCATATACCCAGCTCAGGGCCAATGGAGGCGCTATTCTCATTGATGAAAGCAGCTACCTGACGGTTGCTGCCTGCATGCTTCAATAATAAACCCCTTATGCTTAAAGACGATAAAATAAAGCTGCTTCAGGAACTTGTTGAGGGCCTGGACAGGGCTGAACTTAGCTGGCTGGGCGGATATATGACTGGCCTGGCAGCGGTTAAGACTGTGGCCATATTGCCCGCTGCTGTGAATGCACCTGTAACGCAGGTGCCGGCAAAGATCACCATTGCCTATGGAACGGAAAGCGGGAATGCCAAAAAACTTGCTGCGGGCTTTGTAAAACGTGCCAAAGATTTTGGCATACAGGCAAAGCTGGTGAACCTTGCCCAGTACCGGCTGAATGACCTGCCCAAGGAAGAGTATTTCTTCACGGTCATCAGTACCCAGGGTGATGGCGAACCACCTGAATCGGCCCGTAAATTCTATGACCACCTGAACACCAATAAAGACCGGCTTGAACAGCTTAAATACGGAGTGCTTGCCCTTGGCGATACTTCCTATCCGCTGTTCTGCAAAGCCGGTGAAGATGTAGATGGCTGGCTTGGAGAGCTGGGCGGCACCCGCCTGGTGAGCTTGAAACGTTGTGATACTGATTATGCAAAGGATGCAGAGATCTGGTTTGAACAGGTACTTGATCAACTGAAAACAGGCAATGGCACCCTCAGTCCGGCTCCGGTTGCAGAGCCAAAACCTGCAGGAAGGCATCTCTATGAAGGTATGGTGATCAGCAATGTAAACCTGAACGACAGGGGCTCGGCAAAGCAGACCCATCATCTTGAAATTTCAGCTGACGGGGTAGATTATCAGCCCGGTGATTCACTGGGTATAGTACCTGAAAACCCATTCCGCATCATCCAGGGCATTCTTTCTGTAACCAAGATTCCGCAGACAAAAATTATTCAGCGCCGTGATGAACTGCTGTCGGTAGAGCAATGGCTCAAAAAAAGGCTGAACATCATATACCTTTCCGAACGGGTGGTAAAGAATTATGCAGCTATCACAGGCCATGATATTCCGGTGACAAGGATAGGGCTTCTGGATCTGCTCAGGATCTATCCGGTGCAGAACGTATCACAATTCGAGGAAATAATTGAAATTCTGGAGCCCATTACCCCAAGGCTCTATTCCATTTCTTCCTCCCCCAACCTGCACACGGGAGAAATCCATTTAACCGTTGCCCTTGAAAAATTTATAACAGGCCAGGAAATTCAATTTGGACTCTGTTCGGATCATCTGACGGGCCAGCAGGCTGGCAGCATGCTGAATTTCTATATCCATAAGAACCATCTCTTTAAACTTCCAGCCCCTGAAGCAGATCTGATCATGATCGGCCCTGGTACCGGCATTGCACCTTTCCGCTCTTTTATCGGGGAACGTGAGGCGACCGGGGCAACGGGCAGGAACTGGCTGTTTTTTGGTGACCAGCATTTCAACTCTGATTTTCTGTACCAGACTGAAATTCAGGACTGGAGTCAGAATGGGACGCTGACCCATGTAAATCTTGCCTTTTCGAGAGATCAGGAGCAGAAGATCTATGTACAGCACCGCCTGCTGGAACATGGAGCAGAAATTTATGAATGGATCACCCGGGGTGCTTCCCTTTATGTCTGTGGAGCAAAAGAGCCTATGGCAAAAGATGTAGAGGCTGCCCTGCTTGAAATAGGAGCCCTTTATGGCAATGAAACCGATGCCCAGAGCTGGCTGAACAGCCTTGAAGAGCAGAGCCGGTATTTGAAAGATGTGTATTAAGAAGAAAAGTTTATGAGTGAAAAAATAAATCTTTCCCCTATCGAAGGGGTCAAGCAGGCAAGTGACGGCCTCAGGGGCAGTATAAAGGAAAGTCTGCAGGATGCGCTTACGGGTGCGATCAGGGAGGATGACCAGGCATTGATCAAATTCCATGGCATGTACCAGCAAGACGACCGTGACCGCAGGGATGAGCGTGCTGAAAAAAAACTCGACCGTCTTTATTCCTTTATGATCCGGCTCCGCTTACCAGGAGGTTTCCTGAATGCCGCCCAGTGGATCGCCCTGCACCATATAGCAGGTGCCCATACGACAGGAGTCATCAAAATAACGACCCGTCAGACTGTGCAGCTTCATGGAATGTTTAAATCCCATATCAAACCTACCATACAGGCATTCAACGAGGCGGGTCTGGATTCCATTGCAACCTGCGGAGATATTAACCGTAATGTGACCTCCAGTTCAAACCCGGCACAGTCACCGGCACATAATGAGGTTTTTGCCTTTGCCGACAAGATCAGCCAGTACCTGATGCCCAAAACCAGGGCCTATTATGAAATATGGCTCGATGCCGAAAAACTAGCTGATAAAAGCCTTGAAGCAGATCCACTCTATGAAGACCGCTACCTGCCCCGCAAGTTCAAGATCGGCATTGCCATACCCCCTAATAACGACCTTGATATTTTCGGCAATGACCTGGGTTTGATCGCCATCCTTGAAAATGATAAATTACAGGGTTTTAATATCTCTATTGGAGGCGGCCTGTCCACTACCCATGGAAACCCACAGACCTTTGCCCGTCTGGGTACAGTCATTGGCTTTGTGGCAGGTGAAGAAAAGATTTTGCAGGCTATTTATGCCATTATTGCCACCCAGCGTGATTTCGGGAACCGTGCCGACCGCAAGCTCGCCCGCCTGAAGTACACGGTAGAAACCTATGGGGAAGATTTCTTCCTTGAGGAAATTAAAAAACGCACAGGCTTTTCTCTGGAAGCCCCCCGTGAATTTGCCTTTACTGAACGACGCGATCATTTTGGCTGGCTCGAAGATGCTGAAGGAAACTGGCATTATACCCTTTTTGTGGAAAGCGGAAGGGTACTTGACGAAAATGGCCTGAACCTTAAATCGGCTCTTTATGAGATCGCAGAAACAGGAAAAGCAGATTTCAGGTTTACCGCAAACCAGAACATGCTTGTTTCTGATGTACAACCACAGGATAAAGAGGCAATAAATGAAATACTCTACCGCTTCGGACTTGATTTTCATTCAGAGCAGAACTCTCCAATCCGCAAAAATTCAATGGCCTGTGTGGCCCTGCCCACCTGTCCTCTTGCCTTTGCCGAAGCCCAGCGCTACCTGCCCAGGTTAATTGACAAGATCGAGCCCCTGCTTGAGAAGTATGGCTTGGGCCGTGAAGAGATCATCATGCGTATGACCGGCTGCCCGAACGGCTGTGCAAGGCCTAATATTGCTGAAATTGGCCTGATCGGGGTATCTCCGGGGCATTATAACCTGTACCTCGGTGGTGACCGGATCGGCGAACGCCTGAATGCCCTATACCTTGAAAACCTCGATGAGCAGGGTATTCTTGCCGCCCTGGACAGCCTTTTCAACAGATTTTCACAAGAGAGAACTGAAACCGAGACTTTTGGTGATTTTGCATTGCGTAAAGAGCTGGTGAGCATGAAGCTTACTCCCCGGGTACATCTGCAGATCATTCAGTAACTGAGAAAATTCACGCCGAATGAAAAAAAACAGTTAGATTGCATTCCATATTAAATCTATAGACTTTATATTTAATGAAACTTCCACGCATTTTTTATTTCCTGATCATTCCAGTGATGCTCTTACAGGCCGGTAGCCTGCATGCACAGCAAATTCAGGATACTATCAGAAAGGCAACCGATTCCCTGGCGCTAAGCGTAAAAGATTCAGTGACCGGTAAACCCGTGGATTCAGCCGCCAGCCAGATGAAACATCAAGCCAGCACTGGTAAACTTCCTGTCAATGCTCCAAAGCTCCCTGCCAGCGCTGTACACCCACCTGCCAGCGCTGTACACCCACCAGCCAGCGCTGTATACCCCCCAGCCAGCGATCCAAAGCCCTTTTCCCAGAATATTGTGACCGGCCAGGTCGTAGTGACCGCTTCCAGGATCCCTGAAAGCATTCTTACATCGCCTGTGACGATTGAAAAAATGACCTTGAAAAGTATCCGTGAAAGCCCGGCCCCTTCCTTTTATGATGCTATAGAGGGTATAAAGGGCGTGCAGATGATCACCCTTGGGCTTGGCTATAAAGTACCGAATACAAGGGGCTTTGCCGGAACAACCAATTCGCGTTTTCTGCAGATGGTAGATGGGGTAGATGTGATCTCCCCTGGCATCGGGGCTCCAGTGGCCAACCTGATCGGCCCTACAGAACTGGATATTGAGAGCGTGGAGCTCATTCCCGGAGCTTCCTCAGCGCTTTATGGCCTGAATGCAGTGAATGGTATTTCTAACTTAAAAACCAAATCACCCTTTAAATACCAGGGTATATCAGTCTATGAAAAGATCGGCGTAAACCATCTGAATGATGCCGATCATTCAGCCACCCCTTATAATGAACTTGCCATCCGCTATGCACAGTCTATTGGAAAAAGATTTGCCTTCAAGGTTAATGTTTCCTGGTCTAAAGGCACTGACTGGATCGCCAATAACCAGCAAGACCAGTATTATGCCACTGGAAACAAGACCAATGCAGGCCTTGGTGTGAATAACCCCGCAGCTGACCTGGTGAACCGCTATGGCGATGAGTATAACAGCGATCTGAAAACCCTTACCCTGGGCGGAAAGAAGTACGATGTTTCCAGAACCGGCTATCTTGAAAAAGAGCTGACTGATTATGCCCTTCATAATTATAAGGGTGATATTGCCCTTGCCTATAAACTTAACCCAAATACAGAACTCTCTTATTCATACCGTATCGGTAACGGAAGCACGCTCTATCAGCGTGGAAACCGGGTAAGACTTGACGGAGAGCAGATCCAGCAGCATGTGCTGAGCATCAAGGGTCAGGATTTCGAGATGAAGGCTTACCTGGAATCTGAGAATACCGGAACGGGTTCCTATAATATGAGGGCTCTGGGTGAAAATCTCGACCTTGCCTCCAAGAAGCCTGCCGAATGGTATGCAGATTACAAAAAAGGTTTTAACGCAGCCATTGGAAGTGGCAGTACAACAGTCCAGGCCTTAACTGCTGCCAGGGCTGCTGCCGATCAGGGCCGGCTTCAACCAGGTACACCAGCTTTTACCCAGGCCTTTAACCGCATTATCCATATAAATAACTGGGATACGGTAGGCGCCCAGTACCTGCTTCATTCAAAATTCAT
>JAYWCR010000194.1:0-3261 GCA_043780395.1 Sphingobacteriales bacterium
CGGAGAAAAGGTGCCTGCTTCATATCAATAAACCTGTTGAGTTTAATTTTGATGAAGATAAGAAACGGCTTATAATTAAGGGTATTTCTCTTAAATTGCGTCTTTTGCTTATTTAAAGGGGTAGAACCCTGGATTGAACCAGTTTACATGAAAGATTTCAAGCGTTATACCGTCACTGCAGCCTTACCTTATACAAATGGCCCCGTACATATTGGCCATCTTGCAGGGGTATACCTTCCTGCAGATATTTATTGCCGGTTTTTGCGGTTGAAAGAGCGGGATGTGATCTTTGTTTGTGGTTCAGATGAAAATGGGATCCCTATTACCTTAAAAGCTAAAAAAGAAGGTATCACACCCCAGCAGCTGGTTGATAAATACCATAAGATTATTGCAGATTCGTTTGCAGAGTTCGGGATCACCTTTGATATTTACCACCGTACTTCATCGGCTATACATTACGAAACAGCTTCTGAGATCTTCAAAACCCTTTACGATAAAGGGATCTTTGAAGAGCAGACCTCCCTGCAGTATTATGATCAGGAAGCCGGTCAGTTTCTGGCTGACAGGTATATTAACGGGACCTGCCCCAACTGTGGGTTTGAAAAAGCCTATGGAGACCAGTGTGAGAACTGTGGTACTTCGCTAAGCCCTATGGAGCTGATCAACCCACGATCCATGTTAAGTGGCGAGGTGCCTGTGAAGAAGGAAACGCGTCACTGGTACCTGCCCCTTGATAAATTTCAGTCAAAACTTGAAAAATATATTCTTGAAGAGCATATAGAATGGAAACCCAATGTGTTTGGCCAGTGTAAATCATGGCTAGATCAGGGTCTGCAGCCAAGGGCGGTAACCCGTGACCTTGACTGGGGTGTACCCGTTCCGATAGAGGGAGCTGAAGGGAAAGTGCTCTATGTATGGTTCGATGCTCCTATCGGATATATATCAGCCACCAAGGCCTTAACGCCTGAATGGGAGAAGTACTGGAAAGACCCTGAAACCCGCCTTCTTCATTTTATAGGCAAGGATAATATTGTATTTCATTGCGTGATCTTTCCAGCTATTCTAATGGCTGAGGGGTCGTATATACTGGCTGATAATGTTCCGGCTAATGAATTCTTAAATCTTGAGGGCGAAAAGATCTCTACTTCCAGAAACTGGGCAGTGTGGCTGAATGAATACCTGATTGATTTTCCGGGGATGCAGGATGTACTCCGCTATGTGCTATGTGCTACTGCTCCGGAAACAAAAGACAATGATTTCACCTGGAAAGATTTTCAGGCAAGGAATAATAATGAATTGCTTGCCATTCTTGGAAACTTCATTAACCGGGTTGCTGTACTTACATTCAAACATACGGGAGGCATCGTACCTGAGGCATTTAACTCTGCCAGGGAGACTGCTCTTGAGCTTGAGGTGGCTGCTTTTCCGGAAAGAATTGCTGCAGCTATTGAAGAATTCCATTTCCGTGACGGACTTTCAGAAGTGATGAACCTTGCCCGGCTTGGAAACAGGTATCTGGCAGAAACAGAGCCCTGGAAACTGGGTGAAGGCAGGGAGCAGGAGCTTCATGGCATCTTGAATGCTGCGCTCCAGCTGAGTGCAAGTCTGGCGATATTATGTGAGCCCTTTCTGCCTCATACAGCCGCAAAATTAAAGGCATTTCTGAACCTGGGGCAAACAACCTGGGCCGATGCCGGCCGCATGGATCTTCTTGCTTCAGGAACAGTACTTCAGCAACCGGGACTTCTTTTCCGTAAAATTGAAGATGAAGAAGTAGAGAAGCAGGTTGAGAAGCTCCAGGCCAGCAAAAGAAATAACCAGGAACAGGTTGTCAGGGCCCTTAAACCTGAGATAAGTTTTGAAGATTTTTCGGCCATGGACATCAGGGTAGCTGTTATTCTCGAAGCTGAAAAAGTTCCCAAAACCAAGAAACTTTTAAAGTTACTGGTCGATACGGGTATTGACAAGCGTACAATCGTATCGGGAATTGCAGAATTTTTCGATCCCAGGAAAATTATAGGCCAACAAGTGAGTATTTTAGTTAATTTAGCGCCCCGGATGATTAAGGGCATTGAATCACATGGAATGATTTTAATGGCTGAAAATTCCGCTGGCGAGCTTAGTTTTGTTCAGACAGAGTCAAAACAGGAAAAGGGGAGCGAGATCAGATAATAAAAAGGCACTGTAGTTCAATGGATAGAATAGAAGTTTCCTAAACTTTAGATGCGGGTTCGATTCCCACCAGAGCCACCATTTTTGATTGATAAAGGGCATCGTAGTTCAACGGATAGAATAAAAGTTTCCGAAGCTTTTGATACAGGTTCGATTCCTGTCGATGCCACTTTTTTCTTCTAAAGGCAAATATTCATGCTGAATATTGAAAGTCTCCGCGACTATTGTCTGTCAAAACCAGGAGCTTCAGAAGAAATGCCTTTTGGTATCTCCACCCTGGTTTTTAAAGTTCAGAACAAGATCTTTTTGCTCATGCCCATTGACAGTGCGCTGCAAATCAATGTGAAAGCTGATCCTGCCCGGGCCATAGAGCTCCGCGAACTGCATGCTGCTGTTATTCCCGGCTATCATATGAATAAAAAGCACTGGAATACAGTTCTTATAGACGGCACCATTGGTGATAAAGAAATTCTTACTTTTATTGATGACTCGTATAACCTGGTAAACAAAACCAGGAAATAATGCATTAAAGAATGTATGTGGAAAGAAACTGACAATAAACTTTGCAGGAAATTTACCTTTAAAGACTTCAATGAGGCCTGGGCCTTTATGAGCAGGGTGGCCGTTATTGCTGAAGAAATGGACCATCATCCCTGGTGGCAGAACGAATATAATACCGTAGAGATCCGACTTTCAAGCCATGACCTTGGTAACAGGGTGGGGCCTAAAGATCATCTGCTTGCAAGCTCAATCGATAAACTTATTTAAATCTATGCGCGAATTCCAATGGGATGCAAATCCTGCAGCTATTACGATTTTTGGCATTACGCTCCTGTTCAGTATTGCCGGCCTGGTAAACGAGCAGTTTCTGGGTGAATGTATGCTGCATCCGTATAGTGTTTCACGAGGCAAAAGGCTCTATACCTTGTTGACAAGCGGACTTGTACATGCCAACCTCGGCCATCTTTTCTTTAATATGTTCACCTTTTACTTTTTTGCATTCCCGCTTGAAAAGTATTTTCTGGGACCGAAGAGTTTTAGCCTTTTATACCTTGCCGGATTGCTTTTATGTGATATTCCGACCATCAT
>JAYWCR010000195.1:0-4387 GCA_043780395.1 Sphingobacteriales bacterium
TCAGGATATTGATACGCTGAACGCTAAAAGTTGGAATGCATTTTGTTTTGGTGATGATGTATTAATTATCTAAATAAATCAGATGAAAACTCAATTGAACATTAAAACTACCTTGATTCTGGCCTTTCTTACTTTTGGCATGCTGTTCAGCAGCTGTCAGGCTATCGGAAGTATCTTCAGGGCTGGCGTCTGGGCAGGTGTGATCCTTGTTGTACTGGTTATTGCGCTGGTGATCTGGATCATCTCTTCTATATTAGGCAGAAAATAAAAGGCAAAGGGCTTAATTCTGCACTTTTATAGCAGAATACCCTTTTCCCTTTAAAGCCTCAATGATCTGCCCGGCATCAAGGCTTTCGGCAGCTTCTATTTCTAAAAGCCTTTCGGGACTGCTCAGGTCAACCTTCCAGCTTTTTATTTCCAGAAGCGCATCAAGTGCGGGACTTACAGCGGCTATACAGGCACCGCATTTTATACTTGTTTTAAAAATTAGAGTACTCATACCTTGAAGTTAAAGGGTTAATTTTTTAAAGTTCAGCCTCAGGCTATTGCTCACTACTGAAACTGAGCTCAGGGCCATCGCTGCACCTGCAATCATAGGGTTCAGCAGGAAGCCATTGAATGGATAAAGGATGCCGGCGGCAATAGGAATACCTGCCAGGTTATAGATAAAGGCCCAGAAGAGGTTCTGCCTGATCGTAGCTACCGTTATCTTTGATAATTTCAAGGCCTTGGATACCTGTCTCAGGTCAGATGAAACAAGTGTTATCTTTGCAGCATCAATTGCAATATCAGAGCCTTTACCCATGGCTATGGAAATATTGGCCTGAACAAGGGCCTGGCTGTCATTGATCCCATCACCAACCATGGCAACAGTTTTTCCTTCCTCCTGCAAATTTTTTATAAATGCTGCTTTATCAGAAGGAAGCAGGCCTGCTTTATAGTGCAGGATTCCTGCCTGCCGGGCAATTGATTCTGCTGAAAAAGAGGCGTCACCTGTAAGCATATATACTTCAATACCCTGCAGGCGTAATTGCTGAACAGCTTCGGCCGATCCCTCCTTTATCGGGTCTGCCAGCCCTGCGATTCCTACAACGAGCTGATCGCAGGCAAAATAAATACTTGTTCTGGCTTCTGCATCCATTGAAGGGATCCTGGTCTTCAGATCTTGGGGTAGTTCAACTCCTTTTGCCATCATCAGTGGCAAATTTCCAGCCAGGTACCGATGACCCTCATGAATGCCCAGCATCCCCAGCCCCGGAAGATTTTCAATAGCCGTCATCTTAACCGGGCCGGAAGTTTCCAGCCCGTTCACAAGCGCCTGGGCAAGGGGATGCGTGGAATTTTCTTCCAGTGCATGGAACAGGGTACTATATCTATCCTTTGTTGCCATGGCCGTCTCTGACCAGAAAAGGTCAGTAAGTTCCGGCCTGCCTTCAGTAAGCGTGCCGGTCTTGTCGAGCACAACAACATTTACCTTATGGCCGGTTTCAAGGCTTGCCGCATCTTTTATAAGTATACCGTTCTCTGCGCCTTTTCCTATGCCGACCATAATGGCAGTAGGCGTGGCAAGACCAAGAGCACAGGGGCATGCAATGATTAGTACTGTGACCATGGCAAGAAGGCCAAGGGGCAGCCCCTGTGCAGCTCCGAACCAAAGCCATGCCGCAAGGGTGATCAGACTGATCAGAATAACTACCGGAACAAAGACCCCAGCAACCTTATCGACCAGTTTTTGTACCGGGGCTTTCGATCCCTGGGCTTCACCAACCAGTTTGATGATGCCAGCAAGCATAGTTTCTGCACCTACTTTCTGTGCACGGAGCTGAAAACTTCCTGTAGAGTTAATAGTTCCGGCAAAGACTAAGTCTCCTGCCTTTTTTTCAAGGGGTACAGGCTCGCCCGTGATCATACTTTCATCGACAAAAGAAGAGCCTTCCTGTACTATGCCATCTACAGGGATCTTTTCTCCGGGGCGTACCAGAATGAGATCTCCTTTTACGATGGCTGCTATGGGTGTTTCAATCAATCCCCGGGCACTAACCAGCATTACTGAGGAGGGCTGCAGACCAATGAGTTTTTTTAAGGCTGAGGAAGTAGAGGATTTCGCTTTTTCTTCGAGCAGCCGGCCCAGCATGATAAAGACAATGACCACAGTTGCTGCCTCATAATAAACGGGTGCCTGAATTCCTTTACGCAGCCATATTTCAGGAAACAGGGTATTGAACAGGCTGAAAAGAAAGGCTGTACCTGTACTGATCGCAACCAGGGTATCCATTGTAGCCCTGCCATGCAGGGCCTGTTTCCAGGCATTGACAAAAAAGCTTCGGCCGGTCAGAAAAAGTACGGGAGCTGCAAAGGCAAGCATGACGTAGGCAGACCATGACCATGCAGGAAAGATCATGGCTATGATAACCACCGGAAGGGTCAGGATCACCGCCCAGGTAAACCTGTTCTTCAGACTCCTGAACTGATCATTTTTTACTGTTTCCTGAACTTCTCTGCCGTTTGTCTGGTCTAGAATAAGGTCGTAACCTATGGCCTGCAATGATTTCTGCATGGCCTCGGGATCAATGCTTCTGGGGTGAAATTTGACCTGTACAGTCTGGGTAGCGTAGTTCACATCTGCTCTGTCTATACCCTGCTCTGCTCTCAGGGCAGACTCTACACTTAATGCACAGCTTGCACAGCTCATGCCTGTCACTGGGAAGGTAAGAAGCTCGGTTTCAGGAATTGCCATAGCAGGGATCGGTTTATTGCAAATATACCAAAGCATTTGCCCATTTTTTTTAATGCCGCTGTCTATAAGCCCTGAAAACTCCTTATTGCGCGCGCCTGCTTTCCACCGTATAGATCATGGTCTCGGCCTTATAATAGCCAAGATTGTACTCCATAGGCCGGTCTCCATGGTCATAGACATATCTTTTACGAAACAGAACCGGGCTTCCTGTTTCTATTTCAAGCTTTGCAGCAATTGGTTTTGTAGCAATCTTTGCACTTATCTCCTCTTTCGAAAGGTTCGCAATTGTAGAATAGTCATTCTCAAGCATCTCGTACAGGGGCCTTTTGAAATCCTCGTCGCCTGTAAGGCCTATTCTTGGATGGAAGTAGGAAATGAAATAAACAAATACCTCATCCTTGCTGCCCCTGAGCCGTTCCAGCTTCATGATCTTCCGATCGGTTTTAATTTCAAAGAAACTGGCAATGTGTTCATCCGGAAATACCCAGCTTACATGAAGTTCATAATTTTTAACCGGAATACCCCGGGCTTCCATTTCCTGTGAAAAGCTCAGCCAGTTCATAGACTTGGAACTTATCATTGAGTGAACAACCTTTGTTCCAAATCCTTTTTTCCTGACCACCAGTTCTTCATAAACCAGTTTGTTCATAGCCTGTCTGAGAGTAGTTCTGGAAATTGCCAGGATCCTTGCCAGCTCTACTTCATTAGGCAGAAGTTTGCCTGACTGGTACACCGGGTCTTTTATTAGTTCTCTTAACAGAAGCTCTGCCTGCTTATGAAGAGGAACAGAACTCTTATGGTCTATACTAAGATTCATCATTAATTTGTTACCTGAAATTAATATTAAGTTAAAAAAAATGCCTTAAACTTATAAGTGCGAATGTATGTACATAGATCTGTGTAAAAATACATACTCTTTAAGTTAACTACTCATGTATGAACTTGTTTTTAGCGAAAGACCGCCCTGAATGTCTCAGTTTTCCTGCTCTGTTTTTTTAAGAATTTAATTCCATGATTTATTTAAAGGATTTTAATTTTTACAGGTATGATAAAGAAACTTACATTTCTGATCTTCTTAAGTCTGTTCTCCATGCACCTGCGGGCGCAGCAAAAAACAGGAGGCAAGGTAACCGATGCCCGGGATAATTCACCCTTACCAGGTGTAGGCATACAGATCAAAGGAACTTCCATCGGTACGGTTTCAGATGCGAACGGGAACTTTTCCATTCAACTCCAGAATGCATCTGATATACTGGTTTTCTCCTATACAGGTTTTACAACAAAGGAGGTAACCGCCGGAAACCAGTCAGTGCTTGCTGTCAAGCTTAGTGAGAAGACCAGTGCGTTGAATGAAGTGGTGGTCATAGGCTATGGAACAGCCAGAAAATCTGACCTTACCGGATCGGTGGCCAGTATTACCGGTGACAAGCTGGTAGATAAACCGGTGGCAACCATTCCCGAAGCCCTGCAGGGTAAAATTGCCGGGGTGGATGTAAGTAATAACAATGCAGCCCCGGGTGCATCATCAAAGGTCAGGATCAGGGGAATTGGCTCTATTAATTCAAATATTGATCCCCTTTATGTGGTTGATGGCGTGATCGGCGTAGATCCGAATTCTATAAATCCCAATGATGTAGCTACACTTGAAGT
>JAYWCR010000196.1:0-4174 GCA_043780395.1 Sphingobacteriales bacterium
CCTGTGCCAGCAGCGCCAGATCAAATGCCTGCTTCGAAAGCTTACTTTGTTCCTCTTCGTTTTCGCTGTTTGCGATCCGGGTGATGAGCGGGTGATTTGCGTTGATGGCCACCTTATAATGATCAGGCATACTACCATAAAAACTCATTCCACCACCGCCTGAACGCGCCATATCCTTCATGCGACGCATGAACTCATCCATGGTAATGGTTACCGGCATTTCTTCGGGACTCAGGCTTTCGATCTCGACATTCATATTTGGCTTAGAGATAGATTTGGTGAATACCTCTTTCACTTTAGTCGTTTGCTCTTCTGACAGGATATGCTCAAACGAATCATTTTTCTGAATAAGCTTGCTGATAACATCTGCGTCAACACGCTTCAATGACGTATTATCTAGCTTCGACTCCATATGCTGGATAAAATGACTGTCGATAGGCGTATTCATCAGCAGGACATCATAGTCCTGTTTGTTTGCCGACTGTATAAATGCATCCTGCTTTGACGGGTCATTGGTGTACAGGTAAACGATCTTTCCGTCCTTATCAGTTTGAGCTGGCTCTACTTTTTCTTTGTACTCGTCCAGGGTGAAGAGCTTTGAAGCCGTATTCTCCAGCAGAACAAATTCTTTTGCCTTGTCATAGAATTTATCTTCGGAAATCATCCCGTATTTTACGAAAATGCCAATATCATTCCATTTTGAATCGTAGTTCGTGCGGTCTTTTCTGAAAAGCTCTGAAAGTTTGTCGGCTACCTTCTTGGTGATATAGGTATTGATCTTCTTCACATTACTGTCTGCCTGTAGAAAACTGCGCGAAACATTCAGTGGAATATCTGGTGAGTCAATCACGCCGTGCAGCATCATCAGGAAATCAGGAACGATATCCTTCACTTCGTCGGTAATAAATACCTGACGTGAGTACAGCTTTATTTTATTCCTTGACGGCTCAAAATCGTTCTTAAGTTTCGGGAAGTAAAGTACTCCGGTCAAATTGAACGGATAGTCAACATTCAGGTGAATCCAGAACAGTGGCTCTTCCGAAAATGGATATAACTCGCGGTAAAAGTTCAGGTAGTCTTCATCTTTCAGTTCGCTTGGCGCTTTCGTCCAGATCGGAGTTGTATTGTTGATGATATTGGCTACCTCAACATCCTTGTACTTTGCTTTTCCTTCTTCATCTTCACCATCTGGCTCTGATGTAGTGCGCATGCCCAGCTGAATAGGAACAGGCAGGAACTTGCCATATTTGTCAAGAATTTCCTGAAGTTTCTGCTTCTGCAGAAATTCTTCAGACTCTGCATTGATATGAAGAATGATATCTGTGCCCCTGTCGGTACGGGTGCCTTCAGAGATTTCAAATTCTGTACTTCCGTCACAAATCCATTTTACCGGCTCAGAGCCTTCCTGATAGCTGAGAGAATGAATTTCAACCTGGTCTGCGACCATAAAGGCTGAGTAAAAGCCCAGACCAAACCGTCCGATAATTTCATTGGCGTCTTTTGCTTCTTTGAACTTTTCAACAAATTCGGTAGCTCCGGAGAAGGCGATCTGATTAATGTATTTCTTAATCTCATCGGCCGTCATTCCCAGACCCCGGTCAGAAACTGTAATGGTTTTCTGCTCTTCGTTAACTGAGATTTCGACTTTTAGTTCCCCCAGTTCTCCTGAAAACTGACCCATAGAAGCCAGCCGCTTTATTTTTTGAGTAGCATCTACCGCATTTGAAACCAGTTCACGTAAAAAGATTTCATTATCGGAGTATAAGAACTTCTTGATAATGGGGAATATGTTTTCGGTATGAATCGAAATAGTTCCTTTTTCTTGCATAGCGTTTAATGTATTTGTTTCACCCTTTTCAATCCCTGTTCCAAAAACGTTATCCTGTCAGTCTGTCAGTACACAAAACAGTAATAATGTTGTTGACGTCTAAATTGATACCCAGTCAGTTAATTTTAAGTAGCAGGGAACAATATTTTTGTTTATGCCGAAAGTTTCAGTTATCGTCCCAACATTCAACAGGGCTACCTATGTATGCCTGGCTATTGAAAGTATTCTTCATCAGTCATTTACCGATTTTGAAATAATTGTTACGGACGATGCTTCAACAGATGATACGCGGTTAAGGATCGGGCAGTTTACTGATACACGCGTCAAATACGTGCTGAATCCGGTAAATCTGGGTCTGTCCCGTAATTACTCCAGGGCTATGGAGCTGGCAACAGGTGAATATATCCAGTTCTTCAGCGACGATGATATCATGAACAGTACCTGCCTGGAAGAAAATGTAAAAGCGCTGGACACCCATCCGACCGCTGGTCTGGTCCATTCAGATATCAATGTCATTGATGCGGACGGTAATATCTCGTCCCACCTGCACTGGGCAACTGGCTTTTGGAAAAAGTGGGCTCCGCTACATTCTGTAAGCAGGCTATTCCCGAAAGAAGAGTACCATAGATACCTGTTTATGATCAACAATACGATCTGTATGCCGACTGTTATGATCAGGCGCAGTCTGGTTGGCAAAGCTGGCTATATTAATAACGATGTAGTCATGCTGATCGATCTGGACTATTGGTTGAAATGTACCCTTTTTCATGACGTTTATTTTGTGAATAAGAAGCTGGTAAATTTCAGAAATCATCCGCTGAGTACTACTAATCTGACCTGTAACGGTGAACTGCTGATCCGGGAGTTCGATTTGTTAAGCAGATCACTCAATGATAACTTCGCCGCTCAGGTCAGGGTGAAAAGAAGCTGGCTTACCGACACGATGCGTCAGACAATGTTTTATACACATTATAATTACCTGCGGCTTTTTGGCAGTATTTTAAAGCGGATACCACTTTTGCTGTTTGACAATAAGACAGCCTGAGGTGATATCATAGCCGCTGGTTGAAGCCAGACATACTAATAACTTGCAATTTCGTTACCTTTGCGGAAAATATAAGTTGAATGGTTAAGGAAACACTGGAACGTTTTGGGTTTGAAGCATTGAAAAATATGCAGATGGAAGTTTTAAATGCTGACTCTAACAGGGATCTGGTATTGCTTTCTCCAACTGGTTCCGGAAAGACGCTTGCATTTTTATTGCCCCTGGTGCAAAGTCTTCGTAAAGAAGAAAAGGAAGTACAGGCCATTATACTTGTACCTTCACGGGAACTTGCGCTCCAGATCGAGCAGGTTTTCAAACAAATGAGCACTGGTTTTAAAGTAAATTGTTGCTACGGGGGTCATGATATTAAAACTGAAAAAAATAACCTTGCCCAGCCACCAGCCGTACTGATTGGCACACCTGGCCGGTTAGCCTATCATGTGCGGCACGGAAATTTTAATACGGCATCAGTAAATTTTCTGGTGCTTGATGAATTTGACAAAGCACTGGAATTTGGCTTTCAGGATGATATGTCATTTATTATCTATGACCTGCCTAATCTGAAGCGCAGAATGCTTACTTCTGCAACAGATATGCCCGAAATTCCTGATTTTACCGGAGTTCGTGATGCAGTAGAAGTAAATTACCTGAAAGACGGTAAAAGTGCGCCTGATATCACCTTCAGGACGATCATTTCTAAATCTGAAGATAAGGTTGATACCCTTTATTCGCTGATCTGTAAGATTGGAAATAAAGCAAGTCTGGTTTTCTGTAACCACAGAGAAGCCGTCGAACGTATCTCGGACCACCTGTATAAAAAGCAGGTGCCGCACGGTATTTTTCATGGAGGCATGGAGCAGGAAGACCGGGAGAAAGCGTTGCTTAAATTCAGAAACGGTAGTCATCAGTTGCTGATAACAACTGATCTGGCTTCACGCGGCCTGGATATTCCTGATATTGAGTATATTGTGCATTATCAGCTTCCTTCTGAAGAGGCATTTATTCACCGTAATGGCAGAACTGCACGCATGCATGCCAGCGGAACGGCCTATATTATGCTCATGGAAGAAGAATTACCTCCTTTTCTTATGGCTCAGCCCCCCATTGAGGTTCTGCCGGAGCATGACACGCACCCCGGACAGACAGACTGGTCTACCGTGTACCTGGGAGCAGGCAGAAAGGATAAGATCAATAAAATGGATATTGTTGGAATGCTAATGCAAAAAGGAAAATTAGAGAAAGATGAATTAGGTTTGATTGAAGTCTTGGACTTTTCTTCTTATGCGGCTGTGAAACGCGAT
>JAYWCR010000197.1:0-4280 GCA_043780395.1 Sphingobacteriales bacterium
AGGAAATTGTTCAAAACTTATAAACTCATGGCTACTAAAAAAGAAAGTGCACCTAAAAATGCAAGCAAAGCATCAGAGGAACTTAAGAGTAAGACTGCCTCTCCAAAAGCTAAAAGTGAAGCTGCTTCAGAATTATCATCTGCAGGAAACGGCAAGAAAAAGTCAACAGGTAAAAAATAATTCACAGGGGGGCTATGCCCCCTTGCTATAAATCTGCATGCCCTAACTTCCCGGTTTTTCCAGGAAATCAGGCGGGTAAAGTGTCTGGCCGTATTTTATGGCAATTTCATTAATTTCCACTTTTTCTTTTTCAGTTGGTTCAGTTCCCGAACGCTCTGACGAAAATGCCGGATGATCACCAATCTCCAGAAAAAATTCTTCCAGCCCTGAGGGTACGACTACACATAGTAGATGAGCTACCTGATCAGTTTTGTTTTTAAAACAATGGATCAGCCCGCCCAGGGGTATGACAATCATATCACCCTTTCTTGCTGTATAAATTTCCAGCTCGTTCTTAACCTCCACTTCTCCTTCCAGCACATAGAATGTTTCCTGGATATCGGCATGTGAATGCGGGTTAGGACCTCCCTTTGGCGGTACGATCATATCAATGGCTGCATAGGCCCCAGCTGTCTGAATACCCCGCAACAGTATGGTGTAGACATTTCCTGCCATATGCACAACCGGGAAATCACCGGCTCCGGACGACTTCATTTCGTTTTCAACTTCCATAGTTCATGATTTTTTCAGCTTGTAAAAAGGCAATTTTTGTGCCCAGAGGGCAGGTATTCATGAACAACTCCTTCCCCCGCCATGCCTGTAGAGCCTGTCAGAAAAGCCCTGATCTTTAATGTATCCATAAATAAAATAAGAAAATCAGGTTAACCCACCCTGAACTTCAGCCTGTATTCAGAAGGTGTCATCCCTGCTGATCTGCGGAAAAGCCTTCGGAAAGCTTTCGGGTCTGAATAACCCGTATTAAAAATGATCTGGTTCATCTGGTCCGTTGTCTGGATCAATAATCTTTTTGCAGCCTCCATTCTTGTTTGCTGCAAATATTCCATGGGCGTAATGCCAAGGATCTGTTTGAATCTGCGTCCTATATTTCTCCTGCTTGAAGGAATGTCTTTGATGAGCTCATCGATACTGGAGAAATCCTGGAAATGGTTCTCTATTTTTTGCTGGGCCCGGGCTACCAGCAGGTCGTCATGACCTTTCAGCGGGTTGAATGTACTGTAGCAGGTCTGTTTATCGCGGTCCATATCAATAGCAAACCATTTTGCAGTTTTTACTGCCACCTCTTTACCACAGATCCGTTTGATCAGGTGCAATAAGAGCTGAAAGCTACAGGTAGCTCCTCCGCTTGTATACAGGTGCTGGTCTTCAGTCACTGTTTTATCAGCCATTAGAAGCACATCGGGAAAAGTAAGGGCAAAATCTCTGCAGGCATCTACATGGGTAGTTGCAGGTTTACCATTGAGCATGCCCGTCATGGCAAGTAAAAAACTGCCGGTACAGAATGATGCAATCTCAGCGCCGCCCCGATACTGAGCGCAAAGCCATGGAATAAAAACTGCATTCTTTTGAAGGGCATCTCCCATATCACAGGGTTTGAAGCCAGGAATCATCAGCAAATCCATCTTGTTCTGCTCATGTATACATTCAACGGGAAGGTTAAATACGGGATGCAGGTTTTGACCAAACGCTGACTCAATACTCATCAATGTGACTGAGAAGGGAGGGGCCAGGCCTGCCTGGCTATGAAATCTGTTCACCGATTCCAGTACATCCAGCATGGCTACCATGCTTAAAAGACTGTATTGATCCGTCAGTAACAGGCCGGTCCTGATCATGCGCTCTTTTATTAAACTCACAATTAATAATTTGTCTGAAATGACCCCTAATATTGGCTTCAGGTTAATCCAGCCTGGCAGCCTGATTCTTTATTTTTATAGGAAAGGATTTAATACTAAGCTAATTAAAAGAAAAAACAGATGGCAACAATTAATTCGTATCTCAACTTTAATGGAAATGCTGAAGAAGCATTCAACATGTACCAGCGCGTAGTTGGCGGAGAAATCAAAATGATCATGCGCTATAAAGACACGCCAGAAAAAGATAAGGTTGCAGCGGCAGATCTGGATAAGATCATGCATATAGCCCTTACCCTGGAGCAGGGAAGAATCCTTATGGCTACCGATGCCCTGGAATCCATGGGCCGGCCTCTTAAAATGGGAAATAATTTCTCCCTTTCCCTGAGTGCGGCTTCCAAAGAGGAGGCAGACAAGCTCTATACAGGGCTTTCAGAACATGGTGAGTCGACTATGCCCATGCAGAATACTTTCTGGGGCGCCTACTTTGGCATGCTTACAGATAAGTTTGGAATTCAATGGCTGATCGACTGTGAGGGTACACCAAACTGAACCGGAAACGCTGTTACCATTACCGGAACTTACAGCCCCTGGACCTGCGGATCCGGGGGCTGTTTAAACTGCTGCAGACTTGTTCATATAGTTCTCTATAAAGATTTTGCTGATGCCACCGCTTTGCTTGCTGAGCTGGATCTGTGTGGAGATACGCTCTTTCAGGGCTTCAACATGGGAGATGATCCCGATCATTTTTCCCCTTGACTGCAGATTTTCAAGCGCTGAAATAGCCGTATCCAGGGTATCTGCATCGAGTGATCCAAACCCCTCATCAATGAACAGGGTGTCTATCTGTACTTTCTTGCTGGCAAGGTCAGACAGGCCGAAGGCAAGAGCAAGGCTTACCAGAAAACTTTCTCCGCCTGAAAGGGTGGTCATGGGCCTGATGGCATCTGCCTGATAGGCATCGACAATGAGCAGCTCCAGGTCATCCTCAGAGCTCTTCAGAATCTGATAGCGGTCACTGAGTCTGCTGAGGTGCAGATTGGCAAGCTCAGTGAGCCGTGCCAGGGTCAGGCCCTGGGCAAAACGGCTGAAGCTTTTTCCGTCTGCTGAACCTATCAGTTTATCCAGCTTTTCCCATTTCAAATATTGTTTTTGCTGACTCTCAATTTCCAGGGCCAATGCAGAAAACCGGCTGCGTGTATTCGCATCTTCATTCAGTATCTGTTTGACCTTCCCGGTCTGCTCATAGAGTTCAGCAAGTTGCTGCTGGTTCGTTTCCATCTGAACTTTAAGCTGGGCATCTGTTTCAGGGGTCAGTTGCTTTTGGTTTTCGGCCTCAGATTCGGCCTTTATTTTTTTAAGTTCCTGTTTTAAGGCTGCAATACTTTCTTTTAACTCATTTTCAAGTTTAATGAGTTTTTCGGCTTCTTCGATTGAAAGGAGCTGTTGCTGCAGGTGCTTTACAGAAGGTATGTTTTTTAACAATAACTTGCCTATCAGCTGCGTATGAAGCTGGTCAAGCTGGGCATGCTGGGCCTGATGCTGCTCTGACAGCTGGTTCAGGGTTGCCTGCGCCAGCTCTGCTTCACCCTGCCTTAAGTGCAAATCTTTACTGGCAGCATCATTCAGTTCACGGCCCGATTTAATCTTATGCTGATAGACGTTCCGTTCATGGGCAGGGTCTTTATCACCAAGAAGTTCTTTACGGCCTGTATAAAGGTCCGCAAGTTTAGCTATTCCGCTTTTTAGTTCATTTTCTGACTTTTCAAGTTCTGAACTTTTTTCTTTCAGCGTAGAAACAAGATTCTGCAGGTCTGCCCCAAGCCGGGTAAGCTCATGTTTTAATTCCTGCACCTTTGAAAACGACCAGGCATACCGGGCAGCGCGGTCAGTTAATGCATCCTGGATCTCTTTTATTTTTTCATGGTTGAAATCAATCTTGTAGGGCCTGAGCAGTTCCGAGAGTTCATGCAGAAGTTTATGCTGCTTTGCCCGGGTAGAAATGATTAGCTGCCCGTACTCCATGAATTTTTTACCAGCTTCCTGGATGCGCTCCAGAATACTTACAGACCTTTCATTTGCTGCCATGATCTCACCCTTCAGGCTTGCAATGTCCAGCTCAGACTTGTTTATATCTCTGGAGATCAGATCCAGTTCTGTAAGGGCCAGCTGAACTTCAGAATGTTTAAGCTTCTTGCTTTCAAGTACCCGCGATATGGTTTCCTGCTTTTCAATATCAAGGGGTTTGGGAAGGCAGAGATTAACATTTCTGAACTGTTCCTGAATTTCCAGTTTTTGGATCTCAAGATCCTGGATGTCTTTCTTTTTAAGCTGCATCATGACCTCCTGGGAGGTGAGCAGCGTACTGTTGACCTCTATTTTTTTCAGCAGCTCAGCAAGTGATCTCTC
>JAYWCR010000198.1:0-3608 GCA_043780395.1 Sphingobacteriales bacterium
TCTTATTCCGGCCGTGGTGCTGTTTCTTTTCCTGGTTATAGCAGCCGCAATGCAATTACTGCCAGCAGGTATAACCTGGGTGGATATGTAGATCTTGCCTGGGATATTACCAAGCAGTTTTTGATCAATGGTACAGCACGTGAAGAGAAATACAGTGATTTTGGAAATGCTTTTGTTTGGAAGGTAAGTTCACGCTATAAACTGGCAGATGATAAATTCACCCTTCGTTCATCTATCTCTTCTGGTTTCCGTGCTCCATCCATGGCGCAGATCAACCTGCAACTGGCACAGACTGCTTTCAGCGGTGGTACGATCGTGACACATGGTATTGTAAGCAATAACAGTCCTGAATCCAGACTGCTGGGAGTGCCGAAATTGCGCCCTGAAAAGTCTATTAACTTTACTGCAGGTTTTGGCTTGCATCCCGTTGAAAACTTAAATGTAACACTTGATTTTTACAACATCAGGGTGAATGACCGTATTGTACTGAGTGACAACATCGGACCCGGCACAGGCCCGGGTTCAGCAGGTCTGAATGCAGTGCTTGCAAGTACCCATGTGGCAGGAGTAAGTTTTTTTACAAACGGACTGAATACCAATACAAGGGGCCTTGATTTTGTAGCTAACTATAGAAATATAGCTCTTGGAAAAGGAAAATTGAGTATTAATCTTGCCGGTAATTATACCCTGCAGAACAGAAACCTTGGAACTATCAACCCTCCTCTGATCGCAGCTGCCGGTAAATCAGTTATTGACGCAGAACTGGAGGCTTTACTTTTAACTTCCAGACCTAAATATAAATTCATTGTTGGCGCTGATTATAAAGTGGGTAAGGTTACCTTCAGTGCAAATGAGATCATCATTGGCCCAACTACTTTCCATGATACAGAAAATGGAATTGATGATAACCTGAATGCTTTCTTTTCAACAAAAGCATTAACAGATCTGAGCATCAGCCTTCCGATCTTAAAGAACCTGAACCTGACGGCAGGTGTGCAGAATCTGTTCAATGCATTGCCTCAGTTTAAACTGACAGCAAAGAATGCAGCAGGTGAGGCGATCCTGAAAGATCCCGCCCAGGTGCTATCAAATATCAACGGAATTACCTTTGATGGAAGATATAGTGTAACCGGATATAACGGTTCACAGTTCAGTCAGATGGGAACTACCTACTCAGCAAGTCTGAGCCTGAAGTTCTAAAAATACAATTCAATCATTAAAAGCCAGCGGGTCTCTGTTATAGAGAAACCTGCTGGCTTTTTTTAATTTAGGGTAAATTTCTGCCTATGAAAACGATTCTGTCCGGTCTGGCATTTGCTGGTTTATGGGCTTCGGCTTCAGTAGCCACCAAATTTGGATTAATGTCAGCACAGCCACTGCTCATTGCCAACATGCGTTTTTTTGTTGCCGGAGCTGTTATGTTCATCATTGCCCTGCTTTTGAAAAATGATCTTCTGCCTGACAGGAAAGAATGGAAACCCCTTATTATTTATGGGATTCTGAATGTCACCATTTACCTGGGTTGTTTTATTCTGGCCATGACCCAGCTCTCCGCAGGCATCGGAAGTCTTGCCCCCGCATTAAGCCCGATCTTCATTGGTCTTATGTCGGCGGTATGGCTTAAGCGCAAGGTCAGGGGGGGTGAAATAGCTGCCCTATGTCTGGGAGTTGCCGGGGTGGCCCTTGCCACCTATCCCTTGCTGCAACATAGTTATGCAAGCCTGCAGGGGCTGCTGATCATGGGTATCAGTATGATCTCCTATTCTCTGGGTACCGTTTATTTTGCCCAGGTACCCTGGAAATTATCGCGTCTGGCCATAAATGCCTGGCAGGTAGTATTCGGTGGATTGTTCTTACTTCCTTTTACCTTTCTTACCTATAATCCCGTCCGCAATCATTTTGACCTGCGCTTCTGGTTCTCACTTTCCTGGCTGGTGATCCCTGTTTCTATCGGTGCCGTACAGCTATGGCTTTATCTGGTGAGCCAGGATGCTGTAAAGGCATCTGTTTGGCTGTTTTTATGTCCTATTTTTGGTTTTGCCTTTGCCTCATTGATTCTTCATGAACCACTTTCCATGTATACTTTTGCAGGAACTGCCCTGGTCATCACAGCCCTGCTTCTTGCCCAAAAGAAGCTTGTACCCACTTTTGTTTCTGAATAGCGCCTGTCTGATCACTTTGCGCAGTTCTGCTGGCCGGGGGGAGTGAATTGAATATGATAACTATGTATTTTTTCTGTTCAAATTGATATCTTGTAGTAGAAAGAATTAAAGTCAGTCTATTGAATCCATAATTCAGACCTGTGCTCATCTATACGGCCCTATGAAAGTCTTCTTTGTATTCTTATTGCTTGCTTGTTCAGCTGGCCGGGGCCTTGCCCAGACCTATCTGCCAACCCCTGAAAATGTAAAAGCAAGGCAGCAGTTCAGGGATGATAAGTTTGGCCTGTTCATTCACTGGGGCCCCTTCAGCATCCCGGGTGCAGGGGAATGGGTTATGAATGACCGCAACCTGAAAGTAAAAAGCTATAAGCGGCTGATGAATTTTTTCAACCCCATAGATTTTAATGCGCATGACTGGGTCAGCATGGCTAAAAATTCAGGCATGAAGTACATCACCCTCATTACCCGTCACCATGATGGATTCAGTATGTGGGATACGAAATTCTCGGACTATAACATCATGCATACGCCCTATAAAAAAGATATCGTCAGGCTTATGGCTGATGAATGTCATAAACAGGGTATCCAGCTTTTTTTATATTATTCCCTGCTCGACTGGGGCCGTGAAGATTATCCGCATGAAACGGGCAAAACCGGGCAGGGTACAGGCCGTACCGGGAAGGGAAACTATGCCGAATACCTTCAGTTCATGAAGAACCAGCTTACTGAGCTGCTCACAAATTACGGACCCATAGCGGGCATCTGGTTTGATGGTCACTGGGATCAGACCCAGCCTGAAGGCTCCTCAGACCGGCATTCCAGAATAGACTGGAAATACAATGAGATCTATGGGCTCATTCATAAGTTGCAGCCACAGGCCATGATCGGAAATAACCATCATCTCAGCCCTTTTGACGGAGAAGATTTTCAGATGTTTGAACGTGACCTGCCGGGCGAAAATAAATCAGGCCTGAGCTTTCAGAAAGCATCCCTGCAGCTGCCACTTGAAACCTGTGAAACCATGAACGATTCATGGGGCTTTAACCTTGCTGACAATCATTATAAATCTGTAAAGCAGGTGATTCATTACCTGGTCAATGCGGCAGGCAGAGATGCCAATTTCTTATTAAATATCGGGCCTATGCCCAGCGGCCTCATCCAGCCAGAATTTACGGATACCTTGAAACGGGTAGGTGACTGGCTGAAGCTGAATGGGGAGACCATCTATGCTACCCGGGGTAATTACTATGCACCCGCTGCCTGGGGGGTAATGACAGGGAATGGAACAACCCGGTATATTCACCTGCTCCAAAAACCAGCAAATCAACCTTATCTTTTTCTGCCTGGCTTTAAAGGTATTATACATTCAGCCGTACTCAGGGCTAACCATGCTGCTCTGCGATTTAAACAACAGGCTGAGGGAACTTTTATTTACCTCAACGCAGT
>JAYWCR010000199.1:0-2993 GCA_043780395.1 Sphingobacteriales bacterium
AGGAGTGCCTGCCATGGCCATGTCAATGAGGCTGCCATTGTCAAGCAGATGAAGCTCATCGCTGAAGACTTTATCAGTCAGAACTCCAGGTTTCAGCTCCTGGATAATACCAGTCAGGCGTTATGAAGATTTGCTACCTACTCGAAAAAGCCGGACCATATCATATCTTCCGGCTAAATGCCCTGCAGGCTCATCCCAGATCAGAACTTTCTGTTATAGAAACACAGCCTTGTTCGGGCACTTACAGCTGGAAAGAAAAACCAGGGATCGATTTTACCATCGCTTTGATGGAAGAAAACACGTATAGCGCACTGGCTGAAATTCTGGAATTAAAACTGCCGGATGTTATTATTCTAACAGGCTACGGATTTAAAGAGATGCTTTGGGCAATGGCCTGGGCAGTTAGAAATTCAGTTCCGGTTGTCATGCAATCGGATTCTACCTATGAAGATCAGCCAAGGATCTGGCTGAAAGAACAAATCAAGCATTTCCTGCTTTCCCATATTCAGGCTGCTTTTGTGGCAGGAAAAAGAAGCTCGTCGTATCTCCAAAAGCTGGGCATAAGATCCACTGCGATATTCACCCCTTATGATATTATTGATAATGCATTCTTTTCAGGCACAGATCGAACGGATAGTCCGGTAGGATCACCCTATTTCTTATGTGTCAGCAGGCTTATTCCCGCAAAAAACCTCCGCTTTTTAATTAAGTCGTTTTCCCGGTTTCTTGAATCTGATTACAACAAGCCAGCTGATCTAAAACTCATTATTTTAGGCGATGGTCCGCTAGAAGATTCACTCAGAGAACAGATACAGCAACATAACCTGACCGAGAGAATAATTCTGAAAGGTTTTGTTCATATGGATGAAGTCCGGAACTATTATCAACATAGCATAGCCCTGGTTTTAGCCAGTATTTCTGAACCCTGGGGGCTGTGTTTAAATGAGGCCATAGCAGCAGGCTTACCAGTCATTACGACTAACCTCGCAGGTGCTGCAGATGACCTGATAGTTGACGGGATTAGCGGCTACTTATTTTCTCCCGATGATGAAGGGCAACTATTGAGCAAACTTCAACAGGTCCTTCAATTAACGAAAGATACCCGTAGCGAGCTTACTGAAAACGCTGCTAAAAATCTTGAAAACTATAGCATAACCAACTTTATAGATGGCTTGACAACCGCCGCTAGATTCGCACAAAAGAAACCTTATAACCTATGGTTGAGAACTGTAAGATCAACATTGATTAAACTCATTGCTAAGCGGACTACCTCATGAATGTACTTCACATTATCGCGAATCTTGATAAGGTCAATTTTGGCATCTGGAATGCCGCCTTATTTGGTGCAAGAGCCCTGAATGAAGAACATAGTATTAAATCCTTCGTTTGGTGCTGTGCTACGGTACAACATGAACCCCAGTTAGGTGTGCCTGTCAGAGTGCTCTCAGCATTAGAAACGGCAAAGACTGGATTCACCGAACTTATTAGAAAAGAGTTTGATCCTAACGATACAATTGTTATTTCACACGGCAGCTGGCTTATGCCAAGCAGACTGGGATTCTTTGCTGCAAAGGCCGGCTTTCATTGGATCTATACGCCACATGGCATGCTGGAACCATGGAGTCTGGCAAACGGCTACCTGAAGAAAAAAGCTTATTATTTGCTGGTTGAACGCAAGTTTATCCGCATGGCATCAGCAATGAGAGCAGTAAGCAAGCCTGAATATGAAAACCTGGTTGCCAAATTTAAAGGACCAGTACACCTGATCCCTAATGGGGTCGATCCTGCGATACACGAGGAAAAAGAGGTGATACCTACGGTATTTCTGTTTATGGCCAGACTTCACCATAAAAAAGGAATTCTTCCGCTGGTTCAGGCCTGGACAGCCGCATTGGGTGATAATGACAATATGCAGCTTATTATCGCAGGGCCTGACGATGGGGAACTGGTTAAGATCAGACCTTACCTGAAAAAGAATATCCGGTATATTGGGGCTATTTACAAGGAAGAGAAGATTGCGTACCTGCAACGGGCAAACTATTTCGTTTTACCTTCTTTCAGTGAAGGCTTTGCGACAAGCGTACTTGAAGCCATGTCGTATGGTTCAATTCCAATCATTTCTAAAGGCTGCAACTTTCCCGAGGCCTTTGAGGCGGGGCTTGCTGTAGCTGGGGAGCCCGACTGCGCACAACTTGCAAAGACACTCAGAGAAACCAGCAAACGGCCCCCAGACAACGCTAAGTCAGCAAGGGCTATAAAGTTTATTGCACATAACTATTCGACAGGTGTTCTTGCCCCAAAAATGGCAGACTACTATAATTCATTCTTCTAATGTTTACGAAGGGCAGACAATACTATTCGAAAAAAGATTATTTGCTCCGGGCCATTTGGTGCGTAGTAAATACTTGTCTCTTCAGGTATTCACCGAGGCTAATGTATGGCTGGCGAAATCAAATCCTGCGCTGTATGGGAGCTAAAATTGGCAAGAAAGTACGAATATTTCCGTCTACCAGTATTACCTTCCCCTGGAAGCTAGAAGTCGGTGACCACTCCGTAATATCATGGAATGTGACTATTTACAACCTCGGGAAAGTCACCATTGGAAGCGGGACTATCATTTCACAGAATAGCCATATCTGCGCTGGAACACATGATCATTCTGACATATTATTCACCCTTCTGATGCCCCCGATATTAATAGGCAGTATGGTATGGATCGCTGCAGACGCATTTATAGGCCCGAATATCACGATCTCAGACCGAGCACTGATTGGCGCCAGAGCTGTAGTGACTAAAAATGTTGATGAAAACAGAATAGTAGCAGGTAATCCGGCAAGGCAGCTTGGTTACAGATTTCCACTAAACCAACCTGTAGCATGATCGTCTTTATAAATCAAGCCTGCGGGCCCCTTTGTAAAGATATGAGCCTGGCGTTTGCTGATTCTTTTGACAGGGTTGAGCTCTATACAGGAAGTATAAGTGTCCCGATGAAA
>JAYWCR010000200.1:0-5269 GCA_043780395.1 Sphingobacteriales bacterium
TCCAATTACTGTTTGTGCCATTCTGGTTTTTTTTAAATTAGATAAGATTGATTGATTGTTGTTCTGTCAGGCCTTCAGCGGGTGTCTGCACAATGCTGACCAGCTCTTCTCTAAGCGTTTCGGTACCGGAAATAATTTCCTGAGTCTGGGTTCTTGTGACATGGATCTCTTCCACAAGCAAAATTTCCTTTCGTACCACCCACACTTCTTTAAGCACGGGAATGACCATAGTTTTTCCAACCTGCCGGATCTGAGGTGCTTCATTCACATATTGGTTTATGGTAATTCGCTCCACATTCACATGTTCCTGCATAACAGGTACATTGAAGCTTTCTTCCCTTAACTCAATTTTTTTTGTAATATGAATCCGACCGGTCTCAACGATCTTTTTCTTTACAGTTAAAAATTCGTTGATGACAGAAAAAGTTTTTTTCTCTTCATGGAAAATAGAAGGGTCTTGCGCGCGCTGTTCATCCTGCATTTACTGGCTGTTTTATGGTGCTGAAAGTTGCAACATATGGGCCAATCCATTGTAGATTTTTCGCCTAACGGCTTTTTTACAGGAAGGATACAGGTTTAGGGAAGAATGGTTTTTAACCAGGTAAGGAGTAATAATGGCCATACAGAAGATACCGCTTTTCCCGGGCGAAGACCGTAACCATGGCCACCTTCTGGATAGAAATGAAGTTCTACAGGGATCTTTGCATAACGCAGTGCAGAGGCCATGACCAGCGCACTGTTTCCGTAAGGGTCATCACTGGTCTGGAATATAAAAAAAGGTCTTGTGGAGGCCAGTTTCAGTTCAGGCGTCAGGCTATGGTTCATGCCACTGTCGAGGTAAGCAGGGTAGATCAGGGCTGTAAAATCCGGACGGGCAGAAACTGTATCTGCCGCATCCACAGGTTCGTACAGTTTGTCGGCAAACCTGCTGGCCAGGCGTGCACTAAGACTGCCACCTGCAGAGAAACCCATGATTCCTATCTGCCCTGCATTCAGGTGGAATTCGACAGCCCGGCTTCTGACAATCCTAAGGGCACGCTGGGCATCCTGCAGCGCACCTCCCATTTTCTGCGGAACTCTGTAGAGCAATACAAATGCGGTTATTCCCTTTGTATTCAGCCATCTGGCAATTTCACGCCCTTCAAGGTCAAGGGCAAGTATGGCATACCCTCCACCCGGACAGATGATCATAGCCGGGGCCGGGTTTCCGTCAGGTCTTGTTGCAGGGTAAATCTCCATCAGGGGGTCAGTGACCTCGGTTACCTTTATGATAGAGGTTTCGGCTGATTGTTTGTAAACCTGCTTAGGCTTTGAACTACCAGGAACCTGGCCGGGCCATAATTTTATTTCCCGCACGGCCTGCGCCTCTGCCTGAATTTCTAAGAGCATCAATATAATTAAGAAAAAGAATGACAGGCTGAATTTTTTCATACCCTTTTAACTAATTAATATTAAACTTAATTGTTTTATTGGTTAACTGATAATAGTAACGGGTATATTCTTTAACTGATAAATTTTACGCAGTATATACAGATAGGGCAGCTTACTGGCCATAATATGAACTCTTTCCGTGTTTACGCTCATAGTGCTTGTTTACAAGCGCATCTTTCATTCTTGGCACTGAGGCATTCAGCTGTTCTGTAAGAAAAGCCATTTTGGCAAGTTCTTCAAGAACAGCACTGTTATAAACAGCTTTTCCGGCTGTAGCACCCCAGGTAAAAGGAGCATGATTTGCTACAAGAATCATCTGGGTATCCATATAATCAAGCCCTTTGGATTTCATGGTTTCCAGGATCTGAAAACCTGTTTCAAGTTCGTAATCACCCTGGATTTTCAGGTCACTCATTGGAGGGGCACATGGAATGTCATCTGTTGTATGGTCGGCATGGGTGGTACCGTACAGAGGCAGGGCCCGCTGGGCCTGCGCCCATGCAGTGGCATAGCTTGAGTGGGTATGGGCAATGCCTCCGATATGCTCCCAGTGCTTGTACAGGCAGGCATGAGTTTTGGTATCCGATGAAGGCCGGAGGCTTCCCTCCACTCCCTTGCCCTCAAAATCTACAATGACCATGGCTGAAGGGGTCAGCTGGTCGTAGGGTACTCCACTTGGTTTGATCGCAAAGACCCCATGCTGGCGGCATACAGCACTTACATTTCCGAAGGTGAACAAGACCAGTCCTAACCGGGGCAGGCTTAGATTAGCCTGGAATGCCTCTTCCTTAATGGCTTCATATTTAGTCATTTCTATATCGTTGATTATTTTAAAGTTCGCGCAGTTTGCTTTCCATGGTCCCGGCAAGATCCTTGAATTTTGCATATCTGGCCGAAAATAATGGGGTCTTTGAACTATCAGGCAGATAGGTGAATTCAAATCCCTGGCCCATAGCGGCCATTGCATCTTCTACAGCTGGGTAAATTCCGGCAACTGTAGCGGCAAACATAGCGGCTCCCATTGCACAGCTTTGTTCAGAACTATGCACCCTTACAGGCAGGTTCAGAATATCGGCCAGAAGCTGCATGGTAAAGGGTGATTTTCTGGCTACCCCTCCAAGGCCGATGATCCCTTTGACGGGGATTCCCTGGCTTGTAAAACATTCTACGATCTGCTTGGCACCAAAACAGATAGATTCGGCAAGGGCCCTGAAAACAGCCGGAGCGTCACTTGCCAGGTTGAGCTGGAATATGGCAGCCCTGAGCTCCTGGTTGGCATTGGGCGTGCGGCGTCCGTTCAGCCAGTCAAGCGCCATTTCTGAATCTGCGGTCACAGGGATTAATGCAGCCTGGAGGCTTAACGAGGGGATAAGGTTTTCATGAAGCGTATTTTTGAGCTGTTCAAGCAGTTCTTCAGAAAGAAAACCTGAATCAGACTGGAGGGTAGTTAAAGGCCATTCAAGCAATCGCCTGAACCAGGCAAAGGTATCACCGAATGCAGACTGACCTGCCTCCATACCCAGCATGCCCGGTATGATCGAGCCTGGTACCTGACCGCAGATGCCGGAAATCTCAATTCCCTGCATCTCCTGAAGAGGGGCTATCAGCATGTCACAGGTAGAGGTACCCATGACCTTACTCAGGTAATAAGGTTCTATCTGGCCGCCAACGGCACCCATATGGGCATCAAAGGCGCCTATTCCTATCTTTACCGAAGCCGGGAGGCCAAGTCTTGCCGCCCATTCTTCACAGAGTGTACCTGCAGCCTGGTCAGCAGTAAAGGTTTTATTGAACAGACGCGCTGTGTAGCCACTCAGCAGGGGGTCCAGACCCGTAAACCAGCTGTCCGGTGGTAAACCTCCGAACTCTTCAGCCCAGAGTGATTTATGGCCGGCAGCACAGACCCCTCTTTTAATTTCTGCTGCCTGTTTTCCGCCGGCAAGCATAAATGGGATCCAATCACAATGTTCTACCCAGCTATAACAAGCCTCTGCCACTGCCGTATCTGTATTTAATATATGCATCAGCTTGGCCCAGAACCATTCTGATGAATAGATACCACCTACATTTTTAAGATAGGGTGTGCCTTCATGCCTGTTATAATCATTGATTCTGGCTGCTTCCCTGACAGCAGTATGGTCTTTCCACAGCACAAACATGGCATTCGGATTTTCACTGAAGGCCGGGGTCAGACTTAAGGGAATGCCATGGGCATTTACAGCCACAGGAGTAGAACCTGTCGTATCTATTGAAATGGCTTTAACCTTTGCTGCTGCCGCGGGGCCGGCTTTTAACAGGCAGTCTTTTATTCCAGACTCAATGCCTTCAATATAGTCAAGGGGATGCTGCCTGAACTGGCTTGAGCCAGCGTCACAGTACAGCCCTTTCTTCCATCGGGGGTATAAAAATATAGAAGACGCGAGTTCACGTCCATTTTTTGCATCCGCCAGAATGGTACGTACCGAATCTGTCCCATAATCTACCCCTATTACTAAAGCTTCTTCTATCATTTTATAATTAATGTCAAAATAACATTTATAATAATAAGAAAAATTTCCTGTATATTTTACTGAAGCCGGTTTTATATTAATCTCCGCTGATCAGCCGGTCAGGATTTGGAATGAAATGAAGGAAAGCTTCAAAGTTTCTGGCGTATTTCTCTTTATCAAGTTTATAGTACCAGGCTCCTTTCTTTGAATTGGTCTTGTCTTTTTCGTCAAGTTTGATAAGAAGGCCTGTGGAAAAGACCTTGCGGCTGAAATTTCTGTTATCGAAGCTTGTATCATAGATACCTTCATATAAACACTGAAGCTGGGGGATGGTAAACCGTTCTGGCAGGAGCTCAAATAATACCGGATGCAGGGCTGCCTGATACTTTATCTGTTTTTTTGCTTTCCTGACCATGGCTCCATGATCAAAGATCAGGGGTGGTAAGTCTTTCTGAAGGAACCATTCGGCATGGTGTTTTTCAGAGATCTGCGTTTCATACTTATGAATATCGATCAGCGCATAATAGGCCACACTCAGTGTACGCTCTACGGGGTCGCGCCGGGGGTCGCCAAATGATTCCATCTGCTGCATATATACCCCTTCCAGACCGGTAAGTTCTTTCAAAATGGTATTTGCAGCTTCATCAAGCGTCATATCCGGACCCAGAAAGCCACCCATAAGGCTCCACTTTCCCTTCTCAGGCTCAAGGTCACGCCGAACGAGCAGTACTTTTATATTTTCTCCATCAAATCCAAATATTATGCAATCAATGGCAACAAGGATCCGGGTCTGGCCGGCATATTTTAACATAAGGTAAATTTACAAATCACATTAAAATAAGAATGATTTTTTTTAAGTAACATAGTTGTTTTATGTGTTAAATTCATGATTAATTCTTGAATTCAGCCTAAAAATAAAGGAAGAACCTATGTCACGTCATTGCCTGGCCGTAGATCTGATAGACGATGCAGCCATCATCGAAAGTTATGAAGCGTATCACCAGCAGGTCTGGCCCGATATTATCCTTTCCCTACATAAGGCGGGGGTGCTGGATATGGAGATCTACAGAACGGGAAACCGGCTTTTCATGATTATGGAAACGGATGAAAACTTCAGTTTTAGAAAGAAAAAGGAGCTGGATGATGCAAATTCCAGGGTTCAGGAATGGGAATCTATCATGAGAGGTTACCAGCAGAACCTTCCACATGCCGGCACGCATGAAAAATGGTTAGAAATGAAAAAGATCTTTCATGTCAAAACTTGATTCACACCAGCATTTCTGGATATTTGATGCCCTGCGTGATGGATGGATCACTGCGGATATGGAGAAGCTCCGCAATGATTTTCT
>JAYWCR010000201.1:0-3848 GCA_043780395.1 Sphingobacteriales bacterium
ATACGATTTCCAGATTTTATCCGAAGTCTCTTTGCTCTTGGCCTCTTCCTTTTGCTTCCATCCCCAACCAAACCAGGCTGCCAGAATTTCATTGTTCCCGCAGTACATGGCGATACTCGGATGGTTGCGAAGTCGTTTGATGTTGTCAATGGCTTCCTCTTTCACATTTTTCAGAAAGGCCTCGTCACCCGGAAACATGGCACAGGCAAACATAAAATCCTGCCATACCATGATGCCCTTTTCATCGCAAAGATCATAGAAAAGATCATTTTCATAGATACCCCCGCCCCAGACCCTGAGCATATTCATATGGCTCAGAACGGCGGTATTGAGAACCCTTTCGTACCGATCACGGCTTACTGAGGGCAGGAAATTATCCTGTGGAATATAATTGGCGCCCTTCATAAAGATATCTACCCCATTGACCCTGAATTTAAAGCTGTTACCTCCTGTCCCCGATTCCTGCACAACCTCTACAGTACGCATGCCCTGCCTGACCTTTTTTTCAGCCAGTACTGCAGAGCCATTTTTAAGTATTGCATGGAAAGTATAAAGCTTCTGCGCACCATAGCCATTCGGCCACCAGAGCTCAGGGTCAGGAAGGGTAAAACTACACACAAGGGTATTCATCCCCTTTTCAAGGTGTACCCTGGAAGAGTACAGAGGGGCTTTGATTCCGTCAGCAACAACTTCTACCTGGCGGATACCACTCTCCATACTTTCTACCTCTATCCTTGCTTCCAGACCAGCCTTGCGGGTAGTTAATGTTTTCTGCTTAATGAAGAGATCTCCGATGGCCGCCTCCCCCATAGATTCAAGGAACACCGGGCGCCAGATGCCGGATGTGACAAACCTGGGGCCCCAGTCCCAGCCGTAATGGTAACCAGCCTTTCGGGTAAAAACGCTCACCTTGGGTGAGGCCTGATCATTATCACTCACAGGAACCCTGAAAGGAAGGCTCTTGTATAAGGCCGTCCCCTCTTTTACCGGCGAATGAAAATAAACCCGTAAACTATTGACCCCGGGCCTGAGCCGGGGCAGAATATCAGCCTTCCAGATTCTGAACATATTATCGGCCACCAGCATCTTTACCCCATTGATATAAACATCAGCATAGGTATCAAGCCCTTTAAAAACAAGGAAAAGCTTTTTGCAGGCCAGCTGACCCGGATCCAGGGAAAAGACTGTCCTGTATTCCCAGTCTTCTTTATCGATCCATTGCAAATCCTTTTCATTCAGGCGGTAAAAAGGGTCTGAAATCTTTTTAAGGGCATATAAGTCTGTATGTACAGTACCAGGAACGGTAGCAGGGTTCCAGCTACTGTCACCAGCCTTGCGAAATTCCCATGTTGCTGACAGAGGTATGATCTGCTGGGCATGAGTGCAGAACAGATTTAAAAAACAGGTGAAAAACGAAACCAGGATGCTGGTTTTCAGAGACTGGCGCATAATTTTTTTATCAAAAGAAAAAGTATGAATGAGCTGTGAAATTAATGAAATATTCAGTTAAGTGGGGTTAAACCATCTACATCGTTTTCAATGAGAAATTCAAAACCGGAACAGATTTTTCCTATATTGACCGATTCGAAAAATTACGTCATAAAATGGTACCAGAGAAAAATTTCTTTCATTTTGAGTTTAAGGAAATCCTCACGGTTACTACAGTTCTTTTTGCCATTATCGATATAGTAGGTTCCATACCTATTATTATCCAGCTCAGAAATAAGGCAGGGCATATAGAATCAGAAAAAGCCTCTATTGTGGCTATGATGCTGATGATCATGTTCCTGTATATCGGAGAGTCCATGCTCCGGGTGATTGGTCTGGATGTAAGCTCATTTGCTATTGCCGGCTCGTTCATCATTTTTATTCTGGCAGTAGAAATGATACTGGGCATCAATATCTTCAAAGATCCGGTACCGGAAACTGTATCTATCATTCCACTGGCCTTTCCACTCATAGCTGGTGCCGGAACAATGACCACTATTCTTTCGCTGAAAGCAGAGTTTCAGACCCAGAACATCATTGTCGGCATACTGATCAATACAGTTTTTGTATACCTCGTATTAAAGAATACCTACCGGCTTGAGCGGATTCTGGGCCGTACAGGCGTAGGCATATTGCGTAAAGCCTTTGGGGTAATTCTTCTGGCTATAGCCATCAAGCTGTTCAGGAGTAATACCCATTTATAATATTTTCAATAATTTTGAACTAAAGATCATGGGAAGAGCCTACGAATTCCGCAAGGAAAGAAAATTCAAACGCTGGGGTAAAATGGCTAAGGCCTTTACCCGTATAGGAAAAGATATCGTCATGGCTGTCAAGGCAAATGGCCCCGACCCTGGCTCAAACTCGCGCCTGCGGGTGGTAATCCAGAATGCCAAGGGTATTAACATGCCCAAAGACAGGATCGATGCTGCTATTAAAAGGGCTTCCTCAAAAGATGAAAAGAACTATGAGGAAGTGGTCTATGAAGGTTATGGCGCACACGGGGTAGCTGTGCTCATTGAGACCTCTACTGACAATATCAACCGTACCGTGGCCAATGTGCGAAGCATCCTGACCCGCAATGCAGGGAGCCTTGGAACCTCAGGAATGCTGAATTTCGTTTTCGAACGTAAGGGAGTGTTCAGGATCGGAGCCGGAGCCCTGAGCATGGAAGAACTGGAACTGGAACTTATCGACTTCGGGGCTGAAGACCTTGAAGAAGATGAAGGTGAAATTATCATTTATACGGCCTTCAGTGATTTTGGCGGCATGCAGAAAGCCATTGAAGAAAAAGGTCTTCATGTGATCAGTTCCGACCTGCAGCGTTTTCCGCTGAGCCATATGGATATCAGCCCCGAGCAGGAAGAAGAGATCACCAAACTTGTTGACAAGCTTGAAGAAGATGATGATGTGAATGTGGTCTATACCAACTACCGGGTCAGGGAAGAATCAGACTCAGAAGAATAAGACTATACATAGGTTGGGGCCAGGTTATATTTTTAACCTGACTCCCGCCTTATTAAGCCTGCCTGTGATCCAGACGCAGAGTAAGGCAAACAAGAAGGATTTAATGAGTCCAAGGCTTCCCGTAAGCAGCAACACCGGAATTTTCAAGCCCGACCAGTACATAAGGCTTACCAGAAAATAGGGGATCAGGTAGCATAACAGGGTATCTGTACCTGCAGGCCTGATAAATCTGAACAAAGCAGCTTTCCCATACATATCAATCAGCCAGTAAAGTCCGGTGAATGCAAGAAGCGTAAGGGCTGAGCATAGAAATAACCAGGGGGGTGAGGCGTCAAGTTTTGAAACCGGATAGAACAGATGTGTGATATAGGAAAGACCGACAAGAACAGCCGCAAAGCCCAGGAAGAGAAACGTCATTGCCAGGTTTTTTTGTTTCCTGCGAAACTGTTCGAATATGGAGGCAACCAGTACTCCCCCCATGGTAAACCCAGCTATGGTACCTCCAATAATGGCATTTGGCACCAGCCAGAACATGCTGCCCTTATGCCCTACATAATCTTCAAAATAGAGTATACTAAGGCTGCAGAAAAGTACATAGCCAGCCAGAAGCCAGATGAATTTCCCCTTTGAAAACACAGTGATCAGGGCGGCAGCCAGATAAGCCCATCCAAGCAGACCCAGGATTCCCCACCATTGCTGGTTAAACCTGAACAGGGGGCCTCCCTCACTTCCCCGGTAGATGAAAGCAAGGATACAAAGGGTCAGAATCCCCAGACTCTTTAAAGCGACCCGCACCTTTTTATTGCCTGCAGAGGGCCAGACTTTCCATATGAGAATAAAACTCAGGCAGCTGATTGAGTTCCAGGCATAGTGACCAATGCCTGTAGCCCTGT
>JAYWCR010000202.1:0-7506 GCA_043780395.1 Sphingobacteriales bacterium
AACGGCAGTCATTTCTTTCTTGCAGATGTCTTTACCCGCCAGTCTATAACCAGCAATTTCAACCCTGCCGGTGCTACAATTGTAGCGGGGAACTATTCTTTTTTACAACATATCATAGATTACCGTACCGATCAGTCCAAGCACCTTTCCGGTGAGATAAGCACAACTTTAGGAAATTTCTTTAACGGGTCGCAGTTTGAGTTTTCTGTCAATGCCCGGTATTCGCCAGAAGCCCATGCAGTATTTTTCCTGAATTATGACCAGAACAGGCTTGGTCATCTTGGCATAAACAGGCAGACGATCACCACCAGACTGATCTCTGCAGGCACCCAGCTCTACTGGAATCCGCATCTTTTTCTGAATGGCCTGCTCCAGTATAACAGCCTGGAAACATCCATGAACTACAACCTCCGTTTCTCATGGGAGTACCATCCTTTATCCTTTATATATATCGTGCTGACCAACCTTAATGACAGGTCAAAAGCCTATACTGAGCGCCAGTTCATCAACAAAATTTCTTTCGTCAGGCAGTTTTAAGAGGCATTGATTCCTGTGTATCTTTCAAACAGATCAGTAAACTCCGTGTTTACCCGTTGATCATTCATTAAACCATTCAATCATGCAATACAGAAGACTTGGAAAATCAGGCGTACAGGTCAGCGCCCTCTCATTCGGCACCTGGCTGACCTTTGGAAAACAGATCGATGATTCTACAGCCGATGCGCTTTTAAGCTATGCCTATGAACAGGGCATAAACTTCTTTGACAATGCTGAAGCCTATGCCGGGGGCAAGTCAGAAGAGGTGATGGGTAAGATCCTTAAAAGTAAATCATGGGGAAGAGGATCCTACCTTGTATCCAGCAAGGTATTCTTCGGTGCCGAGCCAAAGGGAGTGAACCTTACCGGTCTTTCACGTAAACATGTGATGGAAGCCTGTGATCAGGCCTTAAAAAGACTGCAGCTTGATTACCTCGACTTCTTTTTCTGCCACCGGCCTGATAAGAACACACCCATTGAAGAAACTGTGCTGGCCATGAATACCCTGATCCAACAGGGAAAAATTCTCTACTGGGGCACCTCAGAATGGAGCGGTGTAGAGATTGCCATGGCATTTGAAGTGGCTTCACGCTATCGTATTATTGGCCCTACGATGGAGCAACCACAGTATAACCTGCTTGAGCGCCATAAAATGGAAAATGAATTCACCCTACTTTTCCGTGAATACGGGCTTGGCACTACCATCTGGTCACCGCTGGCAAGCGGACTGCTTTCAGGAAAATATAACGATGCCGATCCTCAGGATACAAGGCTTAAAATTTCCGGAATGGAATGGCTGAAGAACAGAACCCTTGCCAAAGAGAACCTTGACAAGGTGAAGAACCTGAATAACCTGGCCCTCGAACTTGGCCTGTCCATGTCAAAGCTCTCCATCGCATGGTGTCTGAAGAACCCCCATGTAAGCACTGTGCTGCTGGGTGCATCCAAAATGCATCAGCTTGTTGAAAATATAACGGCAGTAGATGCCATTGATACACTCACCCCCTCTGTGATGGAAGAAATAGACCGCATCATGGGAACTAAACCCCGCGTACCTGAATACTAACCACTAAACCTATATATCTATTAGCTTATGAACTTAAAAAAGATCAGGCGGCCTTTAACTCTGCTTTTAACAGTTGTATCAGGAGCATGTATGCTTTCTTTTACGCGGCAGATACGCCTGGTAAATTTTCAAAAACCAATAAAACATGCGCGGCATCCTGAAATGGTTCTCCGCTGGAATGCTGCAGCCATGGAAGGGGTACGGCGTAAAGGGCAGATGGCAGGCAGCCCTGTCAATGTAATGATGGAATCTTATATCTACGTACAGGTAAATGTGGCGATGCATGATGCACTGAACAGTATAAGGCCCGAATATAAAACTTACGCCCCAGCAATCAGGCCCGGTAAAGAAGCAGATGCAGATGCCGCAGTAGCCTCAGCAGCCTATTCAATGGCCATTAAGCTGATGCCCGGGCAGAAGCCCTATTTTGATTCGCTTTATGCAGCCTCTTTAAATAGTATAAAAGATGGCAGGCATAAGGAAGAAGGTCTTATGCAGGGAAGGGTAGCAGCGCAGGCTGTACTGAAAATGCGGGAAGACGATGGTGCAGCCCGGGCACAGGTACCCTATATACAGGGCATATTGCCGGGTCAGTACCGTTCTACCCCTCCTTTTGACCAGGGCCCTAAAAAAGGATTTGCCGGTGTTCCCCGTTGGGGCATGGTTAAACCATTTGTACTTGACAGTGCATCCCAGTTCAGGCCGGTACCGCCCTATCAGATTAAAAGCACTGACTATACACGTGATTTTAATGAGGTGAAAACCCTTGGGGCGCAGACTGGAAGTACCCGAACGGCTGAGCAGACAGAACTGGGTAAATTCTTTATAGAGAATGTGCCTTCGTCATGGAATGGAATTGCACGTACCCTGATCCTAAGCCAGAACCTTGATGCCTGGCAGGCAGCACGCCTGCTGGGGCTTTTGCATCTGGCCATTGCAGATGCCAATATTGCAGCCGTGGAAGCCAAATACCATTATGCATTCTGGCGCCCGGTTACGGCTATCCGTATGGGCGAGCTCGATGGAAACCCTGATACAAAGGGCGATTCGACCTGGAACGTACTGGTTCCTCCTACCCCGCCCGTACCTGATTACCCATCCAACCATTCAGTGAACGGTGCTGCAGGCTCAGCCATCTTTAAAAATTTCTTTCATGGCGATGCCCTCGGGTTTGATGCGACCAGCCGCACCTTGCCTGGAATCAGCAGGCATTATACAGATTTCAGCAGCCTGGCCCATGACAATGCTGCAAGCAGGGTCGTTGCGGGCTTTCATTTCCGGAACGCCACAGTAAAGGGCGAGATCCAGGGAACAGCGATCGGAAATTTTGTATATGCCCATGCCCTTGAACCGATAGACAGGTAGGGGCCTTTTCATAAAAAAAGGAGCTGATATGATATGTCAGCTCCTTTTTTGTTATTAAAAGAAATGTTTAATGAGAAGCCAGTGCCGGATCAATTTTCTGTTTGCCGTCTTTGATCATGAGCACCACCGGTACACAGAGAAGAAAGAACAGGCCTAGTGCGATAAATACCTGCATATAGGAAATGATCGTTGCCTGCTGGTTCACCTGAAAGTCAAGAAGCTTGAAAGCCTGACTTTCAGCAATATTGGAAGCAAATCCTTTAGACATAAACATATTCTTCAGGCCTGCAAGCCGGGCCTGTACATTCGGGTCATTTGCATTCAGGTGCTCAACCAGTGCACTGCGCACATTTGTCTGGCGCCTGAGCAGGTAGGTGGTGATGATAGCCGTACCAAATGAACCTCCAAGCTGACGCATCATGGCCGTAAAGCTTGCCCCCTGGCCAATTTCTTTTCCTTTCAGGGTAGAAAGAGCAAGGTTGGTGACAGGAATGAACAGAAATCCAAGTCCGAATCCACGGATCATCAATGGCCAGAAGAAATCACCCTGCCCTGTCTGGGGTGTAAGGGTAGAATATACCCAGAAGCAGAACAGGAAGAATACACCGAATCCAAAGGCCATCAGCAGTTTGGGCGATACCTTTTTCTGGAGCATGAACCCGATAATGGGCATCATAAAGGCTGTAGCCAGCGAGGACGGAATAAAGATCATACCTGCCTGGGTAGCTGAAAAACCAAGGATCGACTGAACGAACAGGGGAATGATAAGGGTGGAACCATACAGACCAAAACCAAGGATAAATGACAGGGCGGTACCAATAGCAAGTGTCGGGTTCTTTAAGACCCTGAGCTCCACCACCGGACTCTTGGCCACCAGCTCACGCCAGATAAAGAGGAAGAGACCGAAGAATGATAGAATCGAGGCTACGACAATATACCGGGTACTGAACCAGTCTGCTTCCTGCCCTTTTTCAAGTACCAGTTGCAGGGCGCCGACCCCTAAAGCAAGTAATCCTATACCTGCCCAGTCAACTGATGCATTTTTATCATAGCTCGCAAATTTAGGGCTCTTTATATATTGCAGGGTGAGAATGGTAGCTACAATTCCAATGGGGATATTGACATAGAAGATATAAGGCCATGATGAATGGTCAATGATCCAGCCACCCAGTGGAGGGCCCAGGGTTGGGCCGACAATTACACCCAGACCATAGATAGCCGTCGCCTTTGCCCGTTCATTTGCCGGATAGGTCTCTGTAAGAATGGTCTGTGAGGTAGCAAGTAATGCACCTCCACCAGCTCCCTGAATGAATCTGAAGGCAACCAGTTCCCAGAGGTTCGTAGCCTGCCCGCACATAAAGGAGGCAATGGTAAAAATAAGAATAGAGGCAGCAAAATAATTCCGGCGTCCGAATTTCATGGACAGCCAGGTACTCATGGGTACAACAATGACATTAGCAATGGCATAAGCCGAAATGACCCATGTGATCTCCTGTGTGGAAGCATCCAGATTGCCAGCCATATCACGAAGACCAACGTTTACAATGGATGTATCCACGATCTCCAGCAGGGCACAGAAAATGACGGTAATGGTAATTATATACCGCCGCGCCCCGTATTCAATTAACGATTCCTCATTCATGGGCGTCAAAGTTTACTGTTACATTCGCGTTCATTCCAGCCCTTAGAAGGCTGAGATTCTTGTTATGCGCATCACTCTTGTCAAGAACGATCTTTACAGGAATCCGTTGAACTACCTTTACAAAGTTTCCTGTAGAATTATCAGGTGGCAAAAGTGCAAACCGTGCACCAGTAGCACCAGAAATTGACTGCACTGTTCCTCTGAACTTTTCACCAGGAAATGCATCTACATCAATATCTGCAGTTTGATTCAGGCGCATCTTTTCAAGCTGGGTTTCCTTAAAATTCCCTACAACCCATATGTCATCACTAAGCACCAAAGAAAACAGGGCCTGGCCGGCGGTAACGAACTGGCCTTCCTGCACACTTCTTTTCGATACCGTTCCGCTTTCAGGAGCGGTAATGGCTGTATAGGATAACTGCAGTTTTGCATAGTCCAGATCGGCCTGACGCTGTTTTACCTGCGCCTGGGCAACTTTGATCTGTTCCGAAGTGGCACGGGTCTGCAGAATACTTGATTCGGTCTGGCTGTTTGCCTGACCGCGCTGGTTCTCAACTACAGAGAGCTGGGCAGCGGCGGTTTCCTTATCTGCAAGGGCCTGGTCATATTGCTGCTGGGTAATAGAGTGGTCTTTTATCAGGTTTGCATACCTGTCAAAATCCTGTGAAGCTCGGTTCGCGCGGATCCGTGCTGCCTGGATCTGTGCCTGTACAGCACGGGTATTGGAACGGTATGCATCGCTGGTCTGACGTGAAGAATTTACATTTGCCCTGATCACATCCAGGTTCGCATTTGCATTATCAAGGGCTGCCTGAGCCTGCTCGATTCTGCTCAGCAGATCTTTCTGATCAAGCACGATCAGGGTATCACCTTTTTTTACAAGCTGATTATCCGTAACCTTTAAGGCAGTCACATAGCCCGATACTCTTGGGATTACGGGGGCAAGATTCCCTTCAAGCTGTGCATCATCAGTTTCTGTATGGTGATTGTTCCAGATAATTGCACGGATACCGAAGAACAGACCAGCGATCACGATCACTGCAAGAACGATGGGGAATATTTTGTTTGTTTTCTTCTTGTTTGCTGCCAGGTCTGCACTTGCTTCCTCTGCCTGCTGTTGTTGTGTTTGTTGTGCCATGACTATGTTCGTATTTTTCTTTGTCGTTAGTTATGAATAATTTGTTCTCCGCTTGATTCAAGTAACCTGAACCAGGCAACTTCTGCATCCGCTTTGGCTGCGGCATCATTGATCTTTGTCTGCAGAAGTGCTACATCTGCATCCAGCAGGTCTGTAAGGGTTGACAGGCTATTGGTGTATTTGTTCTTGGTAATGCGGTAATTTTCACTGGCTTGCCCGATGGTCGAGGTAGTAACCTCTATTTTCTGCAGTGACTCATTGTAGTTCAGGTAATCCTGGTTGACGGCCATTCTTATATTATCACTGAGCTGATCATAGGAAGCATGCCCCTGAAGAAGCACTGCCTTAGCCTCCTGAACCTGATGCTTCGTAGTAAAAATCCCTGTCAGGTTATACCGCACACCAAGACTTGCGCTTAGCACATTCTGGGCCGTAATAAAATTGGGGATCCAGGCATCAATAAAGCCTCCGCTAAGTGCAACTGAAGGGTAATATCCGCTCTTTGCCACTTTAACATTTGAATTAAAGCTTTCATTCTGCTGGGCATAGGCCTGCAGATCCCTTCGGTTTGAGAGTGCATTGCTCAGGTATTCATCCCTTGACTTGATGCTATGTGCTGAAAAGATCTGAGTGGTATCAATACTGATGCTGGCAGAATCGGTAAGCCCCAGCATGACCCTGAAATTATACAGAGATATGTCAAGGGTATTTGAGACATCCAGTACGGAAAGTTTTATGTTCGATTGCTGCACCTCTGCCTTCAACAGGTCATTGCGGGTAAGCAGTCCATTGCGTTCAAGATTGCTGAAATCATGGACGCGCCTGTTCTGCTCCTCAAGATCCTGCTGCAACAACCTCTTATTTGCCTGAAGCTTATAGATATTATAAAAAGCAGCAAGGGTATTGATGGCTACTTCCGACTGCACATGGGTTGAATTCAGTTCTGCTGCTTTTAACAGATATTTATCTGATTCAATGCCATATTTGATCCTGAAACCTGAAAAAACAGGCTCAGAAAGGCTCGCCTGAGCAAGTGTAGCCTGATTTATATTGGGAAAACCTGCAGATGTTTTGGCGGGTGATACAGTAGTTGTTGTCGTTGTGGAAGTGCTCTGACTGCTTCCGCTTATCAATCCTTTTAACCCGCTGCCCAGGGTAATATCAGGCTTGCTTAATCTGTAATAGCTTCCGCTTATACCAACAGCGGGCAGCATCCTGTCCTTTGCCTGGGAAAGCCTTGCATTTGCAGCCTCTATCTGAGCCTTTGAAATGCGCAGGTTCTTATTGGCAAGTATGCTCAGCTGAATAGATTCGCTCAGGCTCAATTTTCTTGTCTCCTGGGCATAAGCTCCCGGAACCAGGATTGTTGCGGCGAACAAGAGAATGAACGCCTGCCAGATCTTTTTTAACTTTTTAGTTGTTTTCATTTAAGCTAATGTTCTTGTATGCTACTGTTAAATTGATTTAATACCTGTCATCTTTTTTTCACAACCATATTCCAGGTGGGTATGGATCATCTCTTTAAGGTGTTTCCGGATCCGCTTTCTTATAGTTGTATTTTTTGTAACCTCCTCATTTTCAATAAGATTAAAGACACGACGGGTCATGGCCGGCGAATTTACTATATAACTGATAGTTGCCATCATGCTGATAATGGTAAACTCTATATCTACCTTTCTGAACACACCCATGATTTGCCCCTCCTTAATAATTTTGCCAATGGAGTGAATGGTATTTGAAAAATTATCGCAGATCATC
>JAYWCR010000203.1:0-7650 GCA_043780395.1 Sphingobacteriales bacterium
GGGTGGAGGAATTTATGAAAATGAGCTGTTTTATAATCTCTGCGACGAAAAAGGCATCTTGATCTGGCAAGATTTTATGTTTGCCTGTGCCATGCAGCCGCCTCTTGAAGCCCTGAAGCAGAATATCTATGAAGAGGCGGTGGAGAATGTCAAACGGCTGCGCAGCCATCCATCCCTTGCTTTATGGTGTGGCAATAATGAAGACATCGCTTTTATCAGCGGTAACTACTGGGGTGATGCAAAGGGGGCCTTCCGCAACCGCCAGGATTCCATGACCCTGATCAATACCTATAAAGAGATCTTTCATAGTATTCTGCCTGCTGTGGTGAAGGCCTGGGACGATGATCATTTTTACTGGTCAAGTTCACCCCAATCCTCAAACTATTCTGAGCGTTCAACCAATAGTAAAAACTCTGGTGATATTCATTTCTGGGATGTCTGGGGAAATGGGAAGCCTATAGAGACCTATCTGGATAATATCGGACCCTTTATGAGCGAATACGGGTTTCAGTCTTTTCCTGACCTTGAAACCGTTCAGAAGTTCAGCCTTCCTGAAGATGCGGATATAAATTCAACGGTGCTTAAGTCGCACCAGCGTTCCTATGTTGGCAACGGAGCAATTCTGGCTTATATGAAAAAATGGTACAAGGTGCCGGCCGCCTTTAAAGATTTTCTCTATACCGGTCAGGTCTTACAGGCTGAGGCTATTAAGCTGGCCATTGAGGCCCACCGCAGAGCAAAGCCGTTCTGCATGGGTTCATTGTACTGGCAGATCGATGATTGCTGGCCTGCTGCCTCCTGGTCAAGTATGGATTATTTCGGGCATTGGAAGGCTCTTCAATATGAAGCAAAACGTGCCTTTGATCCGGTTCTTATCTCACCTGTGGTCAGGGGCGACTCATTGCAGGTATTTGTGATCTCAGATAAATTAAGCCCGTTCGATGCCGTGATAAGGGTTCGTCTTAAGAATTTTTCAGGGAAGGTGCTCATGGAAATGAACAGCCCTGTCAAAATCCCGGAAAATACAAGTACAAGGTTGTACGCGAAGCCTTTAAAAGATGTGCTGAAAAATGAAGACCGCCATGCAGTCTATGCGGCATGCAGCCTGATCGTCGGGGGCAGGGTGCTTTCAGAGAATCTTCAGTACTTTGAAAATCCCAAAGATCTTGCCCTGCAAAAGGCTGGGCTGAAATTTTCACTTGTACACACCGGATCAGCCTATACACTTAGTCTGCTCACCCCGGTGCTTGCAAAAAATGTGAGCATTAATACGGGTGACGGAAGTGTGATCCTTTCAGATAATTTTTTTGATCTGCAGCCAGGGGAGGTAAAGAAAATCTTTTTCAATTCGGTGAAAAGCCTGACAGATGTGGATATCAGGCTGGTATGCCTGAATAATTTAGATATTTGACTAATTGCCGGTGACCCGAAACGGTGACCGGCGAATTCAGATTACGGGTTCTATGAATACATTGAACGAAAGTTCAAAGCTTTTGAAAAAGAACCTGCTTCAGGCATGAATTTTATGCCCGCCTGAGGTAGGTTCTACTGAATTGAGGGTGAAACAGATACCTGAATATTAAAGGTTTGTTCATATGTTTGTGACTCATCCCCATACCATGGATAATCTCCTTGCTGCCAGATCACAGATGGCCTTATCGCTGGGTTTTCATATCATCTTTTCATGTATCGGTATGGTCATGCCTTTCTTTATGGCAGTAGCTCATTATCAATGGCTGCGCACAAGAGATATGACCTACAAAAATATCACAAAGGCCTGGAGTAACGGGGTGGCCATATTTTTTGCTACCGGAGCCGTTTCAGGGACCGTCCTGTCTTTTGAACTTGGTCTTTTATGGCCTGCTTTTATGCGCCACGCGGGTCCTATCTTTGGAATGCCCTTCTCTTTGGAAGGAGTTGCTTTTTTTATTGAAGCCATAGCCCTGGGTTTCTATTTATACGGCTGGGATAGGTTTAATGAATGGTTCCATTGGTTTACCGGAGTGATCGTGGGCATCAGTGGTATTATTTCGGGTATCCTTGTAGTTTCTGCAAATTCATGGATGAACAGCCCTGCGGGTTTCGACTTTGTAAAGGGCCGGTACCTGAATATCGACCCTGTAAAGGCCATGTTCAATGATGCCTGGTTGGAGCAGGCTTTACATATGTCTGTGGCTGCCTTTGCCGCTACCGGATTTGCAGTGGCGGGCGTCCATGCGCTGATGATCTTAAGAAAAGAGAACATAAATTTTCATACTAAAGCCTTCCGCATTGCCATCGTCTTTGCTGCCATAGCAGCCATTTTACAGCCGCTCAGCGGAGATATCTCTGCCAAGAGTGTCGCCAGAAGGCAACCTGCAAAACTTGCAGCCATGGAAGCACATTTTACTACAGAAAAATATGCTTCTTTAATTATCGGGGGCGTACCCGATCTGAAGAATAAACGTGTTGACTATGCCTTGAAAATTCCCGGGATGCTGAGTTTTCTGGTGAGTGATCATTTCGATACTCAGGTAACAGGTCTCGACAGGATACCGGTAAAGGACCAGCCTCCGGTAGCCATTGTACATTATGCCTTTCAGCTGATGGTAAGTCTGGGGATGTGTATGCTGGGTCTTTCCCTGCTATACTTTTTAGCCGTCTTTAAAAAGAAGACATGGCTGACCAGCACATGGTTTCTGAGCCTTTTCGTGATGGCAGTACCCATGGGTTTTATTGCCCTGGAGGCAGGTTGGACGGTGACTGAGGTAGGCCGGCAGCCCTGGATCATTCAGGGGGTACTACGTACTGCCGATGCCCTTACCCCCATGCCTGGTATTGGTTATTCATTTTACCTGTTCAGTCTGGTCTATATATCTTTAAGCCTGATTGTGGTCTTTATGCTCTACCGGCAGATTAAAATGGTTCCCGTCATCTATGACAAACTCCCTGTTCCAGAAATTAAAGAAACCCAGCTGTTATGATGCTTTATGTAGTCATGATCTATTTATGGACGGCATTGCTCCTATACCTGCTGATGGGTGGAGCAGATTTTGGCGCCGGGATCATTGAACTTTTTACCTCTGCAAAGAACAAGGGGAATATCAGTGCCATTATGTATAAAGCTATCGGACCTATCTGGGAAGCCAATCATATGTGGCTGATCATTGCCATCGTCATTCTTTTTGTAGGTTTCCCTGATATTTATACCACCATGTCTGTATTTCTGCATATTCCCCTTGTCATTATGCTCATGGGCATCATTGCCCGGGGTACAGCTTTTACCTTCAGGCATTATGATGCGGTAAAAGATCAGATGCAAAAGGTCTATACCCGCATCTATATCTATTCAAGTTTCATTACCCCGATGTTTCTGGGAATTATTGCCGGCAGCGCAGTATCGGGGAAGATCGATATTCAGGCAACCACCTTCAGATCCGCCTATATAGACAGCTGGTTAAACTGGTTTCCCGTGAGTGTGGGCTTCTTTACCGTAGCCTTATGCGGATACCTGGCAGCTGTATACCTGATTGGCGAGGCCCGTAATGAACATGATCGGACTCGTTTTATAAGAAAGGCAAGGCAGATGAATATTGCAGCCTTTATATTCGGAGCCCTGGTTTTTCTTACGGCCATCTACGAAGATATTCCGCTGATCCACTGGGTACTGGGCAACCCTGTAGGCATTTCTGCCATAAGTGCCGCTTCATTCTCTCTGGTCATGCTCTGGATCTTTATACAAAGAGGAAAATATAAAGGCATAAGGGTACTTGCCGGTTTTCAGGTGACGATGATTCTTCTGACTACGACCTATATTCATTATCCCAATATTGTAACTCTTAAAAATGGAGGGCATTTATCCCTGCTTTCAACAAGTGGAAATGATAAAACGATGAATACGCTTGGTCTGGCCCTCCTGATTGGCAGTATATTTATACTTCCAGCCCTTGGTTATCTACTCTATAGTTTTCAAAAACAAAGTACCGATGCGGATGAAGCGCCAGACCTTTCCCATTAAGAATTCTGCGTATATTTTAATGATCGCAGGCATGTTATTTATGGCCGCCGCCCAGTCTGGCTGCCACAAGCAGAGAAATTTACTCATATGGGATTTACCTGTTGCTGAAGGGCAGCCGGTGGAGGTTACCATAGACCAGAACCAGCCCGGTTATGTGATCGCTCCAGCGTTTAGCGGGCTGAGCTTTGAAACAGCTATCCTTTCTAAAACTCCCAAATACCTTTCTTCCTCCAATACCGTATTGCTGCAGCTCATTCATAATCTGGGTTCAGGTGTGCTCCGCATCGGGGGCAATAGCAGTGATGTGGTAAAATGGACCGGAGGTGCACGCACCAGTAAAACAGGTTCCGACTCGCTGACCACCTCTGACATTGATACGGTAAGGGCATTTGCCAAAGCCATTCACTGGCCTGTGCTGTTTGGCCTGAACCTGGGAACAGGTACCTCACGGGCAGCAGCCAGTGAGGCAGCCTATGCGGCATCAAGCTTTCAGGATAATTTAATTGCCCTGCAGATAGGGAACGAAGCTGATCTGTTCTATAACAATGGTCACCGCACTCCGGGTTACTCCTATGCCAATTTTCAGAATGAATGGAGTACCTACTTTACAGGCATTAGAAATGCAGGCTATACTGCCGCATTTGCGGGGCCTGACCTGGCTTTTAATACTGCCTGGATGAACTCATTTGCGGAGAATGAAAGCCAGCATACCAATATGCTTGATGCCCATTATTATAAGACGGGCCCTGGAAGCGATGCTTCAATCACCTACAGGACCCTTCTGACCCCTGATACAAAACTGCCTGTATACCTGCAATCCCTGAATAATGCAGCCCTCAGATCAAAACTCCCGTACCGGATTTCTGAATGCAATAATATATACAGCGGGGGCCGGGCCGGGGTAAGTGATGTATTTGCCTCTGCCCTCTGGGCGCTGGATTTTATGTGGACGGTGGCAGAAAATAACGGACAGGGGATTAACTTTCATGGATCTACGGGCGGCGCCTATTCGCCCATTGTACTTCAGAACGGCATTCCCATACCCCGGCCCGAGTATTATGCGATGCTTGCTTTTACCTATGGAGCTGCCCACAGCACCATTATACCGGCCAGAATTTCCAGCAGTTTATACAATTGCAATGTCTATGCCTGTGTAAATGCAGGGATCACCCATATTACCCTGATCAATAAGGAACTGACCAACGGGATCTCTTTTGCGATCCATTTAAGCAATACAGCAAGCTCTGTATCTATAGCGAGGCTTTCTGCCCCCGATATGACCTCAACCAGCCAGATTACTTTTGCCGGAAATGCAGTAAATGCCGACGGCACATTTACACCGGCACCTGCCCAGGCCTATACGGTAGGGGCAAAAAGTTTTAACATCAATCTACCGGCAGGCAGTGCTGCTGTTATTACTGTTCATTGAACAGACCTGCGGAACCTTTAGCGAGCATGCTGTGGAATGTTTTTTGCATTCCATGCATATATGAAAAGTCTGTGGAAAGGTGCGTTAAGTTTTGGTCTGGTAAATATTCCAGTACAGTTATATAGTGCTACGATCTCTCATAGCCTGGATCTTGATATGCTTGATAGTAAGGATCATGCGCATATCAGATACCATCGGGTTAATGAGAAGACCGGGAAGGAAGTTCCTTATGACCAGATTGTAAAAGGATATCTCTACAATGAAGAGTATGTAATTCTCGAAGATGCCGATTTTGAAGAGGCTAGCCCACGTAAATCAAAAATGATAGAGATCGAAGAATTTGTTGACTCTTCCGAGATCAGTACCATGTACTATGATACACCCTATTATATTGTGCCCGACAAAGGGAATAATAAAGCCTATATGCTTTTTCTGAAAGCCCTGACAAAGTCGGGAAAGGTGGGGGGTGCACGCTTTGTAATGCGCAGTGCGGAGAACCTTGCCCTTGTTCAGGCCCAGGGTGGGATCATGATCCTGAACAAGATCCGCTTTCATGATGAGATCAGGCCTGATGATGAGATTGAAATGCCTGAGGCCTCGGTATACAGCAAGGCCGAAATGGACATGGCCATGAATCTTATAAAGCAATATTCCACCCCCTTTGAACCTGAAAAGTTCAAGAATGAATATAAAGATGAACTTCTGCGCATTATTTACGAAAAAGCCAAAGGCAGAAAGCCTGAAGTTCAAAGGCTGAAATTACCAAAAAGTACGGATGATAACCTGCTGGATCAGTTGAAAGCCAGCCTTGCACCAAGGAAGAAAGCCTCCTGAAGCATATATAAAAAAGCGGTGCCCGATCTAAGATCAGGCACCGCTTCAGATACTGTTAAATAGTCTATCTCTTCAGTTCGGGGGCAGCGGCATCAGCGGCGGCGGTAGCAGCCTGCTTTCTGATCACACTGTTCTTTATTGAATAGGTGAAGTAGATCACAAAGCCTATGGCCATCCATACAAGCAGACGCATCCAGTTCTCCTTGCCCAGACCGATCATCATGGCCACACAAACAAGGATAGCCAGAATAGGTACCAGAGGTACAAAAGGAACTTTAAAGGGACGCTCTACATCAGGGTCAGTTTTACGCATGACCAGGATCCCCAGACTTACAAGTGAGAAGGCAAATAGAGTTCCGATACTTGTCATGTCGCCTACCACATTGCCAGGTACGAACGCTGAAAATATTCCAACAAATAACATAAACAGAAGGTTCGAGCGGTAAGGCGTACGAAACCTTGTATGGAGCTTTGAAAATACTTCAGGCACCAGCCCGTCTTTTGACATGGAATAGAATACCCGGGTCTGGCCAAGTAGCATGACCAGGATCACTGAACTGAATCCAAAAAGGATCGCAATGGTTACAAGGAGTTCAAGCCATTGAAAAGGCAGGTAATGACGTATGGCATAGGCTACAGAGGCTTCTTTCCCTACAGTCAGAAACTCTTTATAATTGGCAAGGCCGGTTAGCACATAGGAGAACAGGATATACAGAACCGTACATACTGCAAGAGATACCAGCAGTCCGATAGGCATATCCCTTTTAGGGTTCTTTGCTTCCTGAGCTGCAGTAGATACTGCATCAAAACCAATAAAAGCAAAGAAAACTATACCGGCACCAGCAAGGATCCCTGTAAGGCCATAATGCCCGAAACCACCATTTCCAGGAGTTGCTTTATTCCATGATCCGAACTCATGCGCATTGGCAGGAATATAAGGAACATGGTTTGCAGGATTCATATAATGCCATCCAAGAATAATAAAGAGCAGTACAATGGAAACCTTGGTGATCACAATGATATTGTTTACCATGGCAGATTCCTGGGTTCCTCTGATGAGCAGCAGACTCAGGGCAACGATGATGAACAGGGCAGGCAGGTTTATAAGACCGTGAGCGCCGGTAAGTACATCTGTTTCAAAAGGAGAATGACTGAACTGATAGGGGACCCGCATATGTACATAACCAAGCAGGTTATTCAAATATTCTGACCATGAAATGGATACGGTTGCTGCTCCCAGCGCATATTCAAGTACAAGATCCCAGCCTATGATCCAGGCTACCACTTCTCCCATGGTGGCATATGAATAGGTATAGGCACTCCCGGCAATGGGGATCATGGAAGCAAACTCTGCATAGCAGAGCCCGGCAAGGGCGCAGCCTACTGCGGC
>JAYWCR010000204.1:0-4046 GCA_043780395.1 Sphingobacteriales bacterium
CGAATGACCATGGATGGGGTTAATGCCCGGGAGAGGTAAAGCAGTCCCTTTATGTTTGTATCGATCATAGTTTCCCACTGATCAATATCACCCTCAAAAACAGGGTTTAAACCCAGGGCAAGCCCCGCATTATTTAACAGCACATCAATATCTTTCCATATTTCAGGAATGGCATCAATGGCTGCACGTACAGCTTCCCGGTCTGTCACATCAAATTCAGAGATCAGCACCTGGGTGCTGAAGCGTTTTTCCAGATCTTCTTTAAGTGCCAGCAGCCGGTCTGCACGGCGCGCATTCAGAATAATGCGGTATCCGTGTTCGGCAAAAAGTTCTGCACATGCCCGGCCAATACCAGAGCTGGCTCCGGAAATAAATACAATTCGACTCATAAAAAAAATTTATTCAAAATACAGGGTTAACATGATTGCGGTAGGGAACATGCGCGAAATGGGCCTGCTGAAAGAACTGTTCTGGGTAGCCAGCCCGTTTACAAGACCATTTGTCACAGAGAGTTCCGGCGACATCTTGAAATACTCATAATAGAAATCAAGACCCAGACCCACTTTATAGGAGAGCATATCACGTCTGATCTTCAGAAGTTTGTTTACCTCCAGTGAATTGCTGTCATCAGTTTTAGTTCTTGGAACAATATCATGTGAATACTGAAAGCCGCCAATGATATAGGATCTGATATTTCCCTTGCGGTCAGATTTAAACTTCAGCACAAGGGGAAGATCGATAAAAGTAGAAGCAATTGTTTTCTTTACGCCCTGGAGATAGGGTTTTGGTGCCCCTGTTGTATCATAGGTATAGTTAACGACCCTGTCGCTAAAATTTACATCAGGGGTAAAGCGCAGGTCCAGGTTATCATTTATATTCAGGTTAGCCACAAGGCCCAGGTGAAAGCCTGTGTTAAAAGTTGCTTTCATTGTTTTTAAGGGACCTGAATAGGTCGCTGCCGGATTATTCAACGTTGCAGCCGTATGAATACTTTCTTTCTGAAAGCCTGGCTCTTTGTCAAGGATCAGTGTATTAGTGTTTACGCCAAGCTGGAAACCAAAGTTTATTCTGTTCGCATCCAGACCGCCTGCGGTATTCCACTGACCCATCGTGAATAAAGGCAAAAACAGTGTCATCAAGAGGATAAGGAGCTTATTTCGCATGAAGATGTATAAAGGAAAGTCAAGTATCTATTTTATTCCGGTGTAAATTGTGCAGATACCTAACGAAAGGGGGGTGTACTTAGTATTTACGAACCCTGCCTGCTTAAGTAAATCAAGGAAACGCATGCCGTCAGGGAAATTAGTCACTGAGCGGTGAAGATAGGAATAAGCCTCTGCATCACGTGATACTGTTTTACCAAGGAACGGAAGTATAAAGCGAAAATAGAACTCATAGATCTGCCGGAATGGTACTTTTTCAGGTTTTGAAAATTCCAGTATAACAGCTTTGGCACCAGGTTTCAGCACCCTGTACATCTCAGCCAGTCCTTTTTCAAGGTTTTCAAAATTTCTGACCCCAAAGGAGACCATAACTCCATCGAAAGTGTCTTTTTCAAATACAAGATTTTCAGAATCACCGTACTGAACCTGAAAGCGCTCTGACACTCCTGTACGTACAATTTTCTCACGTGCGAAATCGAGCATTCTTTCAGAAATATCTATGCCTGTGATGCTGACCTTTCCGAGCCGCAGGGCATCCAGGGCAAGGTCACCGGTTCCGGTTGCAAGGTCAAGCAAATGACCCGACTTCATCTGACTGAATTCATTAATTGCCTTTCTTCGCCAGAGTTTGTCAATTCCCAAAGACAGAAAATGGTTCAAAAAATCATATTTACCGGCAATCCGGTTAAACATATTGGCTACCTGCTCTTTTTTTGATTCGGAGCTGTCTTTATACGGGGTTATTGAAATTGGCATGAACGCAAAGATACAAGATTTAGGATGGGCGTGCTTTGTAAAATTAATGGTTAACTTGCGCCGTGATTATTAAATCTGCAGAATTCTTAACCAGTAATGCAAAACTGGACACCTTACCCGCGCCTGTTTATCCGGAGTATGCTTTTATAGGCCGTTCAAATGTGGGCAAGTCATCGCTCATCAATATGCTGACCGGAAAAAAGGGACTTGCCAAAACTTCCCAGACTCCTGGTAAGACCCAGCTGGTTAACCATTTTATCATCAATAAAAGCTGGTATCTCTGTGACCTTCCGGGTTATGGCTTTGCCAAGGCTTCAAAGACCTCGAGAAGCAAATGGAATGATACTACCCTTGACTACCTGAAAGGAAGGCCCAATTTACAATATGTACTGTTGCTGATCGATTCACGCCTGCCCCCACAGAAGATCGATCTTGAATTTATCACCTGGCTGGGCGCCCATGCGATCCCTTTTGTACTGGTCTACACCAAGACTGATAAACTGAGCAAACGTCAAACAATGTTGAATGCAGACTTGTTTGCAACTGAGCTTCTGAAAGAATGGGAAGAATTACCTCCGTTCTTTATCAGCTCTGCGGAGAAATTCGATGGCAGGGAAGAAATTCTGGAGTTCATAGAACAGAGCAATATGGCATTCGTAGAAACAAAAGAATAGAGAAATTGGTTAAAAAATATTTTTCCCTGATAAAATTTGCCCACAGTGTTTTTGCCCTGCCTTTTGCAGTAATAGGATTCTTTCTGGCTACCAGGGACACTGAAATTGCATTTGACCTTCGTAAATTTCTGCTTATGCTGGGCTGCATGGTCTTTGCACGCAGTGCTGCAATGGCCTTTAACCGGTTTACTGACCGTGAATTTGACGCCCGGAATCCGCGCACCAGCGCCAGAGAGATTCCTGCAGGGGTCATAAGCCCCTCCTCAGCCCTGATCTTTACACTCATATGTTGCATAAGCTTTATTGTTTGTACCGGGTTCATCAACCGGCTCTGTTTTTTTCTTTCTCCTGTTGCCCTGCTTGTCATTCTTGGCTATAGCTTCACAAAACGGTTTACTGCCCTTTGTCATTTTATACTGGGTTTGGGTCTTTCCCTTGCCCCTATCGGAGCCTACCTGGTGGTGAGCGGGCATTTCGCCCTTGAGCCTGTGCTATTTTCTCTGGCTGTTCTCACCTGGGTAAGCGGCTTTGATATTCTCTATGCCTTGCCTGATGCTGAATTTGATATCAGAGAACAGCTTCATTCAGTACCTGCAGCCCTAGGAAGGGGCAATTCAATGGCTTTATCAAGGTTTCTGCATATCTGTTCTGCAATGCTGGTCATTATAGCCGGTATTCATGGAGATCTGGGTATTTTTTACTGGCTGGGTGTCGTCTGTTATATTTCCCTGCTCATCTACCAGCATACCCTTGTGAAGATCACTGATCTGAGTAAACTGAATCTGGCGTTTTTTACCATGAACGGTATTGCCAGTATTGTATTTGCCTTGTTTTTTATTGCTGACCATTTTTACCATGTTTCTATATGAGCACATTGTCCCTGAAAAAAAAGCCAAGAGTATACCTTCAGAATTCCATCGTCTGTGAATGGAATTCTCTTGTAGTTTACCTTGATGAACTGGTAGAACGACCGGTGGATAGCCTTGAAGGGCTAAAAAAATGGCTTGGCGATAAAAGTGAGCTTGAAGCTTTTATGGAAGAGAACTTTGCCTGGAGGTATATACGCATGTCTACAGATACTGAAAACAAAGAATATCTTGAAGCTTTCCAGTACTTTGCCACAGAAATTGAACCCAGGCTTGCCCCCTATTCAGACCTGCTTAACCGTAAACTTGTTGACTCAGCCTTCAGTAAGGAACTTGATACTGCACCCTATAGTATTTTTCTGAAGCATACCCGTCAGCATATTGAGCTTTACAGGGAAGAGAATATTCCATTACTTACCCGTCTGCAGATAGAGCAACAGACCTATGCAGCCATTACAGGAAGCATGAGTGTTGAAATCGATGGCAGTGAATATACCCTTGAGCAGGCATCGAATTTCCTAAAAAACCCCGACAGGGCTTTAAGACAGCTGGCCTATACAAAAATTGCAGAACGCCGCATGCAGGAT
>JAYWCR010000205.1:0-2869 GCA_043780395.1 Sphingobacteriales bacterium
GTTCAAAACCTGCAATAACTTCTCTTGAAGTAACAGGCTTATTAAATGTATAACAAAAAAGATAAATAACAATCGATTGCATTTTATTTACGCATAGATTTTACCTGGTTTATTTCCGGGGGGAAATTTGAAATGCGAACAGAGTTTTTAGATTTATTATATTGAACAACAGTTAGTTACAAATCTTACTTCAACCAGAAGCCTAAAAATTAACCTAAGCGAAACACATATACCTAACCAGGTACAGGTATTTCGCCTAGGTTAACAAATTCCATACTAATACTCATTAAAGTAAACGGGAAGGAACTATCTATAAAACAGGAACAGCCGATGCGGGTGCATCAGCTGTTCCTGTTTTAATTCATGAAAATGGTTTCAATAAGATGAAATGCTAAAACGGTAAGTTCAGACGGAAACGGAGGATAAAATCTCTTCAGCAAGTTTTGTCCCTGCGACCCGGGCCCGGATCTTGGCAAAGGCAGTTTCCCTGGTAGTCGATACGTCATCACAGAAGGGAGAAAAGCCACAGTCATCTGTCGTACCGAGTTGATTTAACGGAAGGTATTTTGCCGCCTCAATGATCTGGTCGCGTACGTATTCAGGAGTTTCAACTTCAGGATTAAGTACATCTATCACTCCGATGAAGGCCCTTTGGCCAGGCCTTAGATATTGCTTCATCACTTTTAGCACCTTTACCCTGTCAGGCTCACTGGACAGCTGGAGATAAAAACTGCCAACGTTCAGGTTAAAGAGCTCAGGTAAAAAGTCTGCATAGTCAATATCAGCACTATGAGTAGAATCGTGATCGCCACCGGGGCATACATGTACGCCCAGCCGTTGTTGTTCTGACTCGCTAAAGCGGTTAAAAACCTGATTGTTGAGGCCGATAAAATGCCTGAGCACCCCACCGCTGGGGTCCAGCTTCAGGGAAAGCCGGCCTTCTGTAAAGTCCATCTGAACTTTATAAGCGCCTTTTTCCAGGCACAGCCTGATATCTTTTTCACATTCATCAAGTAGATCAGCTGTAAATTCAGCCAGGCTGTACCCCAGTATGCCCTCAGCGGGGTAGATCAGGCTTAAGGCCGAAGCTGAAATGATTGCCTGCTTGACAGGTATTGTCGTATGCTGTAAAACTGCTTCCAGGTAGCTTACCGCATAGTTTCCGTACCTGAAGGGCCCTGAAACCAGCAACGGCAACTGACGTGAATGTCCATCGGCGAAATTGATCTTCATACCCTCTGGCGCAAGATTAGCTAACCCTTCAAGCGGGTAGGTGGCGAAACTTGACTTCATCTGCTCCCCGTCAGTGATGACAGGTGACCCGGTATATTCAAATTCGACAAGTGTATCAGCAATCGCCTGCTGGTAAAGTACCTTCAAATCTGCAGTACCTGCTGAAGAGGTAATTGCGTCAACCAGTGCTTGTGGACGTGGAATACTGCCTATTGGCTCTGTAGGTATTTTCATAAGCTTACTGTACGATCAGGGTTTCTATAGAATGGGGGTTACTTGTCGCGTGAGCTGCCTGTCCTTTAATCCAGACCAGGTAATCGACCTTATCATCTGTTTTATTCATCACCACTACAGCCAGCGATCCATCAGGATTCTCATAAGCTGTTGTAAGCAGTTTATCACGGCTGGCAGAACTGGCTATGCGCCTTGCACCAACTTTAATGAACTTTGAAAAGTGGCCAATATAGTAATAGGCATTGGTGTAGATCAGCTTTCCGGTCCGGGTATCTGCATGTATGGGAGCAAAACAAAAGTTACCGACATGGTTGGGTCCGCCTTTTTCATCAAGGAGAACGTTCCAGTCTGTCCAGGCGACTGTCCCGGCATTAAAGTCATTGATCATCGACTCACCATACCGTTCACCCAGAGACCAGTCACCCAGTCTCGTCGCATCGTATTTCTCATTACAACCTTCGGTAAACATCAGCTTCTTATCCGGGAAGGCTTCATGGGTCAGAACGGTATTGTGAAAGGCGGGTCCAGCCTTGGTCCAGGTCTCATACCAGTGAAAGCCTACGCCCCAGACATATTTTGCCGCTTCAGGATCTTCCAGTATCGTACTGGCATACTGATAAAGCAAGTCCCTGTTATGGTCCCATACAATAAGTTTTTTATCGGCCAGGCCGTTTTTCTTCAGCGTAGGGCCGAGAAAGTTTTTGACGAAATCACGCTCTTCAGCGGCTGTATAGTTACAGGATTCCCAGGACTGGGCTGCCATTGGTTCATTCTGCACAGTCAGGCCCCAGACAGGGACACCAGTTGCCTGGTAGGCCTTAATGAACTTCACATAAAAGTCAGCCCAGTTCTGAGCGTATTTTGCCAGCAGTTTACCGCCGTGAAGGACATTATTATTGTCTTTCATAAATGCAGGTGGGCTCCAGGGAGAGGCAAAAAGAGTGAGCCTTCCGCCTGCTGCAACCATTGCCGCCTTGATAAAAGGAATCCGGTATTTCTGGTCATGGCTGATATCAAAAGTTGCCAGCGCTGCATCTCCCTCTTTAATATAGCCATAGCTTTCGCTTGAGAAATCACAACTCGCGATATTAGTTCTTCCCAGGGTATAACCGATACCACTTACCTTATCATAACAGGCCTTGATAAATTCCTGCTGGGCAGCAACCGGTAGTTTGTAAAAGGTTTCAGCCGAAGCATCAGTCAGCGCCCCTCCTATCCCGAGCATCGTCTGGAATTTTTTTGCGTTATCTACAAAAATCGAGACCTCTGTTTCTCCGGGCTGAGCCTTTGCTGAAAAGGAAAGAGGGCCAGCATCTTTAAACCTGCTATCAGACCCCTGCTCGGTTGTATATACCTCAGCCGTCTTTGTTCTGAGAGCAGATGCCCGGGGTGTCTGAGCCAC
>JAYWCR010000206.1:0-5750 GCA_043780395.1 Sphingobacteriales bacterium
TTCGGGATGCAGGAGCTGACAGCCGTGGAAAGAATTTTGCCGCCACAGACAGCACTACAACGTGGAGCGTAGACAGGGCAAAGAAAGCGAAGAATGTATATTGAAAGATCAGCAGAAAAATATACATCATTAAGACCGGGGAATTAAAACAGAGTTAAAACGTAGCATTTGAGGCTGTTGGTTCCATAACCTGTGAAAAATATTCTTGTTTAAAGTTTATAAAAAAAATACTTAATTCTCAGGATAATTCATTTATAACCTGATGGTTGCCAGATTAACCGGAGGCTCGAAATATTTTTTAAGTTTTAAAAATGGTTTTTCGATGCAATAAAAGCTTGCCAGGGCTATCAGAATGCTAAGTCCCATACATAAAAGAGTCATCAAAATTCCATCGAACCTGAAATGCAGATGAAGTGGGGATTGAACCTTATCAATTAATAACTGGTAGACCGGCAGATGGTATACGTACAGCCCATAAGAATATTTACCAAAGAATTTAAAGAACCTTGTATTCAGCAGGGCATTTACAGAATTTCTGGTGTCGGAGATACTGATGACCAGCATGGCTCCGAAAAAGAGATCCCAGAAGGTAAAAGTATCAGCCAGGTCGCTGAAACCAAGTTTGCGATGGTAAACAATAAGCATAACCAGAAAAGCCCCTGAACTCCACAGTACAGGAAAAGTAAGACGGGTCAATAAAATAGGTTTTAACCGGTAAAGAGTAGCAATGATAGCTCCAATTAAAAGGCTGTCCATTCTTGCCAGGGTGTTGATGTATTGAAATGGAAATACAAAACCGAAAAGAAAACTTCCTGTATACCTGAAAACAATGGCAAAACCTATAAGGATCAGGGATATCTGCACCAGATAGCGGGTGGGCACGGAGAATACGACCAAAGGCCAGAAAACATAAAATTGCTCTTCTACAGAAAGTGACCAGAGGTGATGCAGGAATTTATTGCTGTTATCACCCTGCATAGAACGAAGCCAGTTTGATCCGTAAAGCCAGTACCATGTCTGATGATCAAGGTAATAACTGAAATCTGTAAAAATAGAGGGAAAGACCCTGGGAAGAATGAGAATTGAGATGAAAATAAAGAAATAATAGAGTGGGAAAATCCGCAATGCCCGCCTGCTGATAAAGTTTCTGTAGTAATAAGGTTTAAACTTTGAGTCTATCAGAATGCCGGTGATCAAAAAACCTGACAGCACGAAAAAAAGATCAACCCCAACCCAGCCAAGTCTGAAGATCTGCACATATGGAACTGCATGTACTGTAAAGACAAGCAAAAAGGCAAGCCCCCGGAGTCCATCAAGTGCCGGATAATGTTTTCCCGGATTATATGTCAGAGAAAGTTGCTTGTTTGGAGTGTCAGCATCAGAACAGGTCTCCATAGAGAAGGTGATTGTGATTACAATGGATCACCGGAAGGAAATCTTCCGGATGCTGGTATCTTGTATACCGTCCGTAAAGGAAGCAATAATGCTGTAATGATGAGTTAATTGAATATGAAGAAATAAAGATTTTACAAATACTCATTCCGTTAACTATGAAGAAAATAGAATTCGCCCTGATTAAAAAACTTAGCGATTGAATCTACTATTTCATCGGTAGATTCTTTTAAACGGCCGAACTTTTGATGTAAAAAAAATCCTGAGCAGGTATTATTGGAAGTTAGTATAACTCTGGCGACATATCAGGGCTTAATAGTTTGCTGACAAAAACTATATTTTATGAAAAAATTATACTTAATGTTTTTATTGGTGCTGACTGTGATCTTAGCGGGGAATGGCACCTATTCAAATGCGCAGGTACTTAACCCAGCTGATCCAATCGTTATCTACAATCCGGCGGCACCTCCGGCCCAGCCCTCATATGGGCAGATAGGGAAATGGGTGATTACACGTGATATTACTTATTTCAATACCGATCAGTTTAAATCCTATATCTACAAGGGCGTGCCATTTCGTTTGCTCTACCCGCATTCCTACAAGCCGGGGGTAACTGATGGAAAGACATATCCTTTGATTATCATGTTTCACGGTGCCGGTGAAAAGGGAACTATCTATGACAATGACCTGAGCCTTGTACATGCTGGTCAGAATGAGCTCAATGCGGAAAATTCAGGAGCTATCGATGCTTTTGTGCTGCATGCCCAGAACTCTACCGGGTACTGGGGTCCTTCACAATATGGACCGATCTCAGAGCTGATTACCTATATGACAGCCAATGCAAAGCTTGATCCTTACCGCATTGGTATTCATGGCCTGTCTGCAGGAGGAATTGCATGTTGGGATTTTCTGGGTGATTATCCCAAACTTGTCGCTGCATCTTCTGCACAGAGCGCGGCTGATCCTGCCTTTACAAACAGCCTGAACTTATATAAATATACCCCGCTCTGGTATTCACAGGGTGGCCTTGACCAGCAGCCTATGCCATCTACAGGAAATCAGATGGTTACTACGATCCGCAATTCAGGTGCTAATATACTCTATCTGTATTTTCCGAATGATGGTCATAACACCTGGGATGATACGTATGCAAATCCGGGTTTCTTTCCTTTTCTTACAATGACAAGCAAGCTTAACCCTATTGTATTCTTTCAGAAGTCAGGCTTTTGCCCTGGTAATCCGGTAAATGCGAAACTTGGGGTTACAGCAGGTTTTGACGGGTACAAATGGCAAAAGAACGGTGTACTTTTGCCAACAGCCACCACCAATGAGCTGATGGTGTCTGATACAGGTTATTATGCAGTAAGCATAAAGAACGGAACTGTATGGTCCCCATTCTCACCCCAGCCAGTTCATATCTATGTGCAGCCAACCCTGCCTGCACCTGCTATCCAGCTCTCCAGGTCCGAAAGCCGAGTATTCCCTTCACTTGATTCCAGTGGAAATGTAGGCCTTACTGTGCCTGGATCCTTTTTGCATTATGCATGGAGTGCTACTGGCAGTTCAACGATAGTGGATACCAACAGAATCTTTAAAGCCAGGGCTGCTGGTACATACCAGGTGTCGGTAACGCTGCAAAATGGCTGCAACAGTCTGAACTCTCCGGCCTTTACCATTGCCCCATCCCCAGGCACGAACTCACCATCTCCTGCAACCAATGTAATGGGCATGGCCCTGAATTTTACCACTGTGAAATTACTGTGGTCAAGGAATCCAAATCCTGCTTTCAAAGAAACGGGATTTGAGATCTACCGGTCAAAAATCTCCGGCGGTCCGTATGCATTCGCAGGGATTACACCTACAGACAGCTTATTCTTTATTGACAAGGGTCTGAACCCAAACAGCCGGTACTTTTATCTTGTCAGGGCCGTCAATACGACCGGTGCTTCTGCTGCTACTAAAGAGATGTCTGTACTTACCCAGGTTGATAACCAGGCACCAACCGCGCCGGCTAACCTTAGCATTGCTTCTTTTAGCAGCACCTCACTGAATATAGTATGGAATAAATCGACAGATAATGTGGGTGTTTACCAGTACCAGATCTTTGTGAACGGAAATAAATCATTTGTCGTTGACTCCAATACCACCACTCTTGCCTTGAACAACCTGAATTCCCAGACCGAATATACGATCGTGGTAAAGGCTGTTGACCTTTCTGGTAATATTTCACCTGCAAGTAATCAGGTGACAGGTTTTACCACAGATAAAGGGCTTACGTATAAATACTATACCTTCAGCACAACTCCTGCAGTGTTGCCTAATTTTAATGCGCTTACACCGCAGCTCTCCGGGAATATTCATAATACGGATATAAGTGGTGCTAGCCAGACTACCAATTTCGGGTATTTATTCAGCGGAACACTTTTCATTCCGGTAGCTGGAAATTATACCATTGGTACTGCCTCCGACGATGGATCCAGGGTCTATCTGGATGCCCCCTATGATGCCAATGCAACTCCTTTTGTAAATAATGATGGCTCGCATGGTGTGGTCAATGTGGAAAGTACAAAATACCTCACCCAGGGACCCCATAAGATCATTGTTACTTATTTTCAGGGTGGCGGTGGTTATTCGCTCCAGTTGTATTTTAAAAATACACCTATTACCGGGCTTGTCGCCCAGCAGTCTATTCCTGATAGTTTCTTTGTAAGTAAGGATAAAGTTCCATCTACCCAACCTGTAGCGCCTTCAAATCTTGCAGCAACGGGGATCAGTTACAAACAGATTAACCTGAGCTGGACCCTTCCTGTAGATACAACCCATACCCTGACTGGTTTTGAGATCGTTCGCGCCTCCTCTGCAGGTGGCCAGCCTGTAACCATTGCAAGCCTGGGCGCTACGGTCAACACGTATAGTGACAGCACAGGCCTGAGTCCGAGCTCAACCTACTCTTACCAGATAAGGTCCATAGGTACATTTGGTCAATCGGCTTATACGCCTGCTTCAGGTCTATTGCAGCAATATTACACATCCACAGTTGCCTGGCCGAATAATAATCTTCCTGACTTCAACAGCCTCAGTGCGGTAAGTACTGTCCGTACAAACAATATCAGTATTGCCTCTGCCACTCAGCCTAATAATTTTGCCTTTAAATGGTCCGGGACCATTAACATACCTCAGGCGGGTACTTATACATTTGGAACTACTTCAGATGACGGCTCCAAACTTTATATTGACCAGCCTTACAGCTTTGCAGCCGTTCCCCTGGTTAATAATGATGGGCCACATGGTGCAAATTCTGCAGAAGGTACTATTACCCTGACCAAGGGTAAGCATACCTTTATTGCTACTTATGACCAGCTTGGAGGTGGATCAAGTATGTTTGCTTATGTAAAGATGACAGTAGGGGGTGTAGTTACAAAAGTTGCCATCCCAGACTCTTCTTTTGGCAATAATCTCCAGGCAAGGACCAGGGCGCTGCCACCACTTGCTTCTGCACCAGGGGCCATTTCCATAAAAAATATAAGCGGTACAAAACTGCAGGTAAATTTCACGGATACGACCACCCTTGCTACTTCATATCAGATCTACAGGTCGGTAAGCAATACAAGTTCTTTTACTTCTCTTGCGAGCATTCCTGCAACCAAGCTTCAGTCGTATTCATATACAGACACCTCACTTTTTGCTGGTGTAACTTATTATTATGAAGTCCGGGCCGTAAATGTGGCTGGTCCCGGGATGTTCTCTGCCATTGCATCTGCGACTACCTTCGTGAGTGCACCTTTACTTGGAAGAATTGCCAATATCATTGCACCTTATGGATTTAAAAAACAGGTGCAGATCAGTTCATCCGATCCACAGGGTCTTAAAGTCGCATTGAGCGGAACAAATCTGCCCGTTTTTGCCAGCCTTGTAGATTATGGGGATGGTACGGGCCTTCTTACAGTAAACCCTGTAAAAAGCAATCTTGGTATCTATCCAAAAGTGATCATCACTGCATCGAACGGTAAAGCTTCTGCCAGTGATACTTTAAGCATCACTGTAAACAGCACGTTTCCGCCTTCCATTGACTCCATTGCAGGCCGGACGCTTGCGGCTACGGATTCAACAGTCATCAACCTTCATGCAACTGACTCCAGTGCCAGAAAAGTTGTTTTTACCACATCAGCCCTTCCTCCATTTATACAGCTGGTCACAACTGGTGCTTTTACGGCTGTTCTGAAAGTGCATCCTGGATTAAACGATGCAGGAACTTATCCACTTACAGTAACTGCCACTGATAGTCTTGGCGGAACTGCTACACGGTCTTTTAGCATCCTTGTAAATCCTTATTCAAACAGTCAGCAGATCTCTATTAA
>JAYWCR010000207.1:0-21538 GCA_043780395.1 Sphingobacteriales bacterium
GATCTGCTGGCCCTTGCTGTCAAAGCCTGAAAACTGTTTCAGATAAAAAACGTCAGCAGGATGATTATTCGCAAGTGCTTCAGCAAATGATCCTGAAACTCCCTGACCGTTCACCTGGCCTACCGGAACCAACTGATCATGACCATTCAGTGTAAAGTTTTTCAGTTTGTTGCTATTGTAAGAACCATTGATTCCGATATCCCATCGTACATCACCTCTGGCAATTATGGCTGCGCCTAGTGAGAGTTCAACGCCTTTATTGATCAGGTTGAATGGCTCATTCAAATAACTAACAAGACCATTTGGAACAGGCTGAATGGCATTACTTGAAAACAGAAGTTTGGTTGTGTTTTTGTTATAAAAATCCAGGGTTCCATAGAAACGGTTGTTCAGAAATCCAAAGTTTGCTCCAGCATCATACTGGGTTGTTTCTTCCCATTGCAGGTCTTTGTTTTGGATATCTGAAAGCCCACTTGATCCACCTGAACCCAAATAGTATTGGGTTTGAGCAAGGCCTGCAGGAAATGACTGGGAACCTGTAATACCATATGAAGCTCTCAGTTCAAGACTGCTCAGTGTCTGATTGTCTTTCAGGAAATCTTCATTCTTAATAGCCCATTTAATACCTACTGATGGAAAAACTCCGTATTTCTTATTCGAACCAAACTTATTTGAACCATCATCCCTGACAGTTCCAACTATATAATATTTATCTTTGTAGTTAAGGTTCACGCGGCCAAAGAATGACTGAATCTCTACATTGGGGTCTGCTGAAGCATTAAATACATTCTGCGTGGATCCGCTTTGTAAAAAACTGGTATACAAGATCGGTGTACGGGTGGATTGAGTAAGGTTAGTTGCAAAGCCCTGTGCCGAAACATTCGTCGTAGCATAATTAGTTTTATAGTACTCATAACCTGCTATAGCATCCAGGTTCAGATCGCTGGCGATCTTTGCATGATAGTTCAATGTATTGGTAAAGGTAGAAGAGGTCAAAAGGGCCGTGCTTATAATACCAGCTCCTTTGCCTGCAATACCCTGAATAGGTAACCATGCATCGTAATTCGTTAATCGGGTACCTACACCATGATTGATAGAGTACAGAAATTTATACTCCAGGTTCGGCAGTATCTTATACCCTGCTGAAATAAAACCTAAATAATTATCAGTCTCAGATCTGTCATGGAATCCCTGGGTCACAGCCAAAGGATTGATATTGGAGTTATCCAGTACATTGTAAGAACCATCTTTCTGATAAAGACTGGAGGTTGGATTCCACTGAAGTCCGTAGGAGATCAGGTCTCCACCAGCACCCGCTGTATTTCCGATCAATGCATAATTATTGGTTACATGACCTGCAATCAGGTTGAAGTCAATAGAGAGTTTCTGATCCAGAAATTTATACTGACCACCAAAAGTTCCTATATATTTAGAAAGGTCGGTGTTCTTTAGAAAACCCTGTGTTTTTGAACCTAAAAAAGAAGCTCTGTAATGACCATTTTCATTTCCACCTGATAAGGCTAAATGATAATCCTGCGAAAGTTTGCTTGTTGTAATAGCTTTCATAGCATCTGTACTGCTCCCACCATCATACGTATTTGGAAGTGAATTTGAAGAAAGCGCAGACTTAAAACCTGCTGCATCAAATACCTTATACTTTTTCATATAGCCGGTATTTGTAGAGAAAGTAGTTCCAAAATCAACATGTGTACCTGTACCTGAAGCGCGCTTGGTAGTGATTACGATCACACCGTTCGCACCTCTCGATCCGTAAATAGCTGCTGCTGAAGCATCTCTCAGCACATCTACCTGTGCAATATCATTTGGATTGATGTAAAGTAATGGATTCACATCAGCAGAAGCTCCTGTTCCGGCAGCACTGAAATTCAGGCCTGGAATAGCAGTTCTTCCATCAAGAGGAACTCCATCAACCACATATAAAGGAGCATCTCCTGAACGAAGGGAACTATTACCGCGGATAACGATCGTACTTGCTGATCCCGGAGCACCACTGTTTGTGGTGATCTCAAGACCTGCAACCTTGCCCTGTAACAACTGATCAGGAGAGGTGATAAGACCTTTATTGAAATCTTTTGCACCAATGGTGGCCACTGATGAAATAAGATCCCTTTTGCGAACCGTACCATAACCGATAGCAACAACCTGAACCTCACCAAGAGCAGTTGCACTTGGAACAAGAGAAATAGCTACAGTAGAACGATCAGAAATACTAACTTCCTGATTGGTGTAACCTATAAAAGTTATAAGTAAAGAATTGGTAGCCTGAGGTACGGAAAGTGTAAATCTGCCACCTGCATCTGACTTGGTTCCAATGCTGGTTCCTTTAACAAGAATTGATGCCCCTGCTATTGATGATTTATCTTGACTATCTTTAATAGTACCTGAAATCGTTTTGTTTTGCGCCCATGCCGGATGCACTGAGAACAGCAAAAGGAAGACTGCTGCCCACCTTATAAGTAAAGTTTTGTTCATAAGAATATTTAAATTAATTAATTAAAGATAGTGATAAGAAATAAATTCAACAATAAGTTATAAAAATGTGACAATAGTTATTTGGATTTCTGAAACTTTTCACAACTGTAATCCACACATTTATTATAAATCCTTTATTTTTTTTTCACAAACCCTATAAGTTTGTCAAATCCGGTGAAGGATTCTTATAAATGATGACTATGAAGAGTGTGGAAAAAAAATTGAGAAAAAATGGGATTGAAAACTAAAAAGAGGCAAGTTTCAGGGAATTATTCACTGTATTAATCTTCAGAGTAAATCACAGCTACCTCAGGAGAGGTGCCTGTTTCAGCATTGCGGATTTCCAGATACTTTCCAGCCAGGTAAAAAGCGAACATATCTTCTGCAAGTCCGGCAAGCGGCTCAGGAATAATCCTTGATTTGCTCAGGCCTTTTCTAAGAGTAAAAAATAAGGCCGCCGAACCGATTGCAATCATACTTCCAAGCAAAGCGCCTTCTTTTGCTTTCCGTCCGCTTACTGCATAAGCAAGAGCACCGGTAGAAGCACCACTCAAGGTTCTCGCTCCCAACTGTGACATGCTGAGTCTTGAGGGTATAAATGGTAATTTATCAGCGGCAATTTCTGCAGTCGTAAGAATAGCAAAAGCCTTTTTAGTGTTTTCCCTGTCAAGAAAACTAATGCCTATTTCTGAAAGAACTTTCTTTTCTGCAGATGTATAGTTGAGATTAAGAAGCGCAGGGGCCATCATAGACCTCATGCCAGCAATGACAGATAATAAGACTAATTTTTTGAGGCTGGTTTCGTTTTCTAAGGCAGGCATACAAATGATAGATATGAATTCATAATAGAATTATGCTTCATAAGCAAATCATGTGCCGATCACTTTCAATATTTAAATAGGCAAGCCATAGATTCGAGTCAACCCATAGATTCGTAAAGACCTGCAAGGGTCAGAGATGGGATTTCTTCTTTTTTATACTCATGGATGAGTACACCTTCTTTCATCTGAATGAGGCGGTCTGCGTATAAGAGGGCATCTTTCAGGTTATGGGTAACCATCATACCGGCAAGTCCGCAATCGGATATAAAGCGCCTTGAGGTTTCCATGATCCGCTGACCTGACCGTGGGTCAAGGGCTGCACTTGGTTCATCCATTAAAAGTACTTTTGCAGAATCCATGGTGGCCATGCAAAGAGTCAGCGCTTGCCGCTGCCCTCCTGAAAGCAGGCCCATAGGTTGATCGATCTTTGTTTCCATCCCCATTTCCAGCCTGGTGATCAGTTCTATCACCTTTTTTTTAAACGATTCATTTAAACCACCCGCCAATGTTTTAGGTTTGCTTCGCAGGGCAGCCAGCCTGAAATTATCAAGAATGCTCAGGTCAGGAGCTGTACCCATCAGAGGGTCTTGAAAAATGCGGGCAATGAGCCTGCTCCGTCGATAATCAGGAACAGCTGTAATATCTTCTCCATCAATGATAATTTTACCTGTAGCTGGTACGATAGTACCGGCAATCAGGTTAAGCAGGGTAGACTTTCCCGAACCATTAGAACCGATCACCACGGTAAGCTCACCCCGGTTGATCTTAAGGTCAAGAGGCCTGAGGGCAATCACTTCAGCAGGGGTACCAGTATTGAATGTTTTTGAAAGTTGAATCAGCTCAATCATAAACCTTAATTTTTAAAACGAAACCGCAAACCAGGAATACTGACTACTACAAGTACAAGCAACGCTGTACAGCCTTTAAGCAGATTTGGATCTACGCCTGCGGCTAGTGTTGCTGCAAGCAGTAACTGAAAGATCAGGGAACCCAGAATAACCCCGGCAACCCTGACCGCTATGGAGTGGACCTTTAACAGATCCATCAGGGTCTCCCCGATAATCACTGATCCAAGACCCGTAATGACAATGCCGATACCCATATTAATATCTGAAAAGCCCTGAAATTGTGCGATCAGAAATCCCGAAACTGCAGTAAGACCATTAGAAAGCGCAAGGCCTGTGATCTTCATACGGTCTGTATTCACGCCCAGGGAACGGACCATGCTTTCGCTGTTGCCTGTAGCACGCATGGCAAGACCGAAATCAGTTCTTAAAAGCCAGGTTACCAGGAGCCAGAATCCGCCAGCAAAAAGCAAAGCCGTAAATAAGGCCCTGTAAGCATCAGGAATAAAAGCTAAAGTCTGAAAGAAATTTTTCTGAGAGTCTATGGTAATATTGGACCTGCCCATCAGGGTAATATTTACTGAATAAAGCGCAGTCATCACCAGTATTCCTGAAAGCAGGGCATTAACCCTGAGCTTTGTAGTGATCATAGCCGTGATGCTGCCTGCAATTGCACCTCCGATAAATGAAAGAGCAAGGGCCAGCCATACAGGCCAGCCATGAAGCAGCATCAGACCAGTGATAGCCGCTCCCAGGGTATAACTCCCGTCGGTGGTAATATCGGGAATATTGAAGATTTTAAGGCTCAGGTAGATTCCCAGGGCAAGGATGGCAAGGCCCAGACCAAGTACAAGGGCATCTCCATAAAAACCTGTTCCTGAACCTAGAACTACTTTCACCGGCTCTGGTTTTACCACTGAAGAGACTGCTTTGAAACCTGCAGGTATCTTTACATGAAAAAGACTGGCCACTGCATCATTGTAAACCTTCCGCCGAACGCGTACAAGGGCAGGTTCCAGACCCTTAAGGTTCCCGTTTTTAAGATAGGCGGCTGCCTGCAGACCTGACTGATAGCCCCATTGGAAAATATCAGCGCCAAAGGCTGCAAGGGCACCTCTTTTTACAAGCCCTTCCTCACTTGTAAAAATGGGAATACCAGCATGCGAGCAGGTTTGGAGAATGGTTTCAAAGGAGGCAAATACACTATTATCAGGCAAGGCAAAAAAAGCATCAATATGGCGGTGGATAAGAGCCTGCACAACCAGCTGCGTTTCTGCAGAGCTGTTCACTGGCAGTACTTCCAGCTTTATATGCGCAACCAGACATACAGCCTTTAGTTTTTCGACCGCATTTAATGATTGTGTTTCACCCTGACTAAAAATAACACCCATCGTTTTTACTGCAGGCAGAAGCTCGTGGACTATGCCTGCAGAGGTTGCTATATAGTCCAGGTTTTCATAAACTCCGAACAGATTTACTGGTGGCATACCTTTTTCATCATTCAGGCCGGCCATTGTCGGGCTGGATGAGACCATCATAAAAATAGGAATAGTCTTTGTTTTCCTGACTGCTGCTATTGTGGGTAGTGTTGTATTGGTTGCCAGAAGACTCACCGGCTGGTGTACGAGGTAGCTCAGGGCGAGATTTAATGCCTGAGGGCTCCCCTGTGCATTTTTATAAAGAATATTCAGCGTTTCATGTGCGGGATCGTAGCCTTCATGCGCTAATGCTGCAAAAAAACCAATTCTTGCCTGATCGATGGTCTCATCCTGGAATGCATCAAGAAATGCAACCAGTGGCGTAAGTTTTTTTACCCTTGGTGCTGAGCAAGATAGCAGAAATAATAAAGGGAAGGAAAATAAAATAAGGAATTTACGCATTATAAGGCATCAGGACTTTCTAAATTTGACATTTATTTATAGATGAGAACAAAAACGCATTAGTTTGTTTTCATGATTTAACTGCCTCTACCTATATCACTTAAATATTGGCAGGGCAGCATTTACTCTACTATGGCATGAATATACCCGTAAAAAAATCAATTTCTTCAAAACTACCCAATACGGGAACATCAATCTTCTCTGTAATGACCCAGCTGGCCGACGAGCATAAGGCCATAAACCTTTCTCAGGGTTTTCCTGAATTTATGCCCGATGAGCGCCTGATAGATCTTGTGACCTTACATATGAAAGCCGGGCATAATCAATATGCCCCGATGGCCGGCGTGATGAAGCTTCGTGAAAATATTGCCCGCCTCACAGCCGCGAACTATGGACTGGTGGTTGACCCTGAATCTGAAATAACGATTACAGCCGGAGCCACCCAGGCCATCTATACAGCCATTACGGCCTGTATCCGCGAAGGAGACGAGGTTATTATCTTTGAACCCTGCTATGATTCCTATATCCCGGCAATCAGGCTTAATCAGGGTATTCCCCGAACGATTGAACTCAAGGCCCCTGACTTTAAAATCAACTGGAATGAGGTCAGAAAGCTGATCACCATAAAGACTAGGATGATCATACTTAACTCACCACATAACCCTACTGGTATGATGCTGGATGAATCAGATATCCAGTCCCTTAACACCCTTATTTCAGGCTCAGATATCCTTGTACTGAGTGATGAGGTCTATGAACATATTCATTTCGACGGAACAGTTCACCAAAGCATTGCCCGGTACCCGGCACTTTTTAACCAGAGCTTTATTATCGGTTCTTTTGGAAAGAGTACACATACAACCGGCTGGAAGCTTGGCTATTGCCTGGCTCCTGCATACCTGAGCCAGGAATTCAGGCGCGTGCATCAGTTTTTAATCTTTAGTGTGAACAGTGCGATGCAGTATGCGCTGGCTGATTACCTTGATCTCCCTGACTGTTTTAGTCATCTGGGCGCATTCTACCAACAGAAAAGAGATCTGTTTGCAAGCCTGATGGCTACCACTCCCTTTACATTATTACCCTGTGCAGGTACTTTTTTCCAGCTTGCAAGCTTCGAAGAGATCAGTCAGGAAAAGGAAAAAGAATTCGCCATCCGCCTGACAAAGGAATACGGGGTCGCCAGTATTCCCCTTTCATCATTCTATACGAACAACAAAGAAAATAAACTGCTTCGTTTCTGTTTTGCAAAGTCTGATGAAACACTTGAATCAGCGGCAGGTCGTTTGAGTACCATTAAATAATGTTATATTATTTTTTAAACCTTTGAACTTTACAGATGAGCAACAAACTCAAAATAACCCTTATACAGTCCTATCTGTTCTGGGAAGATATACAGAAAAATCTTCAGCAGTTTACCGTGAAGATCAGTTCATTGAACCAGCGTACTGACCTGATCGTACTTCCGGAAATGTTCAATACCGGTTTCAGCATGAATACAGATAAACTGGCAGAGACCATGGAGGGTACTACCATCCAATGGATGAAAAAGACTGCTGCCTCTACCGGAAGTGTGCTGACCGGAAGTCTGATGATAAAGGAGAATAATAGTTTTTTCAACCGGCTGGTCTGGGTACGTCCCGACGGTGAGATCTCCCATTACGATAAAAAGCATTTGTTTGGAATGGCCGGTGAGCATGCTCATTTTTCTGCCGGCCACCAAAAACTTCAGGTGGAGCTGAATGGATGGAAAATCTGCCCGATGATCTGTTATGACCTGCGCTTTCCGGTCTGGTGCAGAAATCAGGAAGATGCAGACCTCTATATTTTTGTTGCCAACTGGCCTGAAAAGCGAAGCGCGCACTGGCGGGCACTTCTTACAGCCAGGGCCATTGAAAATCAGGTATATGTACTGGGAGTTAACCGTGTGGGAGATGATGCAAATATGGTCTATCATTCAGGCGATTCCATGATCGTACATCCGATGGGAAATATCATCTTCCAGAAAGTGGATGAAGAGGATATGTATACAGCCACCCTGTCACTTGATGAAATTGAAAAGACCCGCAGAAGCCTTCCATTTTCTGCCGACCGCGATAAATTTACACTGAACTAAAACAATACCGGAGCCGGGAAGCCCCGGCTCCGTTGACTTATACTTCCCTCGTACTTGTTTCCCTAAGCTTCACCTTGAAGGCTGCTCTTGGTTTCAGGCCCAGTTCGGCAAACAATGCTTTGTCTTCACTCAGGTCAGGATTGGCAGTGGTTAGAAGTTTCTCCCCTATAAATAAAGAATTGGCACCTGCCATAAAGCACATCGCCTGATCTGTAGAGGTCATTTCTGTACGGCCTGCGGATAAACGCACCACCGATGCAGGCATAAGAATGCGCGCTGTCGCAATTAAACGCACCATGTCGAATACAGGCACTGGCTTCTCATCAGCAAGGGGTGTACCTTCTACCCTGACAAGCATATTGAGCGATACAGATTCAGGATGTACAGGAAGGTTTGCAAGTGTCTGCAGCATCCCTACCCTGTCAGATACTTTTTCACCGATCCCGATGATACCTCCCGAACAAACGGTCATGCGGGTATTGCGTACATGACCCAGAGTCTGCAGGCGGTCTTCATAGGTACGGGTACTGATGATCCGGCCATAGTCTTCTGCAGACGTATCCAGGTTATGGTTGTAGGCATAAACCCCTGCATCAGCCAGCTTTTCGGCCTGACCCTGAGTAAGCATGCCCAGGGTGCAGCACACTTCCATATCAAGCTTGTTCACCTCCCTGACCATTTCGAGTACTTTGTCAAAGTCACGGTTGTCACGCACCTCTCTCCAGGCAGCGCCCATACATAAACGGGAGGCGCCATTCTCTTTGGCTATACCTGCTTTCTGAAGCACTTCTTCCAGTGACATTAAAGCTTTTACTTCCAGTCCGGTATTGTACCTGGCTGCCTGAGGGCAATAGGAGCAATCTTCCGAACACCCTCCGGTTTTAATGGAGATCAGGCTGGAGATCTGAACCTCATTATAATTTTCCTGCTGGCGGTGGATCTCCGCTGCCCTGAAAACAAGGTCAAGTAAGGGGGTATGGTAAATTTCGCTGATTTCTTCAGCAGTATAATCGTGACGAAGGGTTGACATAGGTTGTATAGAGAGCGTTTAATAGTTAGACAAAATTACATTTTCAGAATAATCTTTGCTGCAAGATAATACGTGAGCCAGAAACCGGCTGTGTCGGTAAAGGTCGTAATAATTATGGATGAAGAGACAGCCGGATCAATTCCAGCTCTTTTCAGGATCAGAGGGATGGTAGAGCCCGTTAAACCGGCTACAAGAAGGTTGCAGACCATTGCCAGAAAGAGTACCAGGCCCAGCAGCGGGTTCTGGTTAAAGACAAGGGCTGCCAGAAAGACGATGAATCCTGTACCCAGGCCGTTGACCAATCCCACAGCCACTTCTTTGGCCACAGTATTATAGGCCTGCCTGATATCTATTTCATGCAGGGTAACCCTTCGGATGGTCACTGCAAGCGCCTGGGTAGCCGCATTGCCGCCCATGCCTGCAATCACACTCTGGTAAGCTCCAAGAATAAATAATTTCTGAAGCACATGATCAAAATGGCTCACAACTGCTGCAGGAATAAAGCAGGTAAACAGGTTGATAAAGAGCCAGGGCAAGCGGCTTTTAACGGCATCGATCCAGTTTCCTGTTAATTCTTCATTTTCAGAGACCCCGGCTATTTTCAGTATATCTTCCGTAGTCTCTTCTTCCATCACATCAATGACGTCGTCAAAGGTTACCCTGCCAAGCAAGACCATTTCGTGATTGACCACAGGAATGGCAGAAATGTTATATTGTGAAAGAAGCCTGGCTACTTCCTCCTGATCTGTATCTTCATAGACATAGACCATGTCTTTATTTGCAATCTCATCGACCAGTGAAAGCGCTTTTGCCTTTACGAGGTCTTTCAGGGATACTGTTCCCAGCAGATGGTTCTCATCATCAACCACATAGATAGAATAGAATTCTTCCATCTCCTCAGATTTATGAATAACATCCTGGATCGCTTCATTTTTGGTCTGATAATACTTTACACTGATCAGAAGCGGATTCATGAGCCCGCCTGCCGAATCTTCCGCATAAAGGAGCAGCTTGCGGATACTGCTCGCATCTTCTGCCGGCAGATAATCCAGCACCTGCTCGCGTTTCTTTTCGGAGAAACTGCCAATCAGGTCGGCGGCATCATCGTCATCGAGTTCTTCTACAATAGAGTTCAGCTGGGCCGGGCTCAGGGCCTCCAGAAGTTTTTCAGGATGATGTTCTTCATCCATCTCTGCAATGACCTCAGAAGCTCTCTCTGCAGGCAATACCCGAACGATCCTTTCTGCTGAAAGCTGGGGCAGCTGATGCAGAATCTGTGCTATTTCAGAGGTATGGAAATCTGAAAGCACGTCCAGTACTTCCTGGTCACTCCCTTCGAGGGCAACTTTTAACCGCTGAACATCTTTTTTATCTATTTCGAATAAATCCATCAGAGATCATTTGAAAGAATCATGTTTTCAGATACCAGTTCAGTTTTGAAAACTGAATACTTATACAGGCTACTACGATCGCCGTCACAATACCGCTCAGCCAGCCTTCCCAGGTCTGGGCCTGAACCCATTGTGGAAAATTATTCAGACTGATCAGCCTGAAGATCGGGATAAATAAAAGATTTGCCGAAATATAGGCTACCATTGGATTTCTGCCGATCAGCGAGATAAGCTCAAGCGGTTTTTTTAAGATCATCAGGTCATAACAGATAATAATGGCAAGGAGCAGAAACATACTCAGCCCTGATCCAAAGAAAAGATAGCTGAAAGTAGAATATTCCTGCTTCAAACCTCCCTGAAAGGCTTCAAAGAAGATGGCCAGCAGCAAGGTATAGGATCCCAATTCAAGGTATTTTTTATAGTATTCCTTAAGTGGGCTTTTGATTCCGTTCCATACCCATAATATTGCGCCTATCAGCACAATATTGGAGATCATGTTAAAGAGGAGGAATCTCAGATAGATGAATACAATATTCAGGATAAGCAGGGCCAGGCTGAATGCCATCAGCATTACCTTATTTCCATGGTCTTCAGATTCTACAAATGCCGCTTCCGGATCGCCGGTATAGCTCAGGTGATGGCGGTACATAAAATCGCCCGCCAGGGTACCTGGAATAACGATAAAAAGATACCCCAGATAATCGAAATGGTACATCCAGCCAAAGGGGGTTGCATCCAGTACAAGTTTATTCCAGCTTCCGTGAAGGTCTCCTGCAACAAGAATAGAAAAGATCAGGGGAATGATGGCAATACGTAACAGGGGACGCTTTTGTGTGAAGACCCAGATAATTGAACCAAAAAATACATTATTGGCAATGAGCATGATCAGAATGTCATTCCGGTAAAGATCGAAACCAGATCCATCCTGATAGTTTATCGTCAGAATAAGCAGTACCCCCCCACCCAGTACAAGACCACGGATGAGCCACATTTTCCATGGTTTCAGCGAGGAGGGGTACTTGAAATACAATAAAGACAGGAGCATAAAACCGGTAATACTTGTAAGCCATTGCAGCATTCCTGGTTTGCTGCTGATCTCAAAAGGCTTTACATGCTCGAGGAAGATGCCAAAGATCAATAACATCAGGCTGCGAATAGCCACATCCAGAAGAATACGGAATTTTGACTTGCCATCGGCGAATCTTTTGCCCAGGGAAAGCGGGATGGCAGCCCCCATACTGAAAAGAAAAAATGGAAAGACCAGGTCGTTCCAGGTGATCGGGGGGGTTGCATTGGAAACATAAGCAGGGCTTGCGGCCTGGGCATGGTACATCCACACAGGCTGATTTCCTCCAAACGCGATGATGCCTGATACGACCATCGCCAGTATGGCCAGCCCCCTGAGTGTATCAAGGCTAAAATCTCTGTTCATTTTTTCCAATAGGTTGGATATTTGGTATGCTTAAACTATATTATCAGAGCCCTGATCAGCCTGGGGAATTATTTTTATTTATTTCTGCATAGCAGGGTTGCAGCCATTTCATGCTGTTTCTGCCTTCATTAAAAAGCAGGTCTGCGAAACTCAGTCCAGGTTCAAAATGGCCTGAACCTGCAAATACCTGGTTATAACTGACCGGGCTTGCAAGAGCCTTTTTTTTCGGATGAATCCGTTCACGGAGATCAATAAGCCCCTGAGGAGCAGCTTCATATTTCTCTGTAAACAAAAGATCAGCACTGTTCTTTATTCCCATCATCTTTCTTAATGCAAGGATCCACTCGAGGTTGTATTCAGCCAGATAGATATATGGGTTTTCATAAAGAGGCCGTATAGAATGCTCAAAATACTCAAAAAACGGAGAACTGCGGTAACAGCTCTCCAGCGAGCGCCAGTGGATCCGCTGCCAGGGATGATCATTACTTATCCTGACCTCTTTCATTGGAATGTTATGCCTCGTATCATGGCAGACCGGAATGGCCAGGGTCAGCACACCATTGGGCGAAAGTATCCTGCACCGGTTCCTGTAACTTTGCTTCTGGTAGTTTCCCGCTGTATCGATCGTCACAGAAGCACCCAGCAGCAGTACAGACATATATTCAATGTTGGGAAGGTAGGCGTCTGATAACAGATAATTCATTTTCCAAAACTAATAAAATCCTGCGGGCGTCTTTTTAAAATATAAGTATAGATTTGCAGGCCAGAAAATTTACCTCTTATAAACGAATTCAGCTATTAATGACATCATACCCCTCAGTAGCAGTGGTGATTTTAAACTGGAACGGAAAACAGCTGCTGGAACGTTTTATTCCACCTTTATTGCTGAATACTCCTGACTGGGTTCAGATCATCATTGGTGATAATGCCTCAACAGATGGCTCTGTTGAATTTCTCAAAGCCCATTACCCTGCATTGAAGATCATTGAGAATGAACATAATTATGGCTATGCTGCCGGGTATAACAATGTACTCGAGCAGGTAGAGGCCACCTATTTCGTGCTTCTTAATTCGGATGTTGAGGTAAGTCCAAACTGGATAGAGCCAGTGATCACATATATGGAGGCCCATCCCGGTACGGCAGTCTGCCAGCCAAAGATCAGGTCATGGGAGAAGAAAGATTATTTTGAATATGCAGGAGCTGCAGGAGGCTATATGGATAAATTCGGCTATTTTTTCTGCCGTGGGCGTTTGTTTGACAGCCTGGAAAAAGATCTTGGACAGTACGATGAGCCCTGTGAAATATTCTGGGCATCGGGCGCTGCATTCTTTATCAGGTCAGACTGGTTCCGGCGTGCCGGAGGCTTCGATGCCATGCTCTTTGCACATATGGAAGAAATAGATCTCTGCTGGCGCCTTAAATTATTGGGACAGAAAATTGCCTATGTGCCCGGTTCAATGATCTACCATGTAGGAGGCGGAACCCTGAGTAAGTTAAGCCCCCGCAAAACATACCTGAACTTCAGGAATAACCTGATCCTGCTTTATAAAAATCTGGAGTCGGGCAAACGGATGGGAATGATCTTCATGCGGTTCTTTCTTGATTTTCTCGCATGGCTGCGCTTTATGTTCCTTTTTCAGTTCAATCATGCCTTTGCAATTAACAGGGCACATATTGGTTTCCTTGCAGGTCTTTCGGTCTGGAAAGAAACCCGCCATAAGGCAGGTTTACCCGGCTCGATCCCCAAAGTAAACCAGCTTACCGGTTTTTATAAAGGCAGTATTGCGGCAGATTATTTTCTGGCCGGGATCACCAGATTTTCTGAATTAAAAAAAGATAGATTTTCTGATCACTGATCTTTAACCTATAAAACATTCGAGGGCGAGCCGGTAAGAATCCATACCAAAGCCTGTAATAATGCCCTTACAGTTTCTTGAAATATAGGACGAATGCCTGAATATTTCCCGCGAGTAAACATTGGAGATATGCACCTCAACCACAGGTGAGGTAATGGCAGCGATCGCATCCGCAAGGGCAAGGGAGGTATGGGTATAGGCTCCTGCATTCAGAATAATTCCATCTGCCTCAAATCCTATGCTATGAAGGCAGTCAATAAGCCCGCCTTCGGAATTACTCTGGAAATAGTTAATTTCAACAGAAGGATATCGCTGGCGCAGTTCATCAAGAAAAACATCAAATGACTGAATGCCGTAAATACCCGTTTCACGCTTTCCTAATAAATTTAAATTCGGACCGTTTATTATCTGGATCATCATTCCGCTAAACTACAAATCTCAACCGGCATTGATCATTATTTACTATGCAGAAGCAGTCTTATCTGAAAGGCTTTAAGATCTATCTTAAACTTGAGCGCCAGTATTCTTCCCATACGGTAGAGGCTTATGTGCGGGATACCTGCCAGTTCCTGGAATTCCTGCATGGAGGCATCCCTGAAAGCAATGAGGTGGAAGAACTCGATCCGGCAGTTATCAGGAATACCGATATTCAGGAATTTTGCCGTCATCTGGTTACCCGGGCTGTCAATGAGGCTTCCCAGGCAAGGATAATATCAGGGCTCAAAGCTTTTTTCAGGTATCTGCATCTGGAGGAATATATAAAAACAGACCCCTCTGAATTTATCAGTGCCCCGCAGCCAGTGCGTAAACTGCCAGATATTCTGTCTATGGATGAAATAAACAGACTGATTGATGCCATTGATGCCAGCAGTGCTGAAGGCATCCGCAACAAGGCGATCCTGGAAACCCTTTATGGTTCTGGTTTACGTGTCTCGGAACTGACAGGCTTGAAACGTTCAGAGATCTACCTGGAAGCAGGTTTTTTAAAAGTAAGTGGAAAAGGGAATAAAGAGCGGCTCATTCCCATGAGCAAAGCCTCAATACGTATGGTGACGCTATATCTGGAGCAGATCAGGGTTCCTGGAAAGGTAAAGGCCGGTCAGGAAGATATTCTTTTTCTTAACCGCCGGGGCAGCCAGCTGAGCAGGGTAATGATTTTTACCATTATCAAAGACCTTGCCTCAAAAGCCGGGATCAGCAAGAAGATAAGCCCTCATACATTCAGGCATTCATTTGCCACCCATATGGTGGAGGGTGGAGCGGATCTGCGTGCCGTTCAGGAGATGCTGGGTCATGCTTCCATACTGACCACAGAGATTTATACCCATCTTGACCGTGACTATCTGCGTCAGACTATTCTGATGTACCACCCAAGGAGCTAACCGCCGAAATTGAAAAAAGCCCCTTGAGGAGCCTTTTTCAATTAATCAATATATAAAATAGAACCTTAGTTCTGGTCTATACGTGCAACATTTGGGTTCCATGACCATAGGTCATAGAACGGAGTTGCAGAAGCACTTGAAGTTCCAAGTCCAATAAAGGCATTGTACCCTCCTGTTATGCCTGAATCAAAGGCAAATCCGATACAGTCGTAACGGCCATTGCCTTCAAAAGAAGTTTTCTGGTTCCAGGTATCATTTGAAGGTGTATACTCGAAACAAGTACCATATGCCTGGGATCCTGTACCATTGGCTATATAACCAAGATTATTCTGCGCAAAAGCAGCACAGCTATAACGGGGAACCGCTGCATTGTTACTGTCCAGACGGGCTTTCTTGTACCAGATGTCATTTGTGGCATTGTACTGAAAGAACTGGTTGTTGGCAGCACCATTGGCAGCACCACCACCTACATATGCTTTTCCATTGATTACAAAAGAAAAGGCATTGTATACTTTCAGCCCTGGATAACCAGAAGTAGCATTCCATACATTTGTGGTGGCATTATAAGCGTAGAAATCACTTAATGCATTGGTAACTCCGGTAGTATCGGTACTCAGGCCAGTTCCTACATAACCTGTATTAGATACCGAGAAAGCTACAGATCCACGACGGTTCGGGCCAGGAAGATTGGCTATCTTGGTCCATGCATTGGCAGCAGGATCATAAGAATAGAAATCGTTCAGATTGGTATTTCCTACACCATCATAACCAGTTCCTACATATCCCTTTCCGCCAGCAGCAAAAGAAACAGCATTTACACGGCCTGCACCCGGGAAAGCAGCAACAGTTGCCCAGCTGTTCTTGACAGCATCATATACCCAGAAATCTTTCAGCCATTTATTGTTATCACGGTTATAGCCGGTACCTACAAAAGCCTTTGTTCCAATGACAAATGCAACAGCTCCATTACGTCCAAGACCCTGGAATGATGCCTGTGTTTTCCAGTCACCGTTCAGGGTAGTAACCGATGGCTTGCAGGAAGCAAGTAGAACAGCACCTGCAAACATCAGTAAAACAAGCTTTAAGTTATTCTTCATTTTATTCATTTAATTAGTATTCGCGTTGATTAATTGTTTGCTAGTTTGGAGTAATAAATTCTTAACCGTATAGGGCTTACCCTGTTTGTCTGATTGCCAAGCACGACCCTTTGAACACTGTTGTCCATAGCTGTTTCCGGTAAAGCTAATAAAAGTGCAGTACCCGAATAATCTGTGTTTTTAATCAGATTCCCCACATACTGAACCATAAAATATTTGTAGAATCCTACCTGTGTGACAGCAGGGTTTGAATAAAAATAACTTACCTGAGGCTGTGCGCTGAAATCCTGAGGAAGTATCTGCAGGGGAATATTCGTCCGGTCTGTCAGGTACATAAGCATGGATGGCGGTGTTGGAGTTGCCGAATTGGTCGTATTATACCCTGTCTGCACAATGAGCTCAGCCCTGTTTATAACCAGGCCCGGGTGATTGGTCTGAAAATTATGAAGATAAGGAAATTCAATTCTGGTCATCAGACCCACTCCTCCCTGCACATAGCTCTGATTATTTGTTTTTTCAGAAGCGATCTGTCCAAAAGGCTTTATTCCGGCAAGTGGAGTACCTGTGCGGTTTGCAGAAATATGATTAAAGACCGTTGGACTGCCCAGGTTAATAGGAAATTCTTTATAAACAGTCTGCTGAAAGCCTGCCGCAGGCGTCTTGTAATAAACGCGCAAATGTGAATATTTAGGATTGAACGAGAGAACCGCACCGTTCAGATTTTTATCAGGCACAATGGTCAGGCCCTTAAAGTAGTTAACAAAGTTTCCATCCGGTGCTCCGTTGGTTCCCAGCTGAAACCTTACATCCTTTGCAACTGCATAATTAAACCATTTTCTACCGATGGAATCAGGAAGCCTGAAAACAATGGAATCATTCGCTACTGTTTTATCACTGTAATTTCTTGAGATCTTTGACCGGGGATGAGCCCTGAACTGAATGGATGATAATGCTTTTGACTGGTTGTAATTAAACCTGCTTGTATTGAAAAGGTACCCGGTCTGTGTTCCTGAATTATCTTCGTAGGTTGCCTGCGTATTTGTGGCATAAAAATAAGGCAGGGGCAAACCAGTTTGGGAAGGCTGGTTCTTTATCTGGAATAATCTGAAATTATCTGTTACCTGGTACAGGGATAACCGTTGAACAGCCATGGTATCACCTGCGTAAGGATAATATCCGGTCTGGTAGTTAGTAATCTGACCAGGCTCAAGGGAATGACTGTTATAATACATGACCAGGGCAATTGAATCATAAGTGATGCCTGTCTGGTTTGAAAGATCAAAAGCAGAACCCCCCAGGCTCAGCTGAAAATAAGGTTGTGCAGTAATTGTTCCCAGCAGTGGATCTTTATACTGCCCTGCAAGCAGGGTCGAATTGTTCTTGGCACCGAAAGTTGGCAGGGAATCTACAGGTACAGTATATGTTTTTACTGTAAAGGTATCCACATAGTCTACAGTAAGATTATTTAGATCGGAACTGGTAAACAATCCCACAGTATCTTTTTTCTGACAACCACTAAAGAGAATTCCAATTCCCAGTATAACTAATAAGTATTTCAAATGTATCAAAAAATAAAAACGTTAATGAGCGTTTCGGCCCTGTGTTCAAAGCATGCGAATATAGAGAATACCTGCTTATATCAAAACACGATCCAGGCGTATTTGGGCAAAGGTAAAAAGTATCTTGAAAACGCGAAACCAAAGCGCTTATTATTCAGGAACAATCGAATTAAATTCATTCCAGTTTTTGAGCACGCATCATTCTCACCTTCCCCTGCATATCATTGCGGAAAGTAATATTTCCAAGACCTGCTTTTCCGGCAGTTTCTGCCGACTCCCGGGCATATGCTTCGTTTAATTCAAGATAAAGGAAGCCCCTAATTTTCAGGGTTCTGGCAGCAAATTCAGCGATCGGCCTGTAAAATTTCATGGCATCAGTATCCGGTACAAAAAGGGCAAGATGCGGTTCATGCTCAAGTACATTGGCCTTCATATATTGCTTCTCTGAATTGAGTACATAAGGTGGATTGCTTGCGATCAGATCAAGGCTTTCCGCAGCAAACCCTTCTATTCCCTGCAAAATATTCTGTTTTGAAAAATTAATCTCAAGATGAAGAAGCCTGGAATTAAGCAGGGCAAGAGTAAGTGCATCTTCGGAGATATCCAGGGCATGTACATTTGCCCTGCTTATTCTAGCTTTAAGTGCAAGGGCAATTGCCCCTGTACCTGTAGCAATATCCAGTATGGAAGGTGCCGGATCCAGAATCCCTGAAGCCCTGAGATCTTCAAGGATCCATTCCACAAGCTCTTCTGTTTCAGGCCGGGGAATCAATGCCCGCGGGTCTGTCCGGAGCATTAAACCTGCAAATTCAGTACTGCCCAGAATATATTGTACGGGTTTATCTTCAAGAAGCTGCATCAGGGCCTCCATGACCTGCGTATATACAGGAGCTTCTATTTTGTCGTGCTGCCGGGAAATCAGCTGATAATTTTCAAGTCCTGTATAGAAAGAAAGAAGCATTTTAACGAGCGGGCCTGCCTCTGGTCCATATTTTTGAAAAAGTATTTCAATGGCCTGTGCCTGTAACATGGCCAGTGTATACCCTTCCGGAAGCAGAAATGTAGTTGATCTATTCAATAATATCTATGTTTATGCAAAATTAATCAAATTTCTTCTCCACCACAAGAACCCCTTCCTATGAGCTTCAATCATGCATATTTTATGGAGCGGTGTATCCGTCTTGCAAAAAAGGGAGCTGGAAAAGTAAGTCCTAATCCGATGGTCGGAGCCCTGATCGTGCTTGGTGACACCATTCTTGCTGAGGGCTGGCATGAACAGTATGGAAAGGCACATGCAGAACCCAATGCGATAAACCAGGTGCTGGCAAATTTTGAGAACGGCGAAGAGCTGTTAAAAAAAGCCCGGATCTATGTATCCCTGGAGCCCTGCTCCCATTTCGGTAAAACCCCTCCCTGTGCAGACCTTATTATCCGCTACCAGATCCCTGAGGTGATCATTGGCTGTCAGGATCCATCAGAGAAAGTAGCAGGCAAAGGAATTGAGAAGCTGCGCAAGGCTGGTATAAAGGTGGTATGCGGCATCCTTGAAAAAGAATGTATGGAAATTAATAAACGTTTTTTTACTGCCAGTTTACATCACAGACCTTATATTATTCTGAAATGGGCAGAAACCAGGAATGGATTAATAAGTCCCGGGCCTTATGCTCCGTTTCGCATCAGTTCGGCACTTTCTGAGCTTCTTGTACATCGCTGGCGAACAGAAGAAGACTGTATTCTGGTAGGTCGTAAAACGGCTCTGGTAGACAATCCACGCCTGACATCCAGGCGCTGGCCCGGGAAGAACCCTGTGCGTGCAGTGATTGACTGGAACCTGACATTACCCTTGCACCTGCATCTATTTGACAATGAAACGCCTACCTATATTTTTAACGGGCAGAAAGGAGGTAAGGAAGGAATGCTTCACTATATTCACCTTGAATTCAAAGAGTATCTACCCCAGTACCTTCTCTACCAGCTCTATCTGATGGACCTGCATTCACTGATCATTGAGGGAGGGGCAAATCTTCTCAACCAGTTTATAGCTGCAGGTCTATGGGATGAGGCCCGGATCTTTACAGGAGATATGGTATTTGACAAAGGGGTGAAGGCGCCCATTATACAGGGTGAGCTTCTCTCAGACGAACAGCTTGGCCCTGACCGCCTGCGTGTTCTTAAGAACCCGGCTCAATAATGAACCGGGTTCTAAATCATGAATTATTAAATATTCTTTCGGTCTCCAGTTCTTTAAGGTACGACAGGAAAAGTTCCAGACCCTTCCTTTTTTCTGCATCAAAGGTAAAGCTGAGTTTATGAAGCAGGTAATCACGAAGGTCAAAGCCGGGTACAGCGGGGATCTCAGCCAGCACATCTTCGATATGATCTACTCCAAATTTTATTGCCTCATTAAAAAGAAAAATAAATGCAGGCTCCAGTTCTTTATTGGCTACCCAGGCAGCAAATACAAATGGCAGGCCCGTAAAATCTTTCCATTCTCCTGAAAGGTCGTAATGGAATGCAAAGCGATCGCGGTGTAAAAACGTTCTGTCACCTATCAGCACGATGGCATCGGCGTGCTTCGGGGATTCAGGATCCAGAAAAACAGGATCTGTTTTCCAGAAATTTCTGCAAAGCACCCTTGCCAGGTTATTGGAAGTTCTTGACTGCGTATCCAGCCTGATCGACCTCACCTGACCGATGGGTAGTTCCGAAAATATAAATACTGAATTGACAGGGCCATCGGCGCCGATACAATAATCTGAAAGCACATAGGATTCAGGCAGTCCGGGGATCATAGCTACCGGAATAATACCAAGGTCGCTTTCCTTAAAAAGAAGTTTCCTTGCCGCTTCGGCCGGTGTATCAAAGATGATCCTTGCCTTTTCCAGTAATTCAGGATGGGCAAGCATTCCATATACAAAAGGTTTGGTATTTGTGTATGAGATGGTAGAGATTCTGATCTTAGTCATCTAGCCTTCCTGGATTTCAGAGCCCAGGTGCACGATATTATTGAATTCAAGAATTTTAAATTCTTTACCTGTATACTCCAGTTTATACATAGAGAGGTTCTGGTGTGGAAAAAGATCCATCTTGCTTAAAGGTTCACCAGTCAGGTAACAGAGGAATATTCGCAATGCTCTCCCATGCATACAGATCAGTATATTTTCATCTTCAGGAAATGAAAGGATCGTACCCAGGCCAACTTTCTGGCGTGAAATCAGGTCAAGCGGACTTTCACCCCTTTCAAAATGGGCTTGATAATCACCGGAGATCCATTTATCAGTCAGCTCTTTAAAGCTTTTACGAATGGTATCGCTTCCTTCCACCCCTTCAAATACACCCCAATCAAGCTCGTCCAGCGCACTCAGCTGCTCCCAGGCAAGCCCTGTGGAGATAAAATGAGCCATTGTCTGATGGGTTCTTTTCAGGGTAGAGGTATAAAGCTTGTCAAATTTCTCGTCTTTATAGAGCTGATAGAATTGTTCTGCCTGCATTCTGCCTGTTTCATTCAGGTCGCTGTCAATGCCCCTGCCCTGTACAATGCCTCTTTTGTTCAGGTCTGTTTCGCCGTGGCGAACAATAGTTAAAAATTTAATCAATTGGTCTGTTCAGGGGTTAATGTAAGGTCCAGGGAAAAGTCA